>CAYTMK010000020.1:0-29674 GCA_964438885.1 uncultured Erysipelotrichaceae bacterium | reverse complement strand
TTTATGCAATCCAAATACAGGTGAGCATCACTATACAATAGATAAAAATGAATATGATACCTTAGCGATTTTGGGTTGGAATCAAGAAGGAATTGGTCTTTATTCTGCGGATTCTAA
This sequence comes from uncultured Erysipelotrichaceae bacterium, assembly GCA_964438885.1. Lineage (GTDB taxonomy): Bacteria > Bacillota_I > Bacilli_A > Erysipelotrichales > Erysipelotrichaceae > Allobaculum. Next base: position 29,557 of record CAYTMK010000020.1, on the reverse strand, counting down.
GGCCGAAGGAATTGTTCAACTTCATCGTCTTTACAATCCTGTAGCTAAAGATGCCAGTTCTCATCACTATACTGCCGATGAAAATGAAAAGAATATTCTAATAAGTCAAGGCTGGAAATACGAAGGAATTGCTTGGCATGGATTGAAACCATAAAATAACTTAGACCTGAAACCTAGATCTAGGAATCAGGTCTTTTTTGTTTTTAAAATAATTTCATACAACACTAATTAATTTCAACACTAAAATAATAAAAAATATACTACTCTTTACAGAGATACAAAAAGACCCGATATTCATCGGGTCACATTTTTATTTAGATTTAAGACCAGCCCAAGCTGTTCCTTCATGGATCCAACCTTGGGATACAAGCGTATCCCGCTCGTGTGGGTCTGTGGTATAGTGATTCATTCCCATACCTATCATATTTGGATTAATACAAGCGATAGAAGATTGTCTTTTCTGGATTATCGTTGTAAGCAGAGTAGAATACAATTCCTTCAGCTATCTAACCTCAAGTTGGAAGAGTTTCAAACTCATTCTTATCCATGGTGTAATGATGATCACCAGTATTTGGATTCAATAAACGATATACAGGATAAACAGAAACGGATGGTACTATCCATCCTTGGCTCTCATCTTGCCAAGTATCGCTTGTGAGCAAAGTATCTCTTTCATTTTTATCAATTGTATAGAGATGTTCGCCTGTTTAATGTTTGTAGAGACGATATATAGCAGTAAAATTTACTATTGGTTTAGGGGGGGTAGATTGTTTGTTAGAACCACCTCCGCTAGAACTAGAGCCGCCACTATTATTTAATTTGATTACATAATTTTTAGATACTGTTTCGTTATAATTCCTATACCAGTAACAGTTACAGTAGCTACACCAACATCTATGTTATTTGAGTAGGCTACAGTGTAGTCAGTGTCTTTGGTTAAAATCTTATCATCTAATATAACAGTAACGGTTGTGAGCTCAATGGCTGTGTCAGTATAAGACTAAGCACTAGGTTCTATAGTTACAGTAGCCTTATCAATTGAAGCTGGAGTAATTTTGAAAGTTGTAGTAGCTCCCTCAGTATACTTTCCTTTACCTATAGGAATTGCTGTGGCTGTTCTAGCATTTTTATTATTTTTATACTTTACGATATATTCTTCCTCTGGTTTTAAGGGAGTCACGTCATCTTTTTTAACGGTCACCGGCGCTGGTTCTAACTCTTCACCAGGATATGAAAGAGACTTAGAGGATAAAGTAATACTAGTAATAGGTTGACCATCAATTTTTAATTGAGATAGGAAGAAATCTAATTATCATTGTTTTGAGTCTAAGGATACGCGTAAAAAAAAGGTGTAAACGATCTTTCGTTTGCACCTTTTTGAAGTTAATCTTCGTCTTTTGGATCGGAAATTTCTGCTTCGGCTTCTTGATAAGCTTGTTGCTTTTTAGCAACTTTGTTTTCTTCTTTAATGATTTCATCTTCGCCATGAATCAAGAATTCAAGCAGCTGGCGGGCTGCATCTTCAATGCCTTCACGGTTCATCTTATCAAAGCCAAGATGGGTATAAATCTCACCAAGGAAGATGTTGTTGTCCTCTAAAGACTGCATCACCGTATCGATTAAAGGATCACAGAGGTCTTGTTCCTGCATCGGACCAAAGGGATTGGCAAAGTAGGTTTTGGAAAGGCCTTTTTCTTGTGTCGTTCCAAGGGCCATACGAGTACCCGCTTTACAGGTTTCTTTAAATTCTTCCAAAGGAAGCTGTTGGATACCATGCGCATCCGTGTAGTTGTTGGCATAACAGAACAAGTCGATGGGATGGTTTTGGGTGATGAAGGAATAACTCGAAGCGGGAACTACCATACGCGCATTGGGTTTTTCTGGGGCAAAGAAAACAGAGCGATCCATATCTTGATAGGGAGTTCCTGGATCCAAGTCATCCAAACGAATGAAAGCTCCCGTTTCCGTTCCTTGCCCATAGGGAACGCCATTTTCTAAGTGAATGGTTCCCATATCATCAAAGACAACTTGAACATCTTTGATCAAATCACGACCTACGACTTTCAAGGCTTCAATGGATTCGGATTTACCGGCTCCTGAGTCACCCATTAAGATGACTCCTTTTTGTTTGCCATCGTTGAAGATCAAGTTGACCATCGCACCATGAATGGGTAACCATCCGCCTTTCATCATCGCTAAATTGTGAAGAGTCAAGGCCATTTTCTTGAGATAGCCAAAGTATTCCATGCGAGGATGATCGGAAATACGACCTACCCATAAATCATTTTCTTCATCATGGTAGTATTTGGTTTCGTTAAGATGATCTTCGTTTCCATAGATCATAATCAAATCAGGTTTTTTCTCCGATTCTTCAATCGTTGCCAGTTCAAAGAGATTGACCATGGAAAGCGCCAAAGAAATGTATTTTACGTTGAAATATAAAAACAACAACAATTTTCCAACTTTCAAAGGCAAGCAGAACCATTCTTCTGGATTAATGGCCAACATATCCATAGGGTGATCCTTTGTTTCGGTAAACATTCCCGTTCTCTTGGAGCTACCAGGATGAAGAATCATTGGGGTACGAATCATGACGCGATCAATCATCGGAACTGAACGCAATTGTAAATAATCTTCCGCATAGAAGTGTTGAACTTTATGCACGGAGAAACAAGCATTGGTTCCTGCTTGAACTTGACGATACACCAAATTGGCTCGCCCTCGAATTTTTTCTTCATATAAGCGATAGGTCCGCAAAATCAAATCGTTAAATGCCGAATCGTGGCCCACTAAGGAGTTAATTCCAAAATCAGGGGTGTTGTTGGAATTCATAAAGCCAAAACGGCGTAACGAACGCCAACCGTGATATAGATCTTCAATGAGCTTTAAAAGTTGTTCCCGATCGCGTTCCAGCGGGTTATCGGCCAACTCTTCATAATCAAAAACGATTAATTGACGTAAGAACTGAACGAATTCATGAGAAGCGGTAGGAACATCCAAAGCGCCATCTTGCGTAAAATAAGCAAAGTTTTTTGGATCGGTTTCTTTTTGAATGCGAATGAAGTAGGTGACAAACTTTTCAAACGTTCGACTTTTCAACAAGGCTTCACGATTTTTGGGATAGGCTCGGTTATAATTCAAAACCACTTGACCATTCGAGATACTGATTTTTTTAAGCATGAAAACTTCCTTTCTATTTTTTTTAACCTTTAAACTATTTGGGTCCAATCCAAAACCTTTTTATAGAGGATTCGATTGTGATTTATAAACAAGTGTTTGTTCAGAATGACCATTTTAAGATCTATCGCGCTCTATTTTGCCTTTTTCCCCTTTAAAGATAAAGAAAGCGAAAGACTTTAAGCACAAATTGAATGAACTTTAGAAAAAAGCGGTTTCCTTTTTCCCAAAGGTTACCGTTTTCATTTTTCCTTTCTAAGAGGAAAAGCTGAGACGAAGTATTTTCTTTTAGAAAGTGAAATCATTCACAAACTTTAACGAAATTTCGAGAAAGAAAAAAGGAAAATAGACATAAAGTTTAAAAAAGTATCTAAAAAGGCCGATATTGGGCTTTTTTTTCTTTGAAATACTCTAAGCTATAGATACTTGAAAAGAACTTTCGTCAAAGAGAAAACAAGAAATGATTTTGGCTCAATGACTATTTTTTAAAAGACGAAGAGATTTTAAGGACATGGATAAGCCCCTTTTAATGAGTCTTTAAAGGTTTACTGGCTTAAGGGAAAGGACTTTGGTTTTCTGGTGGACTGACTTCTCGTCGGTGGCTTTTTCATTTCTTTGGTGTTTAAAATCGAGGTTAAATTCTAGTCCCCTTCTTTTCTTCCCTATTTTAAAATAAAGACAAAAGATTTGATGAAATCAAAAAGGATGTTGAAAACCATTGCACGATTTTAAAAGAGAACACTGCTTTTTACCTCTGGAAGAAAAGAAAAAAAGAAAGAGGAAGCCTTTTTTGAATCAAGGAAACTTCTCTCTATTAAAGGTAGATTATTCACTTTTTTTATTTCACAATACTTTTTATCCCGACCATCAATTGTGGCGCTTAAGCGAGAAAGGAGTTCAAATGAAATTTAAAAAATGGTTAGCCTTCGCCCTTTGTGCTCTATTGGGAGCTGGATGCACTTCTTCGCAGCCTTCCTCTTCCCTGTCTTCTATTCCTTCAAAAAGCCAAGAAGAAAGTACGACTCAAAAAACGCCTACCACGGATGCTGAATTTTCCGCTTTTTTGGATCGCTTTGTTTTGGAACAATGTCAAAGCGATTACACGACCTGTCATTCCTATTTTGAAAATCCGCAAGCGTATGGCATTGATCCTTCCAAATGCGATGTAACGCTTGGAACCTTTTTTACTGATCCAGAAGAAGTCAAGGAACTACAAAGCTGGTTGGATGAACTCTTGGCCATGGATGATTCCGATCTCAGCAAAATCAATCGCCAAATTCGTCAAGCCTTTATTCGAGAATTTGAATTGTCTTTAGAGCTTTGCGATGAAAAATATGAATATTTAGGAAACATCTGGTCTTCGGATGATGGAATTCCCTCTTTGTTGGTCACCTATTTCTCCGAATACCGCTTGTATTCGGCTGATGACGTTTCTTATCTTGTCGAACTCTTGAAAGATGTTCCTCGCTTTGTAGAAGAAGGCTTAGAATTCACCCAAAAACAAATCGAGGCCAAGACCTTCTCGATCGATATGGATGAAGCCTTAGAAACGTGCCAATCGGTTTTGAAAAACCAAAGTGATTCTGCGGTGACCAATGAACTCTTCGCCGAAGTCGATGGCTTAGTCTTAAGTGAAGAGGAAACTAAAAAGGCCAAAGAGGCCATTGAAGAGGCTTTAAACCAATCCTTTTTCCCTGCTTATGAAACGATGATCTCTGGCTTACAAGCAGTTAAGAAACAAAACAAAGCGCTTGTGGGATTGGGGTCCTTTGAAAATGGCAAAGCGTACTATGAATTGTTATTAAAAAGCCAAGTCGGTACCGATGAAACCATCGAAGAGTTGCGCGAAGAAATTAAACGCGCCATGAACGATACCACCGATGCCTATCGCCGCTTGTTGCGCAACAACGAAGAGGCCATTTTAGAAGCGGAAGATCCCCAAACAAGCTTTACGACCATTGAAGAGATTATGCCTTTTTTAGAAGAACGGTATCCCGCTAAATTTCCCGTTGTCGAGGCGATGAATTATGAAATCAAGCCGCTTTCCAATGAACAATCCACCGATGGAATCGTGGCGTACTTTGTTCGTCCTTGTGTGGATAGCACGCGCCCTTACGAAATTCGCTACAATGTGCGCGATTATGGAGATGATCCCGCAAGCCTTATGATGTATGACACCTTTGCCCATGAAGGCATTCCTGGCCACATGTATCAAGCGCAATACAACAAAGAACACTATGTTCACATTGCCCAATATTTTCTCGATAATCTCTCCTTTACCGAAGGATATGCCACTTATGCAGCCAATTCGGCTCTAGATTGGGTTCATTTGGATAAAGATGTCTTAGAAGCCTATCGTTTGATGGAGTTCTATCCCCAATACAACGTCTTGTTGATGGATTTGCAGATCAACTATGATGGCTATTCCAAACGCCAATTTCGCGATGTATGGGGAGAAGGCTATGAAGCCATTTACGATCAATTGGCCCAAAATCCAGGTGTCTTTTTCTCCTATTACTATGGAAGCTTAAAGATTATGGAACTGCAAGCCATTGCCCAAGAGGCTTTAGGCAACGATTATGACGATGTGGCCTTCAATAATGCCTTATTACAGGCTGGAGATGTCGATTTTTCTATTATTGAGGAAAACATCCAAGATTATATTGATTCGATACGCACTGGAAAATATACCGACGAAAAGATAAGTTCTCGTTCTTCTAAACCATCAACTTCTAAATCCAATAAAAAAGTCGTGTCTTCTGAAGATAAAGCAAGTGAGAAATCTGAAAGCACTACAGAAGATGATATTTTGAATGTGGAAGACCTAGATTCTCTTGATATGGAAGCCATGAACGAAGAGTAAGTAAGGAAAGACGTAATGAGACATTTTGAAGCTCATTACGTCTTTTTTTCTGAGATTCCATTTTGAAATTTTATCCTATAAAAAAGAGGAGTGAAGCTCTTAGCTAAAAGGATCAAAAAATAAAAAACCATTCCTAAAAGGAATGGTAAAAAACTATTCAGAATAAAGTTGATCCAACAAAGCGGGTAAGTCTTCTAAAGCGACTTCTTGTTTCACGCCATCTTGGCGTTGAACGTATTCGGCTACATCCCTTGTTACGCCTTTTCCAAAGGTAAGGCGATGGGGAATACCGATGAGTTCCATGTCTTTAAATTTCACGCCAGCTCGTTCACTGCGATCGTCTAATAACACTTCATACCCTTTAGAGGTCGCATAGTCATAAAGCTTCAAGGCTTCTTCGACTTGTTTGGCATCCTTCATGGAAACAATAACGATGGTGACTTTAAAAGGAGCCAAATTGTCGGGCCAGATCAATCCAGCCTCATCGTGGTATTGATCGGCGACGGCAGCCATGCAACGTTCTAGGCCAATGCCATAGCTTCCCATCCAAACGGGTTGCAATTGGTTGTTTTGATCCGAATACAACAGATTCATCGCCTTTGAATATTTTGTACCCAATTTAAAGAGATTTCCCACTTCAATGCCATGTTCAAAGGTGAGCTTCTGTCCACACTTTGGACATAGATCTCCTTCTTTGACTTGCGTTAAATCTGCAACAAGCGTTGGGGTAAAATCGCTCAGGTTGACGTTTTTAAAGTGGTGATCATCCTCATTGGCCCCTACAATAAAGTTCTTTTTATGCGCAACTTGTCGATCCATATAGATCGGAATGCTTAAGCCCACTGGTCCGGCAAAGCCAATGCGTGCGCCTGTGGCCTTTTGCACTTCTTCAGGGGTGGCCAAGTTGAGTTCTAAGGCGTTGAGCAATTTGGAAGCCTTCGTTTCGTTGAGATCGCGATCGCCAGGTAAGACAAAGGCCACCAATTGGCCATCGGCATTGTAAATGAGCGTTTTGACAAAATCAGAAGGCTCTTTTCCTAAAAAAGTGCTGACTTCTTCAATGGTGCCTACATTGGGAGTGTAGATCTTTTCCAGGGCTAAGGGTTCACTTGGATCGTCCACTAGAGTATCTACGACTTCGGTGATCTCTTCATTGCTGGAAAAATCGCACGCTTCACAGCCCACTACAATGTCTTCTCCAATGGAAGAGATGGCTTGATACTCTTCCGAAAGCAAGCCTCCCATGAGACCCGTATCGGCTTTGACGATTTTATAGTTGAGGCCTAGACGATCAAAGATCTTATTGTAGGCATCGTACATGTTGAGATAGGCTTTATCGAGGCCTTCTTCATCTTTATCAAAGGTATAGGCATCCTTCATGATGAATTCGCGTACCCGAATTAAACCATAGCGCGGTCTTGTTTCATCGCGGTATTTGGTTTGGATTTGATATAAGTTATAAGGAAAATCTTTCCACGATTTGCCATCCATCATCGCCGCCATCGCAAACAATTCTTCATGGGTAGGACCCAAAACGTATTTTTTCTCGTAACGGTCTTTCAGCGCAAACATGTTCGATCCAAACGATTCTCTCCGTCCCGAAGAAACATACACTTCTTCTGGAATGAGAGCGGGCATTAAGAGTTCTTGCGCTCCATGACTATCCATTTCTTCACGGACGATGTTTTCAATATTGGCTAAAACGCGCTTGCCCATGGGCATCATCATATAAATGCCATTGGATAATTTCTTAATCATCCCTGCTCGCACCAATAAATTGGATGAGATCGAATCTTCATCTTTGGCGTTTTCACGTAAAGTATAAAAAAAGCTATTGGAAAGTTTCATATGCATTCAGGATTAAACTCCCTGCTAGTGGTCAGGGGAAAAGAATCCCGATCCTCCTTTCTACTTCTCGTAAACTCTTCAAGAATACTCAAAAACGACCTAAAAATCGCTTTATTTCCGATTCTTAGGTCAAAAATTTCAAATTAGGAAGCATTTCGTTGTTTACGAAGCATCGATCCTACTGGAACTTCAAGATCACTGGCAAGATAGACCACTTCCATAGGGTGAGGACACACTTCAATAGGCACTCCTTCACTATTTTCAATTCCTTGAAGTTTCCAAGAAAGTGGAGCCATGCTTGGCCGGATGAGTTCAACCTCTAAGCCATCTTCAAAGTGGTTTTTAACCTGAATCTTTAAATAGCCTGGCCGATCGCTTTCGAGAACAAGTCCAATGTATTCTTGGCTGACATTTTCATCGTGTTTGCGATACAATTGAACGTTTTCATCGGGCAATCCTTCATAAAAACCAGGTCCCGTCGGGCGATTTTCGGCTCGGGAAAGTTCTTGAATCGTTTGGTTCAAAATGTCTTGGCTGGCAAAGCCATTTTCTTCGATAAAATCAATCAAGCGGCGATAAGCCCCCACCACTACGGCCAAATAGTAATCAGATTTCATCCGTCCTTCGATTTTTAAACTGCTCACCCCGGCTTGCATGAAGGCTTCGATTTGTTTTGCCGCTTGCAAATCCTTGCTGGACATCGAAAAAGGGGTAGATTCTAAACCGAGAGGGGTTTGTCCATCGCGCAAGGTATACTTCCACCGACAGCTTTGGGCGCATCCTCCACGGTTAGCATCGCGATTGGTCATATGGTTGGATAAAACACAGCGTCCCGAAAACGAAATGCACATTCCTCCATGGATGAAGACTTCGATGGGAATGGTCTCTTCTTTACAAATTTGTTGGATGGCTTCAATAGGTGTTTCGCGCCCTAATACCACACGATCAACCCCTAAATTTTTCCAAAAGCGCACGGCTTGCCCATTTAATATGGAGCGTTGGGTGGAAACATGGACTTCAAAGTGTCGATTGGGCATGGAAAGGGCACTTTGGAGAATGGTCGGTGAAGCAGAGATAATCGCATCGATACCAGCTTGATTTAAAGCCTCTAAATAGGCCTCTAATCCTTCTAAATCAGAAGGATGGGGAATGATATTGACGGTCACATGCACTTTAGAGCCATGCTCGTGGGCAAAGAGGCAAAGCTCTTGAATTTGATCGACATTAAAATTGGAAGCTCGAGAGCGCAGAGAAAAGCTCTGGCCGCCTACATATACGGCATCGGCCCCATACAAAATGGCTGTCTTAGCTTTTTCAAGATTGCCCGCAGGAGCGAGGAGTTCAATGGCCACGTTCATCCCTCCTTTTTAATCCACGTTTGTTGATGCGATAAAGTAGATGGTTCCAAATGGGGAATTTCATCTTCTTGGTTTGAGGTACTTTTCAAAACTTCGCGAAAGGCCGCTAATTTTTGCGCAGCCCATTCGTTACTCATTAAAAAAGCATCAATGCGATAGCGGTTTAAGCCCGCTTGGTGCAATTCGACAAGATCCCTTCCCACATTGAGGGGAACATCGGATAAGACATGGGTGCCTTTTTCATCTTGCCAAATGGGCAACCGGGCCTCACGCATAGCTTCTTGAATGGTATAGATTTTTTTGGCTTCAAATTTTTCTTCTTGGCCCAAAAAGCGCAAGTAATTTTCCACTAACCCTCGTCGGCTTTCCATCCACGAATAATGCCCTGCCACCAAAAGTTCAATTCCTTTTGGCATGGACCAAGAAGAAAAAGGTAAAGTAGAGGGTTGTTTGGAGGCGTGATGAAGGGGATTCCATTTGAGGGCCTCGATGATTTCAGGCAAGGCCAGTTCATGGCTCAAGGAAGCGGCTTGTAGACCTTGAGCAAGATAAAAGTTGGCATCTTGCCCGCTACAAAGCAAGGTCTCGGGCTGCATAATGAGAAAATCGCGCAAAGAATCCAATCCGTTTTGCTGGGCAAAGCCATCCGCAATGGCAATCCACCCCTCATCGGCAATGTATATTCCATCCACATGAGCTTGCATGAGGGCTTCAAAGGCTTTTTGGGCTGACCCAATTTGGTCTTGTTCCAATAGGCCTTGGGCATTGATAAAGAGCGCAATGCCTTGGTGATGAAAAAAATCGACCCATGAAGCAAGATCCTCTATTTGGACATCTGCATGACAGCGTGCCGAAAAACCAGCCAACCCTAAAACAATCGCCTCTGGTTTTTGGTCCAGTATTGGTTGTAGGGTATGTAAATCTTCTAAAGCGACAATAAACATAGTGCGTCCTTTCTTGTCTTTCCATTCTACTTCAAACGCAACAAAATACTTTAGCTTCTTTGAAAGGAAAAAAGATTTTTGGATCCCTATTATCTTTCTTTTACAATATAAAGAAAGTGAAAAGACACTCTTTGAACCCTAAAAAGGTTAAAATCGATTTTTTGGCTGAAAGGAGACGATTTGATGATTACTTGTGTGGAAAAGCGAAGCGATGGAGTCTGTTTGTATCTCATGGAAAATGATGACTTACGGGTTTTGGTCTCAAGCTATGGGGTAACCATTTTAGAACTTTCCATGAAGGGTCTTGATGATCAATGGCACAATGTCATCCTTGGCTATCCGTCCATTGAGGACTATATGGCCAAACGAGGAACTTACTTTGGAGCGATTGTAGGACGCGTAGCCAATCGATTGGCTAAGGGTCAATTTACTCTACATGGACAAACCTATCATATTCCCATCAACAACGGCCCCAACTCCTTGCATGGGGGAATCGATGGATTTTCGTATCAAAACTTTGGCTCTAAAATTGGACACAATCAATTGGATTTTGTGTATGTTTCTAAAGATCTTGAAGAGGGATATCCTGGAACCTTAAAGCTTTGGGTGACTTTGCGTTTAGAGGGAAATTCATTGCGCATTCTTTACGATGCCGATTGCGATCAAGATACGCTATGTAGCTTGACCCATCACTTGTACTTTAATTTATCCGATAGCGAAACGATCGATCAGCACTTGCTTCAAGTTGGTGCTTTGCGCCATGGCTTAATCGATCAAAATGGCTTATGTACAGGCCACTTTCGAGAAGTTTTAGGAACTCCCCTTGATTTTTCCAAGTTAGCCTATGTCAAGCAAAGCTATGACCAAAGAGATGAGCAAGTGGCTTTGGCGCATGGACTCGATCACCACTTTGTCTTTGAAGAGGGATGGCCACAAGTGATGTTGATCGACCCCTTTTCCAAACGAAGCCTATTGATCGAAACCACCTTTCCAGGGGTTCAGCTTTACAGTGGCAACTATCTTGAGGGCTATGTCGATCGCTTTAAAGGGATATTGGGTCTTCATGCGGGCCTTGCGATTGAGCCTCAAATCGTCCCTGACTCTATCCACAATCAAGAACATCCTCAAGCTATTTTAAAAGTGGGTCAATCCTATCACCAGGAAATCTGTTACCACTTGTATCGTCAATTTGATTTGGCTTTTTTAAAAAATGGACGAGAGGATTGGATGTTGAACGATCGTCCTGATTCGGTCGATCTCATTGCTCAAAACGAAAAAAGCGGAGTTTAGCTCCGCTTTTTGTCGTCTTTCTGTTTGGCTAAACGGCTCGAACGACGCAAAGAGGCCGTTTGGGAGACCGTTTTAGCACTATTCGAGATCATTTGGGCAGGAGAGAAAGAAGAGTCTTCCTTTTTGGTGGTGCGCTGAAGCGTCTTTTCGGTGGATAGTGTAGAAGATCTAGAGTCTAGAGAAGAAGCAGAATCTGGGGAAGTCGGTGTAGAAGAGGGATGAAGGGTTGTTGTCTTGGTTTGAATAGGTTGGCCTTTAGCCCGTAAAGAGGGATGCATTGGATCCGAGCGTTCAAAAGGCGACATAGGATGGGTTGGCAGTTCGACTTCACTTTCTTGTACGGTCTTCTTTTGACTGGGTCGCAATAAAAAGGAGGCCGTAGCATCATTGGCCGCTCGGTTTTCTTCTTCTGTTTTCTTGGGAAGACGTGAGCGCACGAATGGGGATTGAATACCCGATTCTTCATAAGAAGTGGCCGTAATTTTGATGCGTTGAACGGATGGCGTAGGCGTAGTTTCTACCAAAGAAGTTTTAGGCTCTTCAAAAAGTAAAGCAGGTTCTTCACCTTTTGCGCTTTCTTTTGGTTGAATCGCAGCTGCCTTTTTTGCATCGCTTGGAAAACGGGTCGTCGGAAAGGTGATGAAAAAGGAAAACTTGCGACTATTTTTCCCATGAAGACAATCTTCTGGTGCAATCGGTGCGCCCCAAGAATTAATCCCTCCTACCCCCATATGTTCGGCCGCAATGCGCACATAGGTCGCACGACTTGGACCGAGTTCTTCTTGATGTGTAGCATTTTGAAGTTGGGCAAAAGAATAAGGCAAGATAGACGCTTCAAAAGGACAGCCGATTTTGGAAAAGCGCATGCACTCTTGATTGGAGCCAAAGAGTTCAAGCCAGCGAATCCCCGTGCGATTGCCCGTCTCTTGGGGGCGCAAATAGGGTTGGACATCGGATTTGGCATCGGATTCAAAAACATCTAAGCGTGCTCCCTCTTGGCGATCTTTATAGTTTTCAAAGGGACCATTGCCATAAAACAAAAAGCGATCGCAATCTTTGGGCAGTTTAAATTCCACTCCAAAGACAGGAAGATCTGGCAACGAATGCCCTCCTTCAAGGGATAAGTCGATTCCAAGCATTCCTGGTGCAGCGATGGTATAGGAAAGCTTACAGGCTAAATCGGTAGGAGCGGGATTGGGTAAGCGATAGCGATAGGTAAACATCGCAAAGTAGCCCTTAGGATCATAGTACTCGGTATGTTCGACGACTTTGGAAAACAAAGAAGCAGCATACCAAAAACCACTGAAGCGATCAAAATCGTAGCCCAATTCGTTATCGGTATAGGCATGACTAAAGATAGGATGAGGAATGCCTTTTAGCCATTCCTTTCCCTTATGGCGAATGGACACTAAGCCTTTGCTTCCAAAGAGAAAATCGAGATTGTTGAAGTGAAAACCAGTAAATTCTTTTCCTTTAATCACTTCAATTTTTTGCGGAGTAGATTGGAAATACTCGGTTTTCCCAATCACCCGTTGCCCAAAGCTCACTTCACTACCAGCCGCTTGCCAAGGTAAATCATAGCGAGTACAAACACTCACGGTACAAACACTTTCTTGTGTAGTGTTGAGCCAAGGAATCGCAAAGTGATCGTGGGCTCCTGGTTTTAAGTTGACCTCTAATTCCCCTTGTAAAAGGGATTTGTTTTCCACTTTTTGTTCGTAGAAAAAGCGATAGTGAGAGGTATCGACAAAGAGATTGTTGTTGAGAATTTGGACACCTGTTTCATCCGGTAAAAGGCGAAAAGGAGAATAGAGTGCCTTGACTTCTTGAACTTTAGCGGAAGGAGTGCGATTGGCAAAGAGTAAGCCATCTCCTGAAAAATTACCGGAGTTTGGATGATCATCAAAATCACCCCCATACCCAAGGACTCTTCTTTTGGTGATGGGATCATTTTTGTAAATGGCTTGGTCAATTAAATCCCAAATAAATCCTCCTTGATATTGGGGATACTTTTCGAGCTGAATGTAGCGATACATTCCCCCAAGCGAATTACCCATCGCATGCATGTATTCGCAAAGAATGACAGGACGATCCGATCCCTTTTCCAAAATCGCTTGTAATTCATCAGGCGTGGCATACATGCGCGAATACACATCGGAACAGTCTTGATAATCGGGTGAGCGAAAGGAGCCTTCGTAGTGAATGATGCGATCAGGATCCTTTAAACGCAACCAAGCCGCTTCTTCCAATAAATTGTCTCCATACCAGCTTTCATTCCCTAGCGACCAAAACAAGATCGAGGGATGGTTTTTATCGCGCTCATACATCGATTTGGCGCGATCGATGATCGGATGGCGCCATTCAAAATGACTGCCAGGTAAGGGATCTTCTGGCTCTTCTTCAAAGCCATTTTGCCAAGTGCCGTGCGTTTCCAAATTGGCCTCATCCATGACATATAAGCCATATTCATCGCAAAGCTCATAAAAGCGTTCTTGGTTTGGATAGTGCGAAGTACGTACCGCGTTGATGTTGTTTTGTTTCATGAAGAAAATATCAAAAAGCATCTCTTCCTCACTAATCGCTCGTCCTTTAGAAGGCGAAAATTCGTGGCGATTGACACCATGCAACATCAGACGCTTACCATTAAGCCACAAGATACCATCGTGAATCTTAATTTCGCGAATCCCTATGCGTTGAGAGATCGTTTCCACTGTTTTCCCCCGATCATCGAGCACTTCAATTTCTAAAAAATAGAGGTTTGGTTCTTCGGCAGACCAAAGTTTGGCGTTTTCGATTTCAAAGTACAGATCCGATAACGCACTTTTTTGATGAAGCAGTAAAGTACCATCGGGATCATAAAGGGAAATTTTAAACCCTGAAGCCTCAGATGCATCAAGTTGAATGCGAATGCCTCCATTGTCCGAATGTGGAGAAAGAGAGGTCGTAATTTTTAAATCGTTTAAATGAATCGCTTTACGCCCCTGAAGTTCGACATCGCGAAAAATACCCGAAAAGCGAAAAAAATCTTGATCTTCTAACCACGAACCACTTGAAAATTGGTATACCAAGACGGCTAGACGATTTTTGGTTTCATGCAACAAATCCGTCACGTCAAATGCGGCAGGGGTAAAAGAATCCGTCGAGTAGCCCACAAAGGTGCCATTGAGCCACACATAAAAGGCACTTTCTACGCCGTGAAAGACCAATTTGACTTCTTCTGTTTCCAAGTCAGGATCCAAATCAAAATCCAAGATATATTGCGCTTGTAAGTTTTCTCGAGGAGTTTGGCCATATAACAATTCATTTTTGCCATCCCATGGATAAGCGGTGTTGGTGTATTGAATTTGGCCATGACCATTGAGTTGTAAATGAGAAGGCACTTCAATGGGTTCAAATCCAGGATTATGAAAATTTTCGCCAATGAAGTTTGGATTCCAAACTTTACGCGTCGTGGTTCGCACATGCCACGTTCCATTTAATGATTGGGATTCTTTTTTATCCGGCAATTCCCGATGCAATGTGCTCACGGGTTCTAAGCGATTGACTTCAACCACTCGTGGATCTTCTAGCCATTTTTGTTGGGCTTTATCATGTCGCATCAATTTCAATTCCTTTCTGTAAAACATTGAATCAAAAAAAAGCGATCAAGAATCAACTTGATCTGCCTATATAGAGAAGCTTCTTTAAGCTTTTTTTTTCTGTTATAACTGTATTGTACCTGACCAACAACCGACCAAAAAGGAAACATTCCAAAAGATTAAAAGATTGAAGAAGGATCGTCCAAATGGAGAGAAGAAAGCAACCTAAAAGATCTTCTTAGACATCTTTTCCGCTTAAAGAGACGAGACTTCCTTTTGCTAAGAAGCCAACAGTCAGTTCTCGTTGGCTAGAGGTGCTGAATATAAGCCAACTGATCTTAATTCATCACTAATCTGTGGCCTTTTTTATGGTGTCATTTATCAGGAAAAATTTTTTAGACTCTCAAGAAAAGAACCCATTTTTCAAGAAAAAGGAGAAAATCTAAATTTTTTTAAGAAGGGAAAAAAGCTGAATATACTTTTAATCAAAGTTTTAAATTCATAGAAAGGAATTGGCCAAATGAGAAGAATTGTTTTAGGTTTATTGACTTCCACTCTGTTCTTTTCCTCTCCTATTCTCGCTTTAGTCCAATAAGGACAAGAAGAGATGGAAGAACTCAAAGAAGAGGAACAGCCAGAAAGAGTCACTGATTTTACAATTTAAAGAGTACAGTCAACCGGTTGGATCTCCTATAACGATTTATAAAAATGAAGATATAGAGGCGAGCTGAGTGGCTTGGATTCCAGCTGATATCTTCAAATACTATGGTACTCCCGACCTAGGAGCGCCTATCGTGGATATACCGATTAAGAAAGCTCCCCAAGGAATGAGCTATCCTCCTTTCGAGTATCCTTATTTTGGATTTTATCCTCTCGTTGTCAGAGGAAAAACG
Source organism: uncultured Erysipelotrichaceae bacterium (assembly GCA_964438885.1). Taxonomy (GTDB): domain Bacteria; phylum Bacillota_I; class Bacilli_A; order Erysipelotrichales; family Erysipelotrichaceae; genus Allobaculum. The sequence goes on along the minus strand of CAYTMK010000020.1, from coordinate 13,606 downwards.
AGTGATGGAGAAACGGATGTAGTATGATTTGATGATTTGTACTGTACTCTTAAGGAAGAGCCATATATTACTGGGTTATGATCAATGACCAATTTAAAAGAAACGGTGAACCCTATAGAGTCTCCAAAAATCCAAAAATTGGATGATTCCATCTGGACAAAGTCCTGTATAGTCCAACCTATAGTATGACCCTCATACCCGATAAAATGTACATGACTGGATTACGCAATAAAGAAGTTCTTTCTTTAACTGGGCCACATAATGCCAGAGCCTCGGATCCGGCAGAGAAAGAAAGTGCTCAAATTTTCCGTTTATTTAATCCAAGTACCAAAGCACATTTGTATACAAAAGATGAAGCGGAAAAAGAATCTTTACTTGCTTCTGGTCAATGGAAAAATGAAGAACAGGATTGGAGAGCACCTAGCATTTCTTCCCATCTGGTATATCGTCTGTTCAATTCCAATAGTGGGGACCATCATTACAATCAGTAAAAATGAATATGATACGTTGGTCAATTGTGGTTGGGTAGGACAAAATACGGTCTTCTATTGAGCAGAGAATGAAGAAAATAAAATCGCTCTTTATCGTCTCTATAATTCAAAGGCCCCTCAAGCGGCTCAACACCACTACACCATCGATGAAGAAGAACGAGATAATCTAGTTCAAGAGAGTTGGACCCTCGAAGGGACGGCTTGGTACAGCTTTCTTCAATAAGTGAAAATAAAAAAAGGGATTGTAACCCATAAAGAGAGTTCTTCATAAAAATGAAGAACTCTAATGCGAACGCCTCTTTCCTTAATAGGAAGAACTATCGAAAATGGATAGTTCTTCCTATTTTTTCTTTATGAGGTTTCTATTAAGAATTTCTCTTTTTTCCCACTCTGATATTTCCATTTATCGTCTATTCAATCCCAACCTTACCAATCACTACTTTACCGTTTATGCTACGGAATAGGATGATCTTCAAATTAAGGAATGAAGTAAGAGATAAAGAGAAAAATACGAGGGGCTAGTACAAGAGCCAGTCATTATTACAGGCTTAATATGAAGGAACAAAGGTCCCTTTGAACTCATTATAGGCAATTCACCTATATCAATAGTTCCTTCATTTATGTAATAAATACATTTAGAAAAAATTCGTTACAAAAATATTATTTCCACTCTCAATCGGCTTTTTGAAGCTATTTTTTTATGGCTGAGCTCACTCAGAAATAGACAAAAAGAAGGCCTGAGAGCCTGCCTAAAACCACTAATCGTCCTGATTAGGGTGTTGTATTGATTGGCGTGATGGTCGAGATCCACCTAATAGGCTTCGTTGTTAGGATTGAGCTGGTTGGCATAATCATCGAGTTTCTGTGGTATGTGAATGCTACCGGAGCAGCCATGATCTTTTGACATAGAGTTTCCTCCAGATAAAATGTCTACTAAGAAGATTCTTGAGCAGATAATTATTCTGCATTCGGATCTTCGTTTCCAGCAGGATCTGTTGGGGTCGAGGAAGACCTACTTCTTGCGAGAGTGTCACATTCACCACTACTGACGACTGATTAAGAACTCTTTTTTTTGCTTCAAGGCCTGTTTACTCTCTTCGAACGATGAAAGAATACCTCAGATTATTGTTCTGGAGACTTTTTTTGCGATTAAATTCAGAACTTCTTCTTTGAGATTATCGAGGATCAACATGACGCTATGGCTCTATCTGTCATCCAGTCCAAGTTACCTCCAGTCCTCAGAGGGTTGCTGAACGAACTCCCTCAAAAATTCAGGGATACGAATTGGTACAGGGTTGAAATCCTTTCCTGACTTTTCTGAGCCGTCTGGATATAGGCTTTCCTTCCAAGATGTTGTCATAGAATTCCTTTACTAGAGGGTCTGCCTTCAGGAATCTGTGATCTATGAAGGCAAGCCTATAGAGTGAATCAATGCCTTTGATCCTAGATAAAGCTCCATCCAACTGGCCATAATCCTATGGATAGGGATTCAGATTGACCTTATCGAATGACGATCCCTAAGAAGTGTGAATGGTGACTACATAAGCCAGTTACAGTGAAAACTGCGTGTACTGACCAAGCTCAATAATCTCCAGATCTCCTGCGTAATCCAGTCTGTACTCATTTACAGTAAAAGCGTAACGTTTGACGTTGTTGGACCTTACCTGCTCGTCCAACTGAACTGTGATGTATTTATCGTTTACATTCAGCACTGTACTCTTCAAGGCCAATAATGAATGTTTATGAAAAAAAAGACCAGAATTTTCTTAAACAAAGTAGTTTCTGATCTTTTTTATCTCTCAAGTTAATAATCCTAAGGAATTTTCTAGGTTTTTATAGCAAATAGATATTTGTTCCAGATACCTTTTTTTATTAAAAAAAGCCATAATAGGGTCTATTTCGATTAAAAAATTCTCCTTTTTTAAGTCTTTTAAAAGTTTTAAATTCTCCTGCCCTTTTTTAGATGAATCTAAAAGTAGATTGGCTATAAATTGTAATTTTTTATCTTTTAGAGGCTGATTTTGTAATTTTAAAAGATAAATTTTATTTTCTTCATTTAGTTCTTTTCCTTTTCTTTTAGAAACATGAATAAGATGAAGTCTAAAAAATTTTTCAGAAAGAAAAGGATCATTATTCTTATATCTCCAATTTAAAGTTTCTTCCACTATTTCTAAGAAAGAAGAATTAGCTTGAATATCATAAGCTTGAATAAGGCGAATAATCAGTTCATTCATTTCGCCAGCCTCAAATTCATTCTCAGGAATTTTTTTTAAAAAATTTAAAAGATCATTCTTTTGAATGTTCCAAAGGCTATTTAGCATTCTCGGACTTATAAAGCTATATTTAGAGTAAGATAAGTCATCTAAGATAATTTTCTCATTAAAGTTTTGAAAAGTATCAATTCGAAATTCATCTTTATTTTCTTTTTTTAAAGCTACTATAAATCGGCATTCACCAATTTGAAATACGGTAAAAGGGATGGAAATTGTTTTCAGTTTAAAAAGAGTATGATTGCAAATACCCTTAACTAAAAGAAAAAAAACAGAGAGAGGAGTTCCGTCAAATTTTTCTAATGGATAATCATTAAATTTATCACCCATATTTAAGAAAAGAACAGCCTTCATCAGTTTAAGTCTAAAATAGAAATCTTTTTTAAACTGGTTAAGATAGTGATCACTCTTTACTAAATCCTCTGGAAGTTCTATTAATTGATCTTCTACATTAAATCCCTTTTTCTCTACCATATTAATCCAAAAATCCATCTCTACAATTTGTTCAGCTAAAGTTCCTCGAGGAATCAAATTTATTGTAGATTTACTTCCATTCCGCTCCTTACTAAGGGTTAAGCCATGTCCTATTTTAAGAATAATTTTATCCTTGGATATAGTTTGGATGGCTTCATCGAAATACTTATGTTCATTAATTGTTACCGGCCCATAACATTCGGAAATTACTCCTTTATTTAGTTCTAATTGAATCTCATCATCAAAATATGGAATGTAATAAAAAGGTTTAATTGAATGAGTGGGTGGTTGTAAGTAAGAGATAATTTTTTTTTGACAAAGAGGAACATCTTGGGGAAGAAAATTCGAATCATTAAAACTATAAATTTGGTTAATTTTTATATAACCTTCATTTTTAATTAAATGATCTATTTCTTCTTCATCTTTAAAATTATCTATAATTCTTTGCTTTAGGATATCATTAGCAAAGGTTAAAAATAAATCATCTAAAAGTTGGTCTTGGGGTAAAGGGATAACTTTTATTCTTATCGTAGAAGAATTTTTGCTTGAAAGCATTTTTTGAGCTTCTAGACCACTAATATTATTAAAATAAACCTTTCTTTCATAAGGATTAGATTCTTTTATTAAAACTACAATGAGCGTCGCACCTCCCATTTCTCTAAAACAATTAAGATCTTGAACTTCTAAATCATAAGCATAGGTACCAGGAAAACTTTCTCTTTTCCATCTTCTTCCTTTAATTTGGACGGGTATTTTTTCTTTATGGAGATAATCTTCTCTTTTTATATTTTTTTTCTTTTCCTTAACAAATGAAATTTCTCCATCTATAGAGGGAGTTTTATCATTTCTTAGAAAGTTTCCCATGAGATGACTAGTATTTATAAGTCGATCTTCTAAACAGTTAATAGCCGCTCGCTCTACTTCAACATCACATAGATTTTTCATAAAATTATTATACTTAAAAGAAATTTACGATTTCAAATCGATTTAAAGATTATTTATCTTTATTTCTATAAACAAATAACTTGATTAGAAATTTAATGATCAAATAAATATCTTATAAAATATAGAAGATTAAGAAATAATTTGATTCAAAAGCGAAGAAAAGAAATTTTCTATTTTCAAAAAAAATTCAAAAATTCATGAATTATCTTAAAAAGGAATTCTCTTTATTACTCTAAAAGATGATCAAAGATTGACTGAAGGATTAAGGTAAATTTGATTCCTTGAAAAAACAGGTTTATTGATCTAAACTACTCATAATTGAAAACTTAAAAGTTTTTGTCGGAAGTTGGTTTCTTACTGGCTTCCTATTTTTTCTCACAATTTTCGAAATATTTAATGTTTCTAGCCATCTCCGTATTTTAGTGGCCTTTACCTACAAGAATAAAGAGCCTAACAGCCTAGAAGGTTAATCAATCTATGTGAGGAATAAAATTATAAAATATTTAAAACTAAGATATTCGAATACACAGTAATTCTCTAGAATCGAGTAAAAAAAAGGAGTGGAAATCGACCACTCCTCCAAGTACAGATCATAATGTCTGCACCTCAATCTAAATAGATTATAATCTTGAAAGTTTTCTCAATCAAGAAGTAAGATTAAATTTTAAAGAAAACTAGATATCTTTTTAGCTTTAGAGAAAGTATCTTTTCGAAGCACCATTGATGCTATTTTTGCATCATTTAATTTTTCCTTAAATCGTTCAGTGAGTAGGATATAATCATTAGCAAATTTTTTAACCTCCGTTTTAGAAACAGAAAGATTACGCATAAGAAAACACATTAAAATTAAAATATCCTCAATTACTTTAAAGTTTAGACTTTTAATCTTTGTTTCATTTTCTAAAAATCGAATCATTCTATTTGAGGTGGTTTTATTTTTTGACTTTCCTTTATTATTAGGACGTTTATTATCTATTTGAAAAGTTCGTCCATCATACAATACTCCATTATGAGCGATTGTATTTCTAACATCTTTGAGAAGAAAAATATAGTCAACAAATATTTTCCCATTTGGCTGATTAGGAGCATTTATTCCTAACTTAGCCGCAATTCTGTTTTGTAAAGAAGGCTTTAAGGATGCTATTAAATGGCCAAAATCTCCCATTGATAAAACTTCAAAAACTGCCCAAAGAGGTACATTACCATTTTTATTTATGTAATGCGTGATTACAGGATGCTCACCATAGTTTTGATGAATCTTAGAATGTAATCTTTGAATTTCATCAAGTGATTTTTTTTGGACCCTTTTTTTCTTTTCAGGATCTCCCTCACAAGAAAGCCAATCATTAAGAGCTTTCGAAAAAAATACATTTAAATCTTCCGATTTAATTTCCTCAATTATTTCCTGTAAAGCAATATTTTTCATGGCTGTTTCCAAAAAAATTATCCACCTATAAAAAAGGGCTTTAAGCTCCATATCATAAGTATAGATTGCTTTAATCTGATTAAAGTTTGTTAATGGAAGTAAATTATTTTTACTTTTAAAAAATCTATATCCTTTATAGGCATGGTAATAACCGAAATTTTCTAAATCTCGTTTCTGTTTACCTCCTTTAATATCTATTCCCGATTTTCTGAGATGCTTCATTAACCCATTAGTTGTTTTATAACTCATTTATTTTTCCAAACATTAGTAGTAAGAGAATGGATACTAATGTTTTCACAGTAAACTACTCAACTAAATTATTATGAATAAAATTTTAGCTCTATGAGTCTTTTCTGTGATCTTCTCCTTATTGGCTTTAATAGTATCAATCTGGCTTCGAAGAATAAAGATGTTATCACCTTTATAATCTGATATCGGGTGATTATTAAATAATTTTTCCAAATCAATTTTATCTATACCTTAAAAATTAATGGTTGATTATTTTTTGACTCAAATTATCTTCTATTTAATACAGCTCTCAATGGAAAGCGAATTTCTTCTCAAGAATTAGAGATAGAGAAAAACTAATTGAACCTAGCCTAGTTTAGTTCTAAATGCTTGGATAATCTTTAAATTTTGATACCTGTTATAGAATTTTTGGCTATGAAAGAAAATCTTTTTTAGAAAATTTAGTTTTTTGGTTTCCCTATTTGTGAATGAACAAATCTTTAAATTTGAAGTTTCATAATGAAGTAAAGGATACACTCTTAGAAAAATTAGAAAGCGAGGAGAATAAATGAAAGGCTCAGAGTCCAAATTGGTAAAGTATATGGAAGGGTCCGACAAGCGATTTGTGATTCCAATCTATCAGCGAAATTACGATTGGAAAACGGAAAACTGTAAGCAGCTTTACGATGATTTAATAAAGATCATAAAAGGAAAGCGGAAAAATCATTTTTTTGGCAGTTTGGTATCCGTTTATAATCCCGAAGGAAATAATGACGAGTTTTTAATCATTGATGGCCAGCAACGGTTGACAACGGTTTCTTTATTGTTCTTGGCCATGTATAACTTGGTGAATCAAGGTGTAATTCTTCCCCAAAAGCCAAATTTAAAAGATCGCATTTTTGAAGAATTTTTAGTGGATAAATGGAAGCCTGAAGAAACGCGTATAAAGCTAAAACCGATTAAAAACGACCAAATAGCCTTTGGAAATTTATTCTCAGAGCCTGATGAATACGTTCGTGAATCCAATTTAACCATCAATTACAATTACTTTTATGAGCGCATTCAAAAACAAGAAATCACCATTGATGAGCTATACGAGGCAATTTGTCGTCTTGAAATCATCAATATTCGTCTAGATATGGAAGACAATCCACAGCTTATTTTTGAAAGCTTGAACTCTACGGGTCTTGATCTGAGTGAAGGCGATAAAATTAGAAACTATATTTTAATGGGATTGCCTTCAAAAGACCAAGAAAACTATTACAACAAGTATTGGAATAAAATTGAAATCTACACCAAGTATGATGTCACCACCTTTGTACGCGATTATTTAAGCGTAAAGCAACAAGTTATTCCTACTCAAAAGAAAATCTATCCAAATTTTAAGGATTTTGTAGGATTTCAAAGGCTAGAAACGAAACCCTTGCTTGAAGATATGCTGGCGTATGCCAAACGCTATCAAATTCTTTTGAATGGAAACTCCGAAAGTCGTGTCCTAGATGCTTGCATTGATCGGCTCAATCGTTTAGAAACCACTGTCACAAGGCCTTATTTTTTAGAGGTCTTACGCCTATATGATGAAAAAAAGATTACTCTTGATCAAGTAACCGAAATTTTTTTGAGTATCGAAAATTATTTGTTTCGACGTACAATGTGCGAACTGCCTACGAATAGTTTGAATAAAATTTTTCTTTTGCTCCATAAAGAAATTATTCAATACGATGGAACAGAAGACAACTATGTAGAAAAGCTCAAGTATGCTTTGCTGGCCAAAAAAGAACGGGCTCGTTTTCCAAGAGATAAAGAGTTTAAAGCAGCTTTAGTTATTCGACCCGTTTATAAAATGAATAGCAAAAATAAGATTTATATTCTTGAGCGCTTTGAAAATGCAGGAACGTTAGAAGACAAAGATGTCTATCGCCATTTTGAAGATGGTACCTATTCCATTGAACACATCATGCCCCAGCAGCTTACTCCCATCTGGCAAAAGGAACTCGGTGAAAATTATGCTCAAATTCATGAAAAGTGGTTGCACACTCTGGCCAATTTAACCTTAACAGCTTACAACTCCTCCTATAGCAATCGATCTTTCATGGACAAGAAAACCATTTCTCATGGATTTGCCCAAAGTGGAATTCGAATGAATGGCTGGATTGCCCAGAAAAACCAGTGGACCCAAAACGAATTGGAAGAGCGAAGTGAATATCTTGGTAACGAAGCTTTGAATATATGGCCTACTCCTATGACGAACTATTCCCTTCCTGAAAAACAGTTTGATACCTATACTCTTGGTGAGGAAGAAGATCTAACGAATCGTTTGATTTCTAAATTTACCTTTAAAAATACCGAATATCCAGTTTCTAACTGGTTAGACATGTTTGAAAGAGTTATTCAGATTTTATATACCAAGGATAAAGCCATCCTAACTCAGCTGGCTTTGGCGGAAAAAGACTTGTTTTCTTTTCCCTTGAGTACCAATTCCACTCAATTCACTCAATCTTTTGAAATTGGCGATGGGATCTACGTGGATATCAATACCAGTACGCAACGCAAACTTTCGATCCTAAATCATCTCTTTAAACTTTATCAAGAAAATCCTGAAGATTTGGTTTTCTATTTGTCTGATAAAAATAAGCCGAAAGTAGAGGATGGACTTGATCTTAAACGTAAATACTGGACCTATGCTTTGCCGATGATTCAAAAAGAACATGGAGTCAATGGTCCTTTTTCTAAAGTAGGTCCCTCCAAAGACAACTGGATCTTAGGGTATTTTGGAGTAGGTGGATTTAATTTGTGTTGTATAGCGAATCAGAGTGGTGCACGAGTAGAAGTCGTCTTAAACAAAGAAAGCAAACAAAAAAATAAAGAAGTCTTTGATGAACTTTATAGCCATAAAGCCGAGATTGAATCCGTCCTTAAAACCCCTCTTGAGTGGAGACGGGGAGATGAGATCAAATCCTCTAAGGTATTCATTTCTTTAAAAGGGGTAAGCCTTGGAAATGAAGCAGATTGGCTTTCCATGGCGAACTTCCACGCTATTTGGACCAAAAAATTTTACGATGTGATCGTCCCCTATCTAAAATCTTCGGAAAAAGACTAACTTGTTTTGAAACGATAAAAAGCTAGAATCGCTATCAAAGGATTCTAGCTTTTTTGTTTTAACTCTAAATTCTCAACCCAAGCTTGAACTTCTTCTAAAGAGGCATTTGTCGAAAAGCGTTTTCCTTCTTGCCAATTTATCTTTGGAGCGATTTCTTTTAAAACCGCATCACTGTTTCCAAAGCCGCTCCTTGCGGAAGTACAAAAAGGAATGCTCGTCTTATTGAAGAAATCTTAGCTTTCCATAAAAGTACTCATAATCCGAGGTGCTTCTCCCCACCAAATGGGATAGCCAAGAAAGATGACATCATATTGGTCTATATAATCTAAAGAATTTGAAATTTTTGGTCGACTATCAAGATCTTTCATCTCAAGAGAAGTACGACTATTGGAATTGGTGTAATTAAGATCTTCGAGGGTATAAGGAATTTCTGGTTGAATTTCATAAAGATCAGCGGAAATTTCATTCGCTAAGATTTTCGCCACTTCCTGAGTATGATTGGTAGCAGAAAAATAGACCACCAAAATATTGGGTTCTTGTAAGCGCATCGAACTTTCAAGAGGAGAAGAGATACTCACTTCTTGTTGATGGGTACAACTGATCAAAAAGAAAACCAATAAACAGGAAAGCAAAGCCTAGAAAATTTTCTTCATATTTTTTATCCTAAGAGTTTTCGAACGCAATTATAAGTCAGTTCATAAATGCTGAAAAATACATACTGTACATTGCTTTTTTCCATCGCCAGTTTTTGATTTTCCGTTACAAAGGTATAGGGATATACTCCAAAAAGAAAAGGAAAGAAGGCATAGATAAAGTTTTGTTTTTCGCTTTCCGACCACCAAGGAAAATACTTATCTAAGCCTGATTTTACGGTGCACATAGATTGTCCATAGACGGCTTTAAACTCAGCCAATTGCTCCGGTCGACTGTTGGCTTCCATATCGTAGTGATTCATGGATAAAATCTTTAAAAATTGAGGTCTTTCCTCTAAAGAATGGGCCAACCTCAAGGCAAATTCCTCTTTATTCATCGTTTCATGCTGCATGATTTCTTACTCTAAGGTAGCAATCCATGAATTGTATTCCCGTTTCAGTAAGGCTAAGAAGATTTCTTCTTTGGTTTGAAAATAGTTATAGATAGAGGTCCGCGTAAAACTGGTTATCTTTCCTATTTCTTTTATAGTGATCTCCTTAAAGCTCATCGTTTGATAAAGTGCTTCGCACGCATTGATAATCTCTTCTCTACGCGCATTGGTTCGTTCTTGCGATCCCTTAGGCATTTGGATCTCCTTTCGCTCTCTTTAAAGAGATCTTTACCATGTCCAAGAGAATTGGCTTAAAGTCATTGTAGTCGATTTTCTCTTTTTGATCCAAACTCTTCTCATTTTGATAGATCAAGTCCATACCATTTTTTAGACGTGAATAAAGAAATATAGCCAATAAAAAAGACCTGATTTTTCAGGCCTTAATTAAATTATTCAGTTAATCCATACCAGGCCGTTCCTTCATAAGTCCAGCCTAGTTTAACGAGTTCATTACGTTCGTTTTCATCCGCTGTATAGTGATGCGATCCTGCTCCTGTAGCGTTGGGATTGTAAAGGCGATGAAGAAGAACAATATTCTCATCTTCTGTGCCTGCGGAATATAGTCCTACTCCTTCACCAACCCATCCGTAAGTTTGAAGCGTATCGTATTCATTTTTATCCATCGTGTAATGATGATCTCCATTGTTTGGATTGCACAGACGATAAATTGGATAATTTGAAAATTCCGGAGTCTTCCACCCTTGTCCTTCATTTGACCAAGCTACATCTTGTAAAAGAGTATCTCTTTCTTTTTCATCCGATGTAAAGAAATGTTCTCCAGTCAAAGTATTATAGAAACGATAGAGAGACTTTTTACCAACTGTTCCCGAAGAAGGTTTATTTTCCTCTGGTTTAGGTGTAGCAGGTTTATGAGAAGATGGTTTAGAAGGCTTAGAAGGAGTACTTTCTTCTAAAGGATTGATTTCAAGTTGGACAGCTTCTCCGAATTGAACAGGAAAAGCTGTTTCAGTAAGTTTTGTCTTCTCAAGACTCTTAACATAAGAACTCAAGTCGACTTTTTCAATTACAGAAGCATATTCAGTTTTTGCTATTTGACTTTGAATAAGATTTAATGCTTTATTTGCATTAAAGTTTTTGTTTTTATCCAATAAATCACTTACTTCTATTTCAAAACCAATTTCTTCTGCAAGAGACTGGGTTTCTATGATTTCTAGAACTTCTTCATTTTCCAAAGAGAAATCAGAACACAACCTAGGAGTAAAAGAACGACTCGAAACCATAAAATCCGAAGCCAATTCATTTTCCACTTCTTCATTTAGAAGAGCCATTTCTGAATGAATAGAAGCTCTCAAAAGTTCTTCAAGATATTCTTTTAAGCCAGATAAAATGAGATTAATTTTACTATTTGCATTTAACCAAGCGGATAAATCCAGTTTAAGTAAAATTTCGCCATTTTCTGTTACGGCTACACTAGATCCATCTAAGTTAATATTAAAGGAATAGCGATAAGAAGAAGTATTCCACTCATTTAATTTTTCTTCAAGATTTGTTTTTTGTTCTTCATCGATCTGATACTGACCATTATTGGATTCATCACTTTTTAGATAGGAGGACATCTCTTCTTGTGATTTTAAAAATCGAGTAAGATGAGATTCCATTCTTGGATCATCAAATTCCCAAACACTTTTCGTTTGATAAAAAAGAACCTCTGAGTTATCTGGTCCAGAACCTATAGGTACTAAATCTTGAATAAATTCTTCTAAAGTCATAGATGTAAGAAAAGCGAAATTTTCAATGTAAGAATAGTGGGTATTATCTTTCACTGATTTAGCTAAAGCTTTGATTAAAGCTTGATTTTGATCCACCGCATTCTCTTTATTCTTAAAATCTTGAAGAGTTGCTTTAGTTCCTAAAGGAAGTTTAGGATAAATTATTCCTGTAGCTACTACATTGAAATGAGAAGCACTCTTAAAGACAATAGGAACATTATCCTGTAGATCTTCTATAGAATTAATTTTTTCAGCTTCTAGCGCTTTTATGGGAATAATTAAATAATGATCTCCAGTTTTAAGGTTCAATTTTTCATTATCTTGAGTAGCTAAAGTAAAAGAGTCAAAAGTTAAAGTCTGTAAGGCATTGAGAGATTGTGTAAAAACATAATTAGATGGAAGACCTTCAATCAAGTCCTCAAGGCCAATAGGACCAGTTAAACCAGTGGCTTGAGAATCTAATTCTTTAGAATTCAAACCATGGCGTTTCCATACTGTTCTTTCTCCCTTCCATGTTTCTGTGATATCACAGTAATATTCAGATCGACCATTATAAGTTTGATCTTCTGTTTGATAAATAACGTAGTAATTTAAACGAGTCCATTTATCCGGTTCAGGGTATTTAATTTTTCCTTGGCTTGCTTGAACCCGAATTGAATAATACTCCCAATCATTAGGTTCAATTACATGAACCAAATCTGTTATTGAAATGTCTTCAGTAATGGCTAAATCGGATTGATCGGATCTGGATAATTTCCAATTAATTCTTTCGTTGGCTGAAGCCGTTCCTTCTCCAAAGAGTTATCGAATAGAAAAAGATAAAGAGTATGCATCTTTCTTATTTGTTTTGGCTTCTAAAGCTAAAATTTCGACTGAAACATAATTATTTTCTAACCCTTTACTTTCTAACTCTTGAAAGGAATTAAATTTTTCTACCGTCTTAATAGGCATAATAGCATCTTCCGTAAGTGCACTGCCGTTTAATCGATAACTAGTAAGTTCTCCTCCTATTTTAAATTCCACTAAGGAAGTATTTAAAGGAAAGGAAAGGTCTTCTTTAACGAAAAAGTATAAGGGGTTTAAGTCTAAGGCCAATTTATCATTTAAAGCCTTTATAGGATTTGTTTTAAAGCCTTCTGCATTGACATTTTCAAATTCAATGTCTCGCTTTATCATTCCCTGGCTCATCTCTACATGAATATTTACGGGAATATCTTCTCTTAAGCTATTTAAAGAATTTGATGATTTCTCGATCGGAATTTTTAAATAAATATCTCTTCCTAGCTCATCCGAAGCTGTCACGTATTCATAGTCCGTCCAAAGATCATTTTGTATTTTTTTATTTCTGGAAACGTCTTCTAAAGATTCAAATGTGATTTGGGCTAGATCTTCTTTTCTACTTGAAAGATCATATCCTTGAGGACAATTCCAGATTAAGGACTTGAAAAAATCGGTTTCTGAATCAAGTCTTCCGGTAGGAGAAGATTCATTCCAATTGTAATAACTTATAGAAACCGTTAAATCATTTTCTTGATAAACTAGGTAAACTCTTGTTTCTTGTACTTGACTATCTTCAGAGACTAAAATTTCTTCTACCATTTCTTGCTCTTGGGCTAATAGAGAGTAAGGAGTAGAAGAAAGAATAAAAACTGAAGTGGCTAATAAAGCTCCAAGTAAATTTTTCTTTTTCATTGGTATTCATCTCCTTTCTTACTTTTCTTTATATATTGATTTATTTTGAAATTAATTTTAATATCAGTCATCTCACTTTAAATATTTTTTTGGTAAATGGAGTTCATTTATACCGTTGCTTTTCCTTAACTAATATAACTAATAGTAGTCTTATTAACTATTTATA
>CAYTMK010000019.1:0-30678 GCA_964438885.1 uncultured Erysipelotrichaceae bacterium | reverse complement strand
TCATCCAATATTTCACTTTGTTTTTGTAGCGTTCAAAGCACACTTTGGCAAAGCGGGCAAAGAAGTCTACCAGTTTACGGTTTCTCCAGCCCCCATATTCCTTGACTAAATGATAGGGCATTTCAAAGTGGGAAAGGGTGATGACAGGTTCAATGCCATATTTGAGCAATTCATCAAACACTTCATCGTAAAATTTTAAGCCTTCTTCGTTTGGCTCTTCTTCATCGCCATTTGGGAAAATACGAGTCCAAGCAATGGAAGTGCGGAAGCACTTTAAGCCCATTTCCGCAAACATAGCGATGTCTTCTTTCCAATGGTGATAGAAGTCTACTGCTATATGGTTGGGATAGTATTCCCCTTCAACAACACCATCGGTAATGCGTCTTGGTACGCCATGAGCGCCAGCGGTTAAAACATCCGAAACGTCAACACCTTTGCCGCCTTCGTTCCAGCCGCCTTCAAATTGGTGCGCAGCAACCGCTCCACCCCATAGAAAATCTTTTTTCATCTTGGTCTTCTCTTTCTATGCGTTTTCGCACTTTTATTAGGTATTTAAGAAAGCACTTTCATTTTAGACGAAATTCGATGAGAATGTTGAATTTTTTTAGTTTGGATAAAAAAATGAAAAATTGAGATGAACTATAGAGCATTTATTTTGGTCATAGAAACTAAGAAAAAAACTTATGCTTCTTTCTTTAATTTATGAATGTAGCCTTCTCGTGCTTTGTTACTTATCTCGAATTAACATCGCAAAGATAAAAATAAATTTCTAAAAAGATTCTAGAAGTAAAATCTCATGTTATAAAAGATTAAATTTTAAGATTGCTCAATAAACTCTTTTAGCTCTTTGATATTTAAGGGAAATTTTAGGTAACAGCGAATTATCGATAGCCTTCTTTTCATTATTCTTGGTCAAAAATGAGAGAATGGCTTGAAAGGCTCCCATAAATTTTGGAATTTATCTCTAAAGTTCCTTTTAAAAAATAAGTTTTGAATTGAAATTAGACATAGCCTAGAACTGGCTAATAAAAAAACTAATTTTAGTATGAGTCAATGGACGATAAGGAGTAAGTATGAAATTTATAAGAGATATTTTAGAAGAAGAGTTTCCAGAAGAATTAGCCAGAGAAATTTATGATAAAGATCCTTTAATCTTTTACCTTAGAAATAAGACCAGAGCAGCCAATAGATCTTCTAAATCAAGAGGTTCTTTGGCAAATCTTTATGCACTCTATGTATTGATCGAAGATTATATAGAAAATGGTTATTTATATAGTGAAAATTATTTTTCTTATGAGGGAATGCAATTTTCTAAAGCCTTAAACAAAATACATCAACTACCCTATGGATCTAAGATACAAAATCATGCCTTAAACGACAGGTGTAATGATGAATTTAAAAAATTTAATTATGAAATTACTTCCGAAGTACCCATTATTCGAGATTTAAAAACTAAAAGATATTGGATCAATGAAAAGTTATTAAAAGTTACTTATAACAATCAGGAATTAAATTTAGCGCCTATAGTTCTGCAAATTATCGATAAGTATATAGAATTAAGAACGGCTAACTTTCATAACTTTTTTAATCTCTTGCTTCAACAAAAAGAACTAATTAAGACGAATCCTGAAACGGTTCGGAAATTTTTAGTGTCGTTAATTCAGCCCAATGTCGATGCAAGATTATTTGAAATTGTTTCTTATGTAATAATTAAATTTTTCTATATCGAGGATGTAATGCACTATACAATTAATGACTCTGGTATTTATACGGCTAAATTGACCGTTTTTAAAACGGGAAGAACAAATGCTAATGATGGAGGAATCGATTATATAATGAAGCCCTTAGGGAGAGTGTTCCAAGTGACAGAAACACTTAATTTTAAAAAATATTTTTTAGATATAGATAAATTGGAATACTATCCAATCACATTTGTAATTAAGACAGAAAAAGAACCTGAAGAAGTAATTGCTTTCATACATAAGAAAGCCCAAAAGATATATTCACCATTAGTTATAAATAAATATCTAGCCTGTTTTGAAGAGATTATCACCATTCCAACTCTTTTAAAGATGTTAGATAAAAATATAGCTCATAATTATTTGAATGATATGGTTGATGAGATGATTTTACAGAGCACAATAGAATACAGCCTATAGTTTTGAATAAAAATAAAAACCGATTACTTTGATCGGCTTTTATTTTTATTCAAAAGGCATTTTCATCGAAAAGAAAGATGGATTTATCAGATACTTTACTCTTAGAACTATTACGACAGTTTTTTGATTTATTTGATGTTTTTCTACTTTTATCTGTTCTCAGAACTTCCCCTTTATAAGTAGTCGTAATCTTAGCTCTACGCAGTCCGATTTTGAAGTAATCCATGTTAATATCCGTGCTAATAGCCCTACGACCTAATCTTACTGCAACTGCGGCGGTTGAAAAACTCCCCCCGAATGGGTCAAGAACTATATCTCCTTCATTACTCGAAGCTTTAATAATTCTTTCTATTAGAGCTTCAGGTTTTTGAGATGGATGATTTTCATATTCTTCCATTTTAAATCTTACGCGAGAGAAATTCCAAACATTTCCAGGTACCTTTTTGGTGTGGTAAGGTTGCGGTGGATCCTTTCTATAATCGATTAACTGTCGTTGAGCTCCTGTTTTGGCTTCCACTAAAATGTCATCATAATTAAACGTATATTTTGATTTTTTAGATTTTGTAGCCATCAAAATTGGTTCATATAAAGACCCAAATTTCTTTTTTGACTGGACTCCTGAACTATCATAGGCCCAAACAATGGTATTTATCACATAATAATTCTTTTGAATATAAATGTGAATATACGGGATATTCTGGGTGGAGTTCATGAAATAACAAGTTCCATCTTCTTTTAGAACTCTAAAACATTCATCAATCCAAGAATAACACCACTTTAAGTACTCTTCTTGGTCTTCCCAATTATCGCTAGAATTCCCAAAGTCTTTACCTAAATTATAGGGTGGATCCGCAAATACTAAATCAATAGAGTTATCTTTAATATTTTTTAAAAGTTGCAAACAATCCGCATTCGCAATCAAAGCCTCCTCTGATTCTTCGAAAACGAACGGCTTGGATAAAAAAATATTTTTCATTATATTTCTTTCTTCCTTTTTTTTTTGATATCTATCTTTAAAACAAAGAAAATAAAAATTCTATCTATAGAGGGAAAGGCTTAGGGTGGAGAAGGTATTTCCTGATAAGAAGTTAGAAAAAAACAATCGTTCTGGATTTAACTAATGAACTAGACCCGTTCTGGATATGAAATTTATGTTGAATCACTCATCCTTGTCCATCTATTCATAGATTAATGAAGAGAGTGGAAGATTTTACCAGTTGGGGAATTCACTTATCAAAAAGAGAACATGGATCCAACGATCCCAACAGGAAAATCAATATGGACCATGATGGCTGGTATCAGTTAGTTTGAAAGGGAGATTACTCTTGAAAATAACGTAAAAGGATCGAAAAAACGAAGGTAAAAAATGTAAAAGGAGGGATGGTGGCATTCTTCCCCATCTAGAGAGATAAGGGGATCTTGCCATCTGATGAATAGTGAATATATTGTTTTTCGCTTGATCCATTGGCTTCCTGTATGAGTCTAAGCCTTTGAACCTTTAAAGGTTTCCTACCTCAAGAGTAAGAGGACCCACTTTTATTAGCTCCATTTACCACAAGTAGCCTACTTTTATTCAGTTTAGAATCACTCTTTAGAAAGTTTTGACGAGTTTTAAAATGGCCCAGCCTTACTCAAAAGCTATGGATTTTAATCCAACCTGTGAGTCGCCTAGGCTACGGATGAGTAAAAATTTTGCGTTCGAGTAGGCTAACCGTCTTAGAACAAGTTGTTCCAGTTATCGACGAATACGACGAATACATTAAGAAGAATTACGGCCCAGTCACTCGCTCAATTTCATATGAGTTTCCAAAGGGTGAAACAAAAAGCACCGACGTTTTTCATGAAGAATTCGAAACCGTTTTAACCTTTTACCGGCTTTACTGAGGTGAACGGCGTATTCCATGAAAGCCAGTTCTATAAGACTTTTACATAAGGTAGCTTATTTATGCTAAACGAGATGGACGCAAGCCTTCCAGAAGTACTCCCTAAATGTGGCCATCGCAAACCGATACTTTGACTTTCCTGCGCCAATAGGTAAAAAGAAGCCCATCCCGATTTTAGAGTGATCGCTAGTGCGAGCACGTTTGGGATAGGCACGGACGCAGTTTACTCGGGACGCTATCAGCTAGACGGCGCCTCTCTTGACCGCTTAACCCTTATTGAAACTGATTATTCTGATGCAATTGAATCGTCGATGACATTCGATCAAGAACTCCTCGACTTTCTTCATGCGTTTAGGGAATTTATTCAATTTAATGGTCTTAATTTCATTATATCATATCACGTTTTATTTGGGTCGAGAAGATGAGCCACCCATTAAGCCTAGAAAAGGTTATTTAAATCTGCCTCGTTAAGTGCATAGACAAGAGTGATTTGCCAATGATTTAAGGTTTATCGCTTGGAAATAGATGAATGCTAGCTTTTGAGAAAGTAAGAGGCCATTAAGAGTTACAGAGGATCGCTCTTTCAAACACCCAATAAAAAAAAAGGGAAAAATTACACTTCTAGATTACAGAAATACAATTCTTCCTAAAGAGATAGTAAAAAGTACGATGGACTATACCAAGAATTTAGACGTGTACATGGACGGTATTACTAAATTCTACTAAGCAGTTGAAGAAAGCCGTATCCCTTTTCTGCTTTATATTTTTAATGGATCCTATAAATGCGATAAAGGCAATTTTAATTATGTCAATCTTAGCCTTTTTTCACGAAACCTCAAAGGGAATTTCTGTTCTCGTTCCTGATCTTCCCTATGGTATGACTTGTAGCAAAGATTTCGACGAGGCTGAGCGAATGGCAGTTGGGAGCTGATATTTCTCAAAAAGATGGTGAGGAAAACTCCTTCAGATCCTGCTTTTTAGAAGAACAGAAAAGAAAGAAGAAAGAGAAAACGTCGTGATGGTTACGGTTGACTTTGATGAATACATCGAAAAAGTATTTAACCACCTAGTAGGTCGAATAGTTGTTTTAACTCAAAATGAGGTTCAAAGGATTATTGGGGGATTGATCTTTCTCGGCTCCTTAAAAGGTATTTAGAAAAGAATCGTCTTTATAAAGCGCAAAAACAGCGCCTTAGAACTCTCCCAGGTAAGAGTAGCGAGTTTTTCTTTCCTCTCATCCCATATCATCTATACATCCTGCTCAATTAGACGAAAGAAAAAGGCCCACTCTAAATAGAGAGGGCAAAAACTAGAAAGTGTTAAGAATGGAAGAAAAAATGAAAACGGAAGATGATGAAATACTTGAAGCGCTCAAAGGCCGCTTTTTAATGTCAAAATTGTGTCAGAAATTTGCTTCCTACCTCGGCTCTTTTAGACCTCTATAGGCCTAAAGCGCCGAGTTTTCTTTTTTCGGGCTTATCTTTGTCTTTTAAGCTTATAAACAAAAAACTCTCTTTCAAATTCCTCTCGTTTTCTTGGCTTAAAAAAGAAAATCTTTCAAACTCCCCTTTAAAAATTTTTAAATTCCTCTTCTAAGCGCACCATTTTGTCTTCCCACTCTTGGGTAAGCTTGGCCATTTCGTTCTTTTTATCATCAATCTGTCCTTCGAGTTCCTCCATTTTGCGATAGTCTTGGTAGTACTCGGGTTCATAGCGCATTTCTTCAAGATCATTGACCGCTGCTTCTGCTTGAGCCAATAGTTCTTCAAGGGTACGTACCCTATTTTGAAGGGTATTTTTTTCTTGTCGTAAAACGGCCGCACTTTTTGGCGCTTCGACTTTGGCCATGCCTCGCCCTTGTTTTTTCGTAATAGGTTCTGTAGGGAGTTGGAGCGTTCCTTCTTTTTTCTTTTGGGCATATTCAGAATAAGAAAAATCATAGAGCTGGCTTTTGGGACCTATTTCAAGGACTTTATCAGCCATCTTAGATAAAAACATCCGGTCGTGGCTTACAAACAAAAGCGTGCCATCATAATTCGATAGTGCTTTTTCGAGCGCTTCCTTGGCTGGAATATCCAAATGGTTGGTGGGTTCATCAAGGACCAAAAGATTATCATGGGCCATCATTAAGCGAGCTAAGGATAAGCACACCTTTTCTCCACCCGATAAATCATTGACTTCCTTGAAGACTTCATCTTTTGTAAATAGAAAAGCAGCTAAAGCATTGCGGATTTGAGTTTGATTGCTTTGGGGATGATCATCCCAAAGGGTATCCAATACCGTTTTGTTGGAGTGCATCGCAGCGGTTTCCTGATCGAAATAGCCAATATCAATTTGATGACCAAAGTGCCAATTGCCTCCTAAAGCGGGAACCTTCCCCATGAGGGTTTTAATCAAAGTGGATTTTCCAATACCATTGGGTCCGACAATACCCACCCGATTCTGGCGATAGAGATCAAAGGATACTGTCGAAAGCGGTTCCTCGTAGCCAAAGGTTAAATGATCCACTTCTAAGACGCGATTTCCTCCCTTGCGATCGCTTGAAAAGGTTGCTTTAATCATCGAAGCATCTTCCTTATAGTCTTCGATGCGATCCATGCGTTCCAAGTATTTGATTTTGGATTGAGCAAAGGCGGCTTTACTGCTTTTGTAGCGAAATTTTTCGATTAAGTCCTCCATTTTGTGGATTTCTTCTTGTTGACGAACGTAGGCATCATGGTTTTTCTTGATCCAATCCTCTTTGGCTTGAACATAGTGGGTATAGTTGCCAACAAAGCGATTGGTCTTTCCATGTTCAATTTCGACAATTTCATCGCAGACTTGGTCCAAAAACATCCGATCGTGACTCACTAAAATCACCGCCCGAGGATAACGGGAGATGTAGCCTTCTAACCACTCAATGGCATCCAAATCCAGATGATTGGTCGGCTCATCGAGCAACAAAATATCAGGTTTTTCTAACAATAAGCGCACAAGGGCAATTCGGGTTTGTTGACCACTGGAAAACTCGTCAAGCCGTTTGGAAAGGTCGGCTTCTTCAAAGCCAAAGTGGTTGAAGACGCTTCGCAATTCGTGTTCATAATCATAGCCTCCTTGGCGTTCGAATTCAGCTTGTAGGCGATCATACTTCGCCAATTGTTTTTCACTTGCATCTTTTTCTAAAAGAAATGCTTGATCGTGCATTTCTTGTTCTAATTTTTTTAAAGGGGCAAACACTTGTTCGAGTGCTTCTAAAACGGTAATGGATTTGTCTTCAAAAACTGTTTGGGAAAGAGAGCCAATCCGCACCGCATTAGGGACAATGCGTTCTCCTTTATCGAGTTCTTCTAAACCAGAAATGATGTTTAAAAGAGTGGTTTTACCACATCCGTTGCGCCCTACTAAGCCAATCTTTTCGGTGCCTTTCACCTGCAAATTGGCGCCTTTTAAAATGTCGTGTGCTCCATAGGATTTATAGACATTGGATACTTGAAGTTTCATAAACATTGGATTTTAGAAAAAATCCCTCCTCCTTTCTAGGCTTTTCTTCTTTTTTCAAAGAGAAA
Source organism: uncultured Erysipelotrichaceae bacterium (assembly GCA_964438885.1). GTDB lineage: Bacteria > Bacillota_I > Bacilli_A > Erysipelotrichales > Erysipelotrichaceae > Allobaculum. The sequence continues at coordinate 23,091 of CAYTMK010000019.1, read as the reverse complement.
GAATTCGTGATGTCTAAGGAATTTGGGAACTTAAAAGAGGATCGAGTTGGCCTTCTTGGCTAATCAATTCCGTTCGAATGTCTTGAGAAAGACCGATATACTCTAAAATTCCTTGCGCTAATCCTTGGGCAATGGCTTCTTGATGGGTGAGATAATACTCTTGAGAGGATTCATCCAAAGCAGAAGCATAATAAAATACCACCGCATTCATCCCATTGACTTGGGAAAAGCCTTCATTTTCCTCCCAACCACTTAAAAGCCCTGCCCCAGTGGCTTTTCCTCCACTTTCACGAAGCATAGGAAGAGTGGAAAGGGAAGAAAAGCCAAAATAATTGTCATACCCATTGCCGTTGTTGAGTTGAGAATCGGTTGAAACATTGGATAAAACAATGCCTTTTTGTCTTAAACTTTGGACTAAAGCATTTCCAAGTAAGCCATTAGATAAAGGACTAGAAAGACAATAAGGATAGGAAAACGCCTGTGGACTCATGGCAAGGGTCAAAAAGATCTTAGCTTGACTTTGATAACCTTTTTCTAGACGTGAGGGAAAGCCTAAATAGCCTAGATTTTCTTGGGGTTCTTGAGAAAATTCCACCCGTACTCCTGCCGTTTCTAAATAGGCTTTGACCTGATTGGCCAAAGCCCAGCTAAACTGTGCCTCATCGTCGGGTTCCTCTGTGAAAGCAAGGCTTCCAGCTGGATCTAAAATGATGTCGACATAATGCGCAATGGGATCCCTTTGCGTTACGCTCAGGTATAAATACGGTTTATCTGTAAAGATATTGAACTTGCCCAAGTAATTCGTATTGGCTGAGAGCTGAATAGTTTTGATTTGATTCTGATCTTGGATGGTAAAAAGTTGGATGGGCGCTACGGCTTGAGGAAAGTAGGCGCGCTTTGGCGTATAGCCATCCGATAAATACACTTCATATACCCCTTGAGGAAGACTTTGCAAATCAAAGCCGCTATCAATTCCCCCTGTAAAGGTTGTGCTGATCATCGTTCCTGTTTCAAGATTACGCAGTTGAGCAATTCGCCCATAAAATCCATCGCGACTAAGCGGATCATACGCCTGGGCATAAAAAACAAGCGTATTGCCATAAACCGTCATATCTCCCACTTCAATGGATTGTTCATAGCTTTCTTGGGGTTTATAGGCGAGATCCGTAATAGAAATGGAATCCAAATAGGTAGAAGAACGTCTTGTTGATAAATCCAATTGATTTTGAAATTCCAATCCACCTAAAATGCCAATTCCAATCAAGCTCAACACACATAACCATGTTCCTTTATGAGATTTTTTTTTGTATTTTCTTGTTTTTGAAAAGCCAAAGAGGCTTCGCTTTTTTCTCGCATTTTTTTTCTGCTTTTGAGAGGTCTTTTTCGAAGAGGATTTGGCTTTAGACTGAGAAGCGTTTGAATTCATGTTTTTAGCAGCCTTCTTCTGCTTTCCCCCTTTCTTCCTTTTAAATTTTGTTGGGTTTAAAAGGTTAAGTTTGATCTTTTCAAGCCTAACAAATTCAAGCTCAAAAAACAGAAAGAAATCTATCCAAGACCTTTTGCGTCTACTTTTTTAAGATGAGCGATTATAGATCGAAGATAAAAGAAAGGGGAGTAAGGCATATGATTTAAAATGAAGAAGTAAAAAGGACTCTTCTGTCCGGCTCAAGGCCGCCTGATCCACAGAAAGGAGGAAATTACTCATCTTTTTAAGGAGTCCCTCAAATAAAAAGAGTTTTTTACTAAAAAGTGAGTAGATCAAAGTATGGATATTTTAATGCTTTTACAAGACGATTCTCAACCGATCGCTACCCCCAAGCCAACTCGTAAAAACATCATGGCTTCTCAGCGTCAAGAACAACTCCTTGTCCAAGCCGAAGAAGCGGGGGATATCGTCTATCCGTTTATTTTAAATCCTGCCTCTTCCCCTCAGGATTCAAAATCTGTTTCATCTCCATCAAAAACCAAAGAAAAAAAGAGGATTCCCTCTAATGATCATCAAGGAGAACCTCGGGTTATTTTACAACTTCTCATTGATAAGGAATAATCAAAAAAGACAATCGGTTCTCAAGAAAAAGCCGATTGTCTTTTTTAGAAACTAAATAAGCTCCCGATGGGAGCTTATTTAGCGTCTGTTTGCTAGGAAAATATGAGAAAGGAGAAAAAATTAGGAGTAAGAAAGAGTTGCATTCAATTTCTACACATTTATATTAATCAAGCTTTCTCAAATGGCTTTGGAAAACGCTCACTTTTTTTCTTTCTGCGCTTATGTTTTCTTTATATCTATTTTGGGAATTTTAATCAGTTTCTCGAAACAAAAACCACTTGGGTGGCTAATCCAAGTGGTTTTTGTTTCGTCCCTTGGCTAGAAGGACGGTCATTATATTATGAGAGAGAAAAGTGAGAAAGGAAATTTGTGGAATGGCTTGGGTGGCTAATCTCTTGCTTTCCACGCTTAAATCTTAATACTTTATTTATAGAGATGCAATCCATAAAAACAAAAAAATTTAAATTTCTTTTTGAGAAAATTACTTAATCTACGATGATAAAAGGGAAAATAGGAAGATTGATTCTCCTTTTTTCATGATGGAGTTTGATAATATTATATTTTCTTTATTTAAGATCTTAATTTCATCTTCATAAGATGAGAAGAAAGAAAAAGAAAAGTCCAGATGGCTAGGCTGGACTTTTCTTTGTGGAGTATAGAGATGAAGAGAAAAGAAATTGAAGAAAATTTAAGAAAGGAACCTTAGAAATTTCGCTTTCTATGTCTTTATCTTAATTCCCCTTAATCTTAAGACCAAATAAAACGACTTAAAGAAAAAAGAAAAAGGAATTTCTTGAAAAGAACGAAAAAAAAGCCATCTGACAAAGATGACTTTTTGATGGGCCTAGGGCCTCATATGTTCTATTCTGCCGGATTAAAGCGGAAGAGTAGGATGAACATATCCAATCAAAGGTGCGGAGCATTCCACACTAAAAATAGCGGTGGTATATCCGTTCCATCCTCCGTGAACCGCTTGGCCATTGCCAATATAAATCGCAACATGTCCAGAGTAGACAATGATATCTCCTGGAACCGGATCATTTGTCAATTCTCCAAGACTTAAGTAGCGCTCAGGAGCACCATGGAAATTAATTCCCACAGCTTTTAAAGAGTTGGTCACAAGCATGGTGCAATCTTGCTGAACGCCAAGCTGGGCCAGTGCCGCTTGGGCAATGAGATTGTACATCGAAGCATCTGGAGTTCCTACGCCATTGGCATCATAGGAATAGCCCTTTTTGACTACATTGGTTTCAAGAACACCATTTTCAGAAAAGGAGTAGCGCTTTTCATCAATGACGCGGGTTTCATTGGTGACCACGGATCCATCTTCGTTGAGATAGTATTTTTCTCCGTCATCTTCTACCCATCCAGTTTGGGTATATCCATTTTCGTCTAAAATGTAAGTCTTTCCTTGTGTTTGAATCGTTCCTTGTTCTTTCAAGCCTTCGGAGTTGAAATACATTGTTTCGCCCGCTTCGCTGACAAAACCTGTTGCCATTTCGCCGTTGTCCTTGAAATAGTAAATGCCGGAATCCGTTTCCAATAAGCCAGTATGCTTCTCGCCATTGGCTTCAAGGTAATAGGTTTTTCCATCAATTTCCGTAAAGCCAGTTTTCATTAAGGCATCATAAGCTACGGTATCACTTGTTCTTTTTAAGCGGCCTTCATCTAAGCCGCTGATGAGTGGTTGCGTTTGGGTCGTGATTTCAGCTGCCTGAACGCGGGGTGCAAAAACCCCGCTCATCATGGCGAAGGCCGCATAGGCAGATAGAACAGATGTTGTCATGCGTTTTTTCATTGTGTAAGTCCTCCTTGCTGACGACAAAGAGATTACCAATACTCCAAATGAAAAGCAAAATATTCCAAAATAATTCTTAAGAAATTCTAAACTTTTTAGTGAGGAATAAAAAAAACAGGTCCTTTATGTAAAGGGCCTATTTTTTCTTTAAGGGAAACTATGGGTTATTACGAGAAATCATGGAAAATAATTTTGTATTTAATACATGAACAAATTTTCTCTTAAATGTAATATTTTCATTAACAAAAAGAAACCTGTTACATCCCTATTTTCCTAAAAGTATCGACTTTAATCCTCTTTTAATCTTTCTTGATGAAATGGTTTACAAGAAAATCTATTCACAAAATATGAACAAAATATAATTCTTTTATCTTAATTGGATAAACCCAAATAACCATTCCCTTTATGAAAGGAAGTGAGAGTTTAGAAGATTAAATTTCGAGGAGTGCGAGGATAGGGTTGAACATCACGAATATTTTGAATACCGGAAAGGTACATCAACATACGATCAAAGCCCAATCCAAAGCCCGAGTGGACGGCTCCACCAAAGCGACGTAAATCCAAATACCATTGCAAAGGCTCAAGATCCATACCCATGGCTTCCATCTTATTTTTTAACACTTCGTAGCGTTCTTCTCTTTGGCTTCCTCCTACTAATTCTCCAACATAGGGAACCAATAAATCGCAAGCTGCTACGGTTTTTCCATCTTCATTTTCCCGCATATAGAAGGCTTTGATGTCTTTTGGATAGTCCGTTAAGAAGACTGGACCGTTGACGACCTTTTCACAGATATAACGTTCATGTTCGGATTGTAGATCCATCCCCCAGAAGATGTCATTGTTTTCAAAACTGCCTTTGGCTTTTTTGAGTTCTTCAATGGCTTCGGTATAGGTCATGCGTTTAAAATCGCTGTTGGCGACTTTTGTTACCCGTTCAATACATTCTTTATCAATGACTTTTTCAAAGAAGGCCATTTCTTCAGCAGCGTGTTGTAAGACATAGTTGATGCAATATTTCACCATCTCTTCAATGACATCCATGTTGTCGTTGAGATCGGCAAAGGCCATCTCCGGTTCAATCATCCAGAATTCGGAAGCATGGCGAGTGGTGTTGGAATTTTCAGCCCGGAAGGTCGGACCAAAGGTATAGACTTTTCCATACGTAAGGGCAAAGGGTTCGACATGGAGTTGACCAGATACAGTGAGTTGAGCGTGTTTACCAAAGAAATCTTTTTCGTATTCCTCTTTTTTATAAGCTTCTGGCTTTAAAGTGGTGACAGTAAAGCATTCACCCGCTCCCTCGGCATCGTTTCCTGTAATTTCTGGAGTATGGATGTAGACAAAGCCGCGGTCCTGAAAGAAGGTATGAATCGCCATCGACAAGACAGAGCGGAGTTTAAAAGCCGCAAAATAGGTGTTGGCCCGAGGACGAACATGAGGAATTTCGCGCAAGTATTCAAAGGTGTGACGCTTCTTTTGCAAAGGATAGTCATGATCTGCCATTCCAAGCACTTCAATTTCTTTAGCTTGGACCTCTAGTGGCTGCTTAGAGTTGGGCGTTTCTTGAACGACTCCTTTTACTTCTATGGCCGATCCTGTCGTGATTTTAGACGCTTGCTCATAGCCTTCCATTTCTGGAGAGTAGACAATTTGTAAATTGGAAAAGCAGCTTCCATCATTGAGTTCAATAAAACTCACGTTTTTTGATTTGCGGTTCGTACGAACCCATCCTTGTAAAGTCACCTCTTGTCCATCGTAGTCATGAACATGGTCTTTGAGTTTTTTAATTAACATAAAGTCCTTTCTTAAAATATAAAGCATTCATTTCCTTTCAATCTAAACGCAAAATGAGTTCAAGGCAATTTTTGTTTGAATTGAGTGGGCTTCTCTTCTCGGTTTAATGGTAAAAAATTCACAAATCTTCCAAATCGTTTCCTCTCCTTTTTGGTTTTCTTTGAAGAGTTCATCAAAAGAGACTGAAATAGGTTTTTGAAGAAAACTTTTTTAGAGAAAAACAAAAAAGCGCCTTGAAAGGCGCTGTGAGAGGTGAGCACAGACAAAATTCCATCCTTACTTTGTCTTTGCGAACCTACAAGTCACATTTTTGAGTCGTGAGCGGGACATCGGAATCGATTATTGCTTAGAGTCCATTGAATTGGTCGTAAACACCAATTCTTGAATCGACGACACCACATCAATAGCTTTAACCGCTACATGATGGGGAACTTGAAAGTGCTGATGGGTAAAATCGACAATTCCAGTAATGCCCGCGGAAACGAGGCGATCGACGGTGGCTTGAACATCTTCAGAAATGGTTAAAATCGCAATTCGGCACCCTTTGGGCATCCGTTCTTCGAGTTCATCCAATAAATAGACATCAATGCCGAACATATTTCCCACTTTTGCGGGATCGGTATCAAAGGCGCATGTGATCTCTCCTACCACATAATCCCATTTGTTGTAGTTCAAAAGGGCACGGCCTAAGTTTCCGGCTCCAACCAATATGATCTTTTCATCGAAGTCTACTCCAAGCTCTGCATTAAAAATGTCAATGAGCTTATCCACTTCATAGCCATAGCCTTGTTTCCCAAGATTTCCCAAAAAAGAAAAGTCCCTACGAATCGTTGTTGGTTCGATATCGACAAAATTACTTAACTCACGGGACATGATCTTTGAAACCCGTTACGATAAATATGTATTCATGGAAAGCCTATCCTTTTACCGATAATTTTTTTAGATATACACATTTATCTCATTCACACCAGAGCGCAAATCTGGTGCAGTCTTACTATCACTAGCAGACCTCTTATGCTTTCACATAAGCGTAGACTATATCTTCACCTGTCTATGACAGGGCAACATTTTTCTTCCGCCATTGGCTTGCGGCTTTACTCTCCCTCAAGGAGATAGTCGTTGAAGGTCTTCCTTATCTAGATAGACTTAGGACTTTCCCTGCTAAACACCCATTGTTCAAACCCTTAGCACTGCAGAGCAGCTTTTTTTTCAGCATAGGTCATCTCACAGTTTTTTCTGGTTTCCCACCTTCCCCTTTTCAGGGGCAGCATGCCGTTTCCAGCGACTGTTTCGGTTGTGAGCTTTAGGGATTAAAAGCATTTAACGTTGAGTTTGCACCGTTTGCACGATACAAAGGGTTTTCAACTTTTTATCCAAAGTTGAATTTCGTTACCCATTCTTCTGTAATTTTCTAAGCGCTTTGAGATAAACAGGATATCTTTGTAGAGTCGCCTTGGGAACAGAGTTTGCATTTTTCATTTTCATCACCACAAGAAGTATACCATTGAAAAATGAATTTGTGAATTTTCTTAAAAAACTAACAAAACAATCGAGTTGTCAAGTTAAACGTTCTCGAGAAGAAATCTTTTATGATTTTGTCTGCTTTTTTTCACGGATTCTTACTTTGCTCTCAAAAGCCATTTTTTCGTCTTTAAAGTCTCTGGGAATGAAAAGAACTCTTTTCACCTTAAAAATTAGGAGAAGGAAAGAAACGGATTTTCTCTTGATTTCCCAATCGTTTTCTAGGTTTTCTTCTTTTTCTTGATTCTTATCTTGTTCTTAAAGGGAAAGAGACTATAATAAAAACGCAAAATTCTTGCTTCAGGGTTGGGTGCAATTCCCTACTGGCGGTTATACTCCGCGAGCCATAAGGCCGAGCCGGTGCAACTCCGGCAGCAACGGTTACAGTCCGGATGAAAGAAGTCGTTTTGTGCATCTTTTTTATATGCAGAAAAGCCATGAAGTAGAGTTTATGCTCGGTTTTCTTTGTATTAAAGGAGGTGCACTGATGAATACTACAATTTCTACAAAGAAAATAACCACGTTAGGCATGTTTACTGCGATCGCTGTGGTGTTTTGCCTCTTGGTTCGTATCCCGTTGGTTCCAAGCGTATCCTTTTTGTCGTATGACCCCAAGGACATCATCATTGGTATAGCGGGCTTTTTATATGGTCCCATGTCGGCTTTCCTAGTTTCCATGCTCAGCAGTGCGATTGAATTGCTCTTTCGCGGGGGCAATATCATCGATTGGGTGATGAATGTGATCTCAACTTGCTCCTTTATTTGTACCGCTGCCTTTCTATACAAAAAAATGCATTCTAAAAATGGGGCTTTTTATGGCTTGGTAGCGGGTATGGCTATAAACATTGTGGCGATGATCGCTTGGAACTATGTCATGGATCCTATTTATTTTGGAATGCCGCAACAGGCAGTCAATGCGATGCTTCCTGCCATTGCTTTGTTTAACTTTTTAAAGGATGCCATCAATGCGGTCCTCTTGCTTCTTGTCTATAAGCCCGTCTCGAATGCCCTTCGTCAATCAGGCTTAGTCGAACGTCAAGCTCAAGAGGCGCCTTCGAATAAAAAGAGCGCTGCTGTCGTTGGCCTTTGTGTATTATTAACCGCTATTGTAGTCGCATTAGCCTTTGTAAATGCCTAAAAGGAAGGTTTTTATGGAAAGTCAATCTTTTGAAGAAGCCTATCGAATTTTCCAAGAAAAACTAGGGGATTGGAAAATCATGGCTTTGGCAAGCTGTGTGGACAATTATCCAATGGTTCGCAATGTTTCCTGTCTGATTTATAACGAGAAAATTTACTTCAAAACCGATAAAAATTTTCGAAAGACGAAACAGCTTTATGAAAATCCTCATGTCGCTCTTTGCTTCCATGGAACACAAATAGAAGGACTTGCTCAGATCAAAGGACTTGTCATAGAGGAAGAAGGGCGAATCTTTGAACGGCTTTATAAAAAGTACTTATGGCAATCGTATAATGCCTATAGCCACGAAGACACTGAGATTCTTGTGGAAGTGAATCCTCAATTTGTTGAAATTTGGGATGAAGACGAAAATCGCAATGCCTATCAAATCTTCTTAGACTTCAATACCCATCAAGCGTGGTATAAACCTTACGATCAAAAATAAAGCTCCGCAAAGAAAAGGCTAGAATTTCAAAAAAAGAAATTCTGGCCTTTTTTCTTTTGTAAATCCTAAAGTCGTTAAAATATGGAGATATTGAGTTCTTTAAAACAGTTTTCTAAACGCTTTTGACGAAGGGAAGAAGGGATTTCGCTAGGATGTAAAGCCCAATACGCTAAGGTGTCGGCATCCTTTAAAGCTTCATCCAAAGGATCATGAACCCATTCTTTTTTCGAATGATTAGAAATAGCTTGGACAATAGCTTGAATTTCTTCTTGAGTAAATTCTCCATTTTCCTCTAAGAGAAGTTTGGCTCTTTGTGCTCCTATCTGAGCATGCCCTTTTCCTTTATTATCTTGATATCGGGCATAATCGTGTAAGATAGCCGCTACTTTGGCTTGTTCCAAAGGAAGGCCTCGTTTTTGGGCTAAAAGCGTAATATAGCTATCCACCATAGAGGTATGAACTAAAGCATCTACCTTTAAAGGAAGTAAATAAATGTTCGCATACTGATCAAAGATTTGATCGCGAATGATTTCGTAGCGCCTTAAATCATTCGCAGTTTCAAAAAGAGTAGAGTAAACCGAAGCCATAATAATTCCTTTCCATGTATTAGTAAAAATTAAAATCTCGTTCTTGTTTTTCTAGGGCAGACCTGACCATCTTGAGTCATTGACGCTTTAGAAAGCAAAGAGAAAGATCCTATTTTATTTCTCTTTCATGTGAGAAGAGAATAAGGAAACTAAAGAGGTTGAGCTGAGAAAGACGCAAAAAAACCTAAGAAATCATTACTAGAGTCCCTTTTATGATTCTGGCTTGGATTTTAAGCAATTTTTTTATTTTTCTTTTTGATATTCTCTTTGTTTTTCGTTTAAAAAAGATCGAGCTATTTGGTCTAGAGATTGAGAAATAGTATCAAAAGGCTGATTTAAATCTAGGGTTTTTACCCAAAGGGTATGCTCTTTCAGTTGATAACATTGATCCAATTGTGGGCTTTGATCGCTTTTGGCATACAACAGCAATCCATCTACTCGTTGATTTTCTTTAAGAGGCCAATTTTCTAAATAGGCCAAAAGTTGATAGAGATGACTGGAGTGCAACGTTTCCTTTTGACCAAAGGGGTTTTTTTGAAGCAGATTGGAGTAATACTTCGCCTCTAGAATCAAAATTCGCTCTTTTTTTTGCAGGACAACATCCGTTTGCATACGAGGCACCAGAGAATCGAGTCCTTCTTGAATGGCCCAATGAATTTGGGGTGAAGAAGGATGTAGATTGGGATGTTCGATTTGAAAGTAGCCTCTTAAAAACTTCTCATACAGTTTAGCCATCGACTTTTCATCTAAGATCTCTTCTAGTAAAAGCCTACCGTTTTTTTGAGATTGTAAATGCCCCTCTAAGATAAGTTGACATAAACTCAAAAGAGTCATTTCTTTTTTTGAGCACTTTTGATAGAGAAGCGGCCAAGAAAGAAGGCGCAAATCGTGATCTTTGAGTCTTGGAGTGCCTTTTAATTGCAGGAAAAAGCGATGAAGTGGTTTTCGATATTCTGGATTTATCTCTTGAACTAACAAGATCTCTAAAGTTGTTTTTATAACTTGACTTAAGAGCCGATCCGATTCAAAACACTCTTGACTACATACCAACTGTTGTTTAGCCAAGAGGCCTTGTGTGATGCTCTCTTCAAAATAAAGCTTTCCCTGCAAAGAGGAGGTCGCCTTTTTATGAGAAACAAATTCGCTTGGAAGCCCTCGCTTCCAATAGGGCCGAAGGCTTTGAAGAAAAAGGGCAGCTAAAAGGTCTTGTCCATTTTTAAATGGTTCTTGCGCCAACCTGCGAAAGCCTTGCTTAGAGATAAAGCCAAACGCATAGGCCAATAAGTAATACACATTGGAAATCGGAATCATAAAATCGCCTGATGGAGTCGTTGACTCCAATATTCTATTCGTTCGGGCTCATCAAGCCAGTATTCCTTTAAAAGGGAAAGAAGTTCAAAGTCTACTACACTTTCTAAAAAAGAATCGTCTACTTCATCACTCATTAAATAGCTATGACCAATTTGAAAGCCGGCTCCTAAGGTGTCATCTTCTTGAATTTCTTCATTTAAGGCTTCTACTTCTTTGACTAAGCGATCGAATTTAGGATTATTGAGGCTCTTTTGATAGGCTTTAAAGCCGAAGGAGGAAAAAGCGGGATGCAGATCGTAAAAGGCAAAACGGCGCCGTAAAGCATAATCTAGAGTAGAAAGCGTGCGATCCGCGGTATTCATCATGCCAATCAAATACACATTTTGGGGAATGGAAAATGGTTCTTGGGTATAAAGCAAGGGGAGAGCTTGGCCACGCTTATCAATTTCAAGCAAAGAAAAGAGTTCGCCAAAAATTTTGGCCACGTGACCACGGTTCATCTCATCAATAATAAAGAAATGATCTCTCGGATCGTGACGAGCTTTTTCACAAAAGGTGTAAAATACGCCAGGGCGCAAGGCAAAGCCTGTTTTAGTGGGTCGATAGCCCATGATGAAATCTTCATAGGTGTAGTTGGCATGAAATTGAACGCTACAAATCAGATCCTCATTTTTTTCTTGAAGCATTAAATAGGCTAAACGTCTGGCTAAATAGGTCTTTCCTGTTCCAGGGGGGCCTTGTAAGATGAGATTTTTCTTGCGCTTTAAAAGCTTACATAGAGTTTGACTTTGTTCAGGACTTAAAAAGACTTCTCTTTCAAACTCTTCTTGTAAGTAAGGAGATCGAACCGTTGGTAAAACGGCGTTTTCCTGCTCCTCTTTTGCCAAGTCATCTTGCGCTAGAAGCAGTTTTTCATCCAAGGAAAAATCAATGCGGTTAAAAAGAGAAGAGGCAAATGAACTCAAAGGGTTTGAAAAAGAATTTTCCTCTAAAGAAGAGTCCAAAGAGGAGAAAATTGGAAAATCGCTTTGGAAATCGGGTTTTAAGATTTCTTCATCAAAACGGATGTTTATTTTATAGCGATTAGAAAACTGTTGAAGGCTGAGACGCAAATCGATCATATCGTGATGAAATTGTATATAACTTTGGTGCAAACTTTTCTGTAAGGTCCAAAGAGCTTGGGCTAAACGTTCTCTTCCATAGTCTTCTTCTAGGCGTTCAAGAAAAAAAAGCAGCAGTCCATAAAAAGATTTTTGGCTTTTAGAGGGGGTAAAAAGAAAAGGGGTGTGGGTCATCAAGGCTAAACACCAATTGACCAAAGCGGAAAGATCGATTTCGCTTAAAAAGGGAAGCGATTCCTTGAGAAGTTCAATGGCGCCTTGAGGAAGCGCTTGTTCTTCCTCATCCGTTAAAAGAACTACTTCTTGTTCGATTAGGATGCGCTCTTCATACACCAATTTGACTTGTTGATACAAAAAGTGTTCCGCATTGTATTCTAGGCCAATAACCGCTTGAACGCCTCCTTGCTTATCGAGGTAGTCTTTAAGGGAAACGAGAGCCCGAAAATAAGCCGATAGTTTTCGGGTTCCATCGTTAGGATATAAATTTTTAAAGTGGATCCGTAGTGTTTCTTTGGCTTGGTCCAAATTCTCTTGGGATTTTAAAACGGCCCAAAAGGAAGGAACTATTCCATGACTATACAAATAAAAAGCGCGTGACACTCTTGTTTTTCGAGTTGCGATTGACCAATCAGGATGAATAGCTTTTAAATGGTCTTCATACTCTTGACGAATTTTTCGAATGGTTAGGAAAGTATCCATCCTGTCCCTCCTTTCACTTATTGAGGAAGAGTTTTCCAAAAGAGCACATAAAAAAGAAGATTTTTCCCAAAAAAAGGATCAATCTTCTTTTTGAGAGGAAGGCAGAGGTTCTTTTAATCCACATTTCGTTTCCAAAAAGACATCTATTTCCTCTTGTAAAAGAGATAGCTTTTCCTCAAAAGAGGGGGTGGCTGGAATGGTACGTAAATAGGGATGATCTTTCCAACAAGACAATAGACGATCGTCTAAACGAACAGCTTGAGCTGGCGTTTCCGTACGCGTATGGTTGTTATCAAGTGTATAATCTTGCACCGCTCCATTGGCCGCAGTAACCAAATGAAATACAGCATCATAACGATCTAAGATCTCTTTTTCGGTAATATGTTCTCCTTTTAAGATTTCTTCAAATTCCTTTTCAGGTAAGTAGGCTTTATTATCCAAAAGACCGCGATCCAAAATCAATATCACCTGCGGATTTTGGTTAATTTGAGCACATTGTTCATAAATCTCTTCTTTTGCCCTTTGAAGTCGAAACAAGTTTCTTTGAAAGTCAAACATCGAAGCACAAGTCCAAGGTGCAATTCCGGCATCGATCAATTCTGTAGCGGTTTCCGGTAAAACAATAGTCGCCACTCCATATTTATGAAAAGCCTCTTTCATGCGAGCGATCGCAGTGGTCTTTCCTGCTCCTGGACCTCCTGTCAGTACGATTTTATAGATTTTAGGCGTGGTTAAAGATGGCATATGATTCCTCTTTTCCTGCTTTATGATCCTTTTTTCTTTATTGTAAAGGGAATTCGTCTAAAAGAACTCTTGGGCTTGAATTTTTCTTTCTAAAATTAGTGATGAAAAATGATTGACAGGAACTCTATAAACTCGTATTATGAATGAGCCTTAAGCAAGGCAACATCTTGGCGATCGTGGAGAAGTGGTTAACTCAACGGATTGTGGCTCCGTCATTCGCGCGTTCGAACCGCGTCGATCGCCCCATGTGAATATTCCAGCCTTTTGTTCACAAAGGGCTGTTTTTTTATGGCTTCATAAAGAATAAAAAACGATGGGAAATCTAAGGCATTAAAGCAAAAGAGTGGCTTTTGGATGAGGATAATTAGAGCATGAAAGGTATTTGATATGCGAACATTAAAAAGAATTTTGCCAGGGGTGCTCTATCTTGTCGCTGGCCTTGTATTTTTATGGATTCCCAATAAAGTGGATCTTGGAATTGAAAAAGTGATTGGGTGCATTTGTTTAATCTCCTCTTTGCCATTTTTATGGCAGGGAATCACGAAACGTCATTTTCTGAGTTTCATCGCATTTTTATTGGACTTTGTCTTTGGCGTGATCTGTTTGATTTCAGGACCTGACTTGATTTCTTTGTTGTATACCATTTATTTGTGTGGCATTGGAATCATCTATTTAATTCAATGGGTTCTTGATCAATACAATTGGGCTGAAGGTCTTCCCGGCTTTTTGTATCTCATTGCAGGTCTTTATTTTCTCGTGTGGCCAAAATACGTTGGTCTTGTTTTTGGAGTGTATTTAATTCTTCAAGGAATTCAAAGCTTAGTCGAAGCGCTGGTCTTTTCTAGCAAACTCGATTCGCGTTATTGGTCCATTAGCCATTGGATCAGCTTACCTTGCTTTATTATTGGGGTCATTCCCTCTTTCATCGTTGGCCATCTCCAAGATGAGGCAATGAAAAACAAAGAGGTACACTACGATGCACGCAAAAACGATTTACCAGCCAACGTACAAGTCTATATTCATACTGGAACGCATGGCTCAACAGTTTATGGTCATATGACCTTTGCGGCCAATGGCGTGATGTACTCCTATGGCGACTATGATGTAGCAGATGAAAAACTCTTTAAGACCATTGGTCCTGGCATCTTCTTTACGGCCGATGCCAATTTGTATTCTAACAATTGTTGCGTCATTGAAAACAGTCCACTTTTCGAGTATGGTCTTCATCTGAGCCAGGATCAACTTGAAAAATTGCAAGAAGTTATGGAAGAAGTGGTCAAAGAGACGACCCCTTGGCAATGTGATTTAGCTAAACTTCCACCAGACGAACAGAAAAAACAATTTCCTCAATACGAAAAGATTTATGCCAATCGCTTATGGTATCGGACGCGGTGCAAATATCGTATGTATACCAAGGGAAAATGGCACTGGTATACTTTACTTGGTAACAACTGCTCTAATTGGTCCGCTTCCAAGCTCAATGAAGTGGGCTTGAATCTTCCCATTCAAAAAAGCATCGTATCTCCTGGTGAATATTATGAAGTCTTTGAAACGATGTTTCGGGATCCCGATTCCTGTGTCGTATCGCGTTCTTGGCATTCGGTAGACGATCCAAAAACACTTTTTGAAGTAGATGGAATTCAAGGCTATGCGGGATACGATACCACCGAACCCTCTCCTTCTCCTGCTTTTTGGCAAGCTCTGGATGCACCTGGGGCTTTAGCTCCAAGTGAAAACGTGATGAAAGTAATTGAGGACCAAAAAGCTACGCAAGTCAAAAAGAATTCTTAAAAATTAAAGCCAAATCATACGATTTGGCTTTTTTCTTTTCAAACAAAAAATCCAAAAGAGGAAGAGACCGTAGAAAGAATAAAAATTTTCTTTGGCGTTCAAGAAAAGATGCCTTCTCTAGAAGGGATGCGGTAAAATGGCAAGAGCTTTTAAATAGAAGAGTCCAAGATTTACTTGGAGTTTAGAAAAGAGGTTTTGTATGTCTTCTTATCGTTTTGAACTCAATGTTCCCCAAACTGAATTTGATGCCTTTGCTTCAAAGCATGCTTTAAGCAATTTGTTACAAAGCTACAACTGGGCCCAAATCAAAGCCAATTGGGGTTCTTTGCATACCGGTGTTTACTTGGAGGATCAATTGGTCGCAACGGCCTTAGTTTTAATCAAACAACTGCCGGCGGGTTTTTCCATGTTCTATATTCCCCGCGGACCCATTTTAGATTATGACAACGAGGAATTGGTGCAGTTTTATCTGCAAGAGCTAAAAAAACTCGGTAAAAAGCACCATGCCCTTTTTATTAAAATGGATCCAGGAATTGAAATTGGAAAATATCCCTCAAGTGATGCCACACGACCAAGAAATGGCAATGAAAAATATGTGAAAACCTTAGAAAAAGCAGGTGCTATCCATCAAGGCTTTACCCTTTCGTTGGATGAAAGCATTCAAGCTCGCTTTAGCTCAATCTTGGATAAACCAGAAGATTTATTGGCTGCGATGCCTAAAAAGACCAAAAAGTTGATCAAAGAAGCCGATAAACGCCATCTTAAAATCGTCAGTGGGCATCAAGAATTGGTGGATGAGTTTGCCAAGTTAGTGGAAATGACCGAATCGCGCAAACATGTCAGCTTACGCAATAAGGAATACTTCGAAAAGCTTCTTCAAGCCTATGGAGATGAGGCCATCATCATGTTGGCGATATGCGATCCAGGACAGATTTTAAAAGAATGCCAAGACAAGCTTAGTAATGTAGAAGAACAACTAGCCAATTTACCAGAAAATCAAAAGAAGAAGCGTTTTAATTTGGAAGAACTCAAGGCCTCAGCTGAAAAAGACATTCACAATATCCAAGAGGTTATTGAAAGTGTCGGCAACGATGCGCCTCGTCCGATTGCTGGTGTTTTGACCATTCGCTATGGTCGTTCTTGTGAAATGCTGTATGCGGGGATGGATGAGCGCTTTCGTCGCTTCATGCCTCAATACAAAACGTACCTTGAAAACTTCCAATGGGCCTTTGATAAGGGATGTGAAGAATTCAGCATGGGAGGAGTAGAAGGAAGTTTAGATGATGGTTTGACCCACTTCAAAGATAACTTTGCTCCTCAAATTCATGAATACATTGGAGAATTTGATGTGCCAGTGTATTCCTTATTGTATAAGCCGGCTAAATCTCTGTATGAGAAAAAGCGTCAATCGATGAAGGAGAGCTAAGATGGCCACTCTATCCAAAGCCGTTCTTTTAAGTCTTTTAAGCTGTTTTCTTTTAAGTATAAGTGGTTGCTCTTCTCCATCCTCTACTCCAAGTGGATGTGCGGTGGATGAGAACACTTGTGAAGAGGGAAAAAATGAGGCGGAAATCTTAAGCGAGGATTTTGAGCCGATGTCGTTTGAAGAAGCCATTGCCTTTTTTGAGGATCACCAATCGGGCCTTCTTTATTTTGGCTTTCCAGGGTGCCCTTGGTGTCAAGAAGTCGTCCCCATTTTGCATAAATTAGCTAGTCAAGCCAATGTACCAGTTCACTATATTCAAACGCGAGATCAAGAAGGCATTCGTTTATACACAGATTCGCAGCGTGATGAAATTGCCCCTTACTTGCAAGACTATATTCGCAACAATGCCAGTGGAGATCCTACTCTTTATGTTCCTTTAGTGGTTGCTGTAAAAGAGGGAAAAGTGGTAAGCGGCCATCAAGGAACGGTCAGTGGGCACAACGCCCATGAACAAGAGATGACAACTCCACAAAAACAAGAAGTTAAAGAGGACTTAACCCAACTAATTGCTCTTGTTCAAGCCAAGCAAGAATGATAGGTTGTTCTTAAAGTGATCTATTTGACTCTAAAAAGAGCAAAGTAAAAAACTAGGGAAATCCCTAGTTTTTTACTTTATTTTTATTCTTTAATCGCTCAAATCTGCATCGGGAGTGATGGAAACTTGATAGTCTGGAAAGGCTTCTTGGCATTCTTTTTCAATCGCTTGAAATTCTTCTTTGCGATGTTTGGCATTAAAGTCAATGACAATATCAAAGCGAATTTCCTTAGGGTCTTGACTGACATAAAAGCCATGCATCTGCAAAATATGATCGTAACCATCCAAAATTTTTCGCACTTGTTTTTCCAATTCGCGCGTTTTAGGATCGTTGCTATTTTTCGCATACACCCCAATCGCACCTAGAATGACATGGTATTTCGCATACACTTTTTCTTCAATTTCTCGACTGACTTCATCGATTTTTACTGCATCCCAATCATAAGGAACTTCAATATGAACCGAAGCAATTTTACGCTCAGGTCCATAATCGTTGAAAATTAAATCGTAGGCACCCATTACTCCAGGAACGGTACAAATTTCTTGTTTGATATTTTGGGCCAGTTCTTTATCGATTCGTTCCCCCAACAATTCCGAGACGGCTTCGCGAATAATTTCAATGCCCGATTTTATGATGAAAATGGCGATCACTAAACCTACCCATGCTTCAAGTGAGATTCCTGTCCATTGAAAGATTAAGGCACTGATCAAAACCGCTCCAGACATAATAGAATCGTTTAAAGCATCTTTTCCTGAAGCTTCTAAAGATCCAGAATCCGCTTTTTTTCCTTGTTGGATCGTATAAAAACCCAAAACGATTTTAACCACTACCGCTAAAAGCAAAATCAAAAGAGATAAAGTCGTATATGTTGGCGTCCCTCCATGGATAATTTTTTGAATGGATTCAGATAGTGAAGAGATCCCTGCATACAAAATAATGAGGGCAATGATAAACGTAGAAAGATATTCTGTTCGTCCATATCCAAGAGGATGGCTTTTATCGGGAGCCTTATTGGCCAGTTTGGTGGCTACCATCGTAATGATGGAAGAGCCTGCATCGCTTAAGTTATTAATTCCATCTAAAGTAACCGCTAAAGAACCAGTAGCCCAGCCAATAATGGCTTTAGTTAAGGCAAGAATTCCATTAGTTATAATACCTACAAGGCTTGTTTTAAGAATGATCGAAGATCGAGAAGCTTGTTCTTGTGAACTATTCATTTTCTTCCTCCTTTCTTTTTTAGTCTAATCCTTTCTAAAAAGGATCCCATTTTCTTGCTTGATGTGATATTAGAAGTCAAAAAAAGCAAGCTCATTTAGCTTGCTTTTTGGCTTAGTTGTTTTGATTGTTTTGGTTATTGTTTTTGTTGTCTCCTTCGTTTACACAATCAATGGCTAATACCACCATCAACACACGTAAGGCATCGGCTGGGCTATCACAGGTAATGACATAGTGATCCGTTAAATGCCAAAGTTCTTTGCGAATTTGACCAACAAGTTGACCTTGTCCATTGTAAATGGAGTAGTTCCAATGCAATAAATCGCCATCCACTTTCCAATCCCCACAAGACAAGGTGTATTTAGGATGAAATAAGGTGAAATCTTTTTCAATGTAGCCAATTTTTTGACCATTTTCATAGAGTTCATATCTTGGCAAAATAGAAATTAAGGCTTTGCGCACTTCGCCTACTTCTTGATGCTTATCGTTAAAGATCGCTAATTTTTGGGTTAAAGACAATTCACCATGCACCCGATATACGATCTGTCCTTGCGCATTTTTCACATCAAAGCTGCTTCCAAATAAGGAAAACATTTTTTGAGAAATATACAAATCGAACATAGAAATTCCTTTCTAAAAATGAAGACTCTCTTTATTGTACCTTATCTAAGATAGGGCGCTTTTTAAGCAAACTAGGAATTTTATAGGCGTTTGTCTTTAAGCCTAAAAAAGCAAGGAAAAAATAGTTGTCTAGGAACCTTTATTTGTTTTTTCTTAGGAAAAAAGATCCAATATGAATCTCCAAGTTATCGTTTGAGTTAAGTCGGATTTTTCAAGGAGCAAATGATGGCTTCCAATCAGAAAAAGGCACTTATAGAGACAGTCTCTATAAGTGCCTTTTTCTATATTGTAGCCTTTCTTTCAATTTTGGGAAAAAGGCTACAAAGGAATTTTCTATTTTTGAGTAGCGTGAAAGCTTTCATCAATGCGTTGAAACACTTCTTGATTGCTTAAGCCATCGTTTAAAATAACGGAATACCAATGGGTTTTATTCATATGCCAAGCGGGATAGGCATCTTTTTCTTGGGCTTGTACTTCTTGTTGGATCAACTCTTTTGGCCAATGCAACACCAAAATTTCTCCTTCTTCTTGGACATCCAATCCAAGCTTAGAAAGAGGAAGACGAGCAATGAGACCAAACCATTTATTGTTATCGCTATGACGCCATATAGCCACATCGGGATATTTTTCCCATAAAAATTCAAGAGTAGCCTGGTATTGGTTTTCGATATACTCAATGACAGCTTGGCTTTGTGGACTTTGAAATACGTTTGACACAAAACATGTATTGGCAATCTCTTGCAAGATTTCCTCTAAAGCCATACGAACACTTTTTACATATTCTCCACTGGCTTTGGTGGCATACAGCGTATAGGGATCTTTGGTTTCTGCATCTTGAACTTCGATTTGCACTTGTCCAAGATTAGAAACATTTACGCGTAAAATGAAACTATTGTCCACAATTGAAGTTACCCAAGTATATCCCCCTTCTTTTGGTTGAAAACCATACTCTTGTAAGGCCTTAAGATTTGGCTTTTTCAAATGAAAAAAATCTTGAATGGAAAAACTCATACGATTCCTTCCTTTCGTCCAATTTAAAACGCTGATTCAATTGAAGTGAATCCTTCTTCTTTTAAAAGATTATGGTTTAAGCTTCTCATTTTCTTTTTGAAGTTCACAAGTATATGGCTTTTCCCCTTGTCTTTAAAACAAGTTTTTCAAAGATCGAACCTTAAGAGCGGTACACGGGAATACTTAAAAAGGCTCACTCATTTTTAATCTCTACAGAAAGCGCATCTAGTCTATTCACTACTTGCTTACTTCCAAATCGTTTATAGTTTTGCTAAAAGACATAGTAAGCTCCATATATTTTATAGGAGAGTACAACATTAAAAGTGAGGTCTTAGCCTAGGATTGGTCTGAAAGATGTATTCTTTAAAGCTTTGTTCTAAATGGTGAATCTGCACTGAAGCTTGATTCCCGGAAAACAGAATGTCCATTACTTCCTGATGCTGATAAAAGGATTCAAATAATAAACTACTCAGTTTCTGCCTGTCCATTAAAGGAACATCGGATTGAATGACACTTTGCAAGATATCTTGAATTCCCTCATTTTAGAGCTGGTTGGATAAGAAATCAAAAAAATTAGAATTCTTTTTTAGAAAAGGAGCCTTCTTGAAATCAAAGATTCTTTTTTATGAATGGCTTTTTGTTTGTTAAAATTTGAAGGCAGGAGGATTGACCATGCTCAAAACAAAAGTGATCGCCTTTATGGAAACCGCTGAAAAAGGATCAATGGAGAATGCGGCTCAAGCTCTCCATATGGATATAAAAGATATCCAAGCCTATATTTTAGAACTTGAAGAGGATCTCAATTTACAACTCATGGTGAAAGGACAGAATCAAATCCGCCTAACGCGTATGGGGAAAAAATTTTACCATGGTTGTAAGCGTCTAGAGGAAATGGTTAGTGATTTAAAAGAAGAAATGCACTTTACTCCTGTACCCAACATCAACATTGGATTTACAGGAAGCAAAGACAACCAAGGCTTATTGGAAATGGCGAGTTGGTACAAGCTCCAAAATCCGAGTGTCACCTTTTCTTTTAAAAAAAGCGAACCGAGTCAAAGCCATGATCATGTTTTAAAAGGGGCTTTGGATGTTTGTTTTGGATTGCAAAATATATATGGACCATTTTCTGGTTTAGAGGCGATGCCTCTTTTCAACTATGAAGTCTGCTTAGTCTATCCAGAAGACCATCGCTTTGCGCGCCGTGAAAGACCAAATCCAAATGATCTGATCAATGAAAATTTGATTTTGTTAGCACGACAAAACAATGATCCCTTTTTTTGCGATCCAAAAGTGGTATGTTCTCTTCCTCCAGATCGCTTTTATTTTTCTAAAGAAGTTCGTAGCGTCGAAGAACTTTTAGAATGTGTGGAACAAGATGAAGGAGTAGGCTTAGCAGCCAGTCGTCATATCGATCCTTCTTTGCTTCAAAAACGCCATTTGAAATTCGCCTTTTTGTCTAACATCTATTGTGCGTGGATCATTGAAGGGGAACCTCGAGCTGAAATTCTCGATTTTTTACAAGATTGTCAAACATTTTTTATGATGTCAAAACACAAGTATTTATAAAAGGCTACTCTATGGGCGTATTGAAAGATAAGGAACTTTAGGCGGAGGCATTTGCTTCTGCTTTCTTTATTCATTTTTAGTTAGTTAAAACTAATTATGATCGTTTTATTTCTGAGAGAAAAAACAAGATAAAGATAAAGAGAGGCTTCATGATAAAAATTACAGTTGAAATTGAAGGAATGCGATGTGGAATGTGTGAAAGCCATATGAATCAAACCATTTATAAGGCCTTTCCTATCCACAAGGTTTCCTCTTCTCATCGAAAAGGACAGAGTGTTATTTTGACCAAACAAGATATTGATGAACAGATCCTAAAAAACGCGATCGAATCCACTGGATATACAGTAAAAAGAATTTCTAAAGAAATGGAAAAAAAGAAAGGATTCTTTGGATGGAGTTTCTAAAACCTTTCAAGAGCGAGTTCTAAAAGTGCCTAGAGAGGAACATCCAAGTTCCCTCAAGCTAAATGGCTTCGATTAAGCTATGATAGCCAAGGCCCAAGAACAAGAAGTTAATCTTTCTACGATTCGGTTTGTACAAGGGGATCTAACATTTGCCTTTGGAAAAGAAAGGTTTTGGATTTATCGCTCATTTCACGATTTTCCCTAACAAGAAGCAACTTCTTGGAAAGTGTCTCGCTCTTTAAAGCCCATAGGAATTTTTGGTGGTCACTGTGGCCTTAAAGGGCAAAACCAATGAACTGGTATTCGTAGGCTCATCATTTTTTATCCCTCCTTTTAGAACGCTAAAAGTTTAATCAACCATCTTATCTTACTAAAATATCCCGATTGAAATAATGGAATCAATGACTTGTTTTCAAGAAAAAAAGCAATTAAAAATGGTTCGAACTTCTAAACCAAAAAAGTTCGAACCATTTTTTGACTAAAGAGACAAAAGAAAGTCGGATTTTAAGCATTCACTGATTCTAAACGTTTGAGTTTATAAGGCTCTCCTGGATTTAAAATCACAACCCGCTCTGGATTAGGAATAAGAGAGCGTAATTGTTGAGGATTGCCATTAAATTCTTTCCAATTTGGAGCGTCTATACTTCCCCAATGCCATAAAATCACGGACATATTAGGATAGGCTTCAGCTATTTTTAAAGCACCATCCAGGCCAATATGCCAAGAGCTATTTGAAAAATCAAAGAGAATCGCATCGGGAGTAGGCATATTTAATTGTTCTTCTAATAAACGACTATCGCCAATCGCCCAAATGCTTCCATCAGGGGTATCCATCCAAAATCCGCAATAGTCTTCTCGTTTAAAATCACGGGTATGGTGTTTAGCCGATTCATAAAATGGTTGTAGAACGATTGACGGCTAATGCCAGTTTTTAAGATAAGATCTCGAATGGTGATCGCTTTTAATGGTTTATTCTCACAAAGCTCTAAAAAACCCTGAGCGATCAATTCTTTTAATTGGATAGCCATAGTCTTTTCCCTTCTACTCTTAAACACTTCGAGTGGCTTTATTATAAAAAGGAGAAAGAAAAAAAAGACTCGCTTAAAAATAACAAGTCGAGTCTTAATAAAAAAAGCTAGTCCTAAGACCAGCTTATCATTCGGATGGAGCAGATGAGGAGAATCGAACTCCCGTATCAACCATGGCAAGGTCGTGTT
>CAYTMK010000018.1:0-31439 GCA_964438885.1 uncultured Erysipelotrichaceae bacterium | reverse complement strand
ATGATCCTCTCAAGAAAATCCCGTCTTCAAGACTGAAAACGGGATTTTTTTATAGGGCTTTTAACAAACGGCTCAAATAAAATCCACCGTTTACTTCACTTGGTTGAATTGTTTCCTGCTGATCAAGAGTAAATTCGGGATGACGTTCTAAAAAAGCTTTAACTTGGCGCTCATTTTCTTTGGTGTTAAGGGTACAAGTCGAATAAATGAGATCTCCTCCAGCTTTGGTTTGAGCGGCTCCGGCTTCAAGAAGCGCTTGTTGAAGCGGTAAAAGGGTATCGATGTCATCGGGATTGAGCCGCAATTTCATATCGGGTTTACGACCTAAAACGCCATAGCCACTACAGGGTACATCGCAAACCACCACATCGTACTGGTCTTGAGAAGGTTGGGTGGAATCTTTTGCGAGGGCTTTAATGTGATCGAGGCCTAAGCGCTTGGCATCATTTTCGATCAGAGCTGCTCGATGTTCATGCAAGTCTTGAGCTTGAAAATACGCTTTATTTTCAGCCATTTCTGCCATAGCCATCGTTTTGGTTCCGGGAGCCGCACAAAGATCAAGAATTTGCTGACCGGGTTTGGGGTTAGCCCATTTGGCGATTTGATAACTGCCTGGATCCTGCGCAGAGATCTTTCCTTCTAGATAAAGGGGTTCATGGGCAAAGTCATTGCCCTTATAAATATAAAGGGGATCGTCTTGCCATTGACCTTGGAGTTTTTCAAGGCGTGGATGGGTATCGGCTTCTTCTTTGGAAAAGCGTAGGGGATTAATTCGCACTACGAGTGGATACGTTTTGGTGGTCGCTTTGGCAAACGCAAAGGCTTGTTGGGGAGAGTATTGGGCAATCCATAAACGTAAAAGCCATTCTGGAAGTGAACTGGAAAGAGCTAAAGCCTGCACAGGTTCAGCGGGATAAGTGACTTGGGGATTGTCAGCTACTTTACGCAAAATGGCATTCACAATGGCTCTCGCTTTAGGTCCAGCCAATTTGGCGGCATCGTTTACGATCGCATAAGAGGGAACTTTATCCAAAAACAACAATTGGTAGACCGACATCGTCAATAAAATAGAGGTGGAAAGGCTCACTTTCGCCTTAGGATCCAAGTAACGTTTCCAGACTGATTGACAAAGAGCATAATTTTGTAAAGTACCATAAAAAATATTGACCGCTAAGGCTCTATCTTGGGGTTCAACTTCTTGAAGATGATTGCGCAAATATAAATTCGAATACGTTTTGTCTTTTACCACCGCAATGAGTGCTTTCCAAACCCATTTTCGCATCATAAAGAGGACTTCCTTTCTGTAAAAAGGCCGTCCAATCATTCTTCTATTGTCATGGGATGAACATTGATGTCCATTTTGCATTGGGCGGCGTGCTTCTCAAACCATAGAGCGCCTTGCCACAAAATTTCTTTGAGATGCTCATCATCTTTATCGCGTAACACCAAGCGAAAGCGGCTTTGTTTTTGGCGCATACTAATGGCCACTGGCCCTAAAACCTCTACCTTCGCCTTTAAAAAATGTCCTTGAAGTTCAAGGGCTTTTTGATAAGCCTTTGTTGGATCGTTATGGCGAATGATGACTGAGGCCAAAAAAGTATAGGGTGGGTACTGTCCAGCATGGCGATAACGCATTTCTTGAATAAAGAAATCTTGGTAACGATGGGATTGAATGGCTTGTAAAACGAAATGGTGAGGGTTAAAGGTTTGAATCAAAACAAGGCCCTTATCTTTGCCCCGCCCAGCTCGGCCCGCAGCTTGTTCGGCCAATTGATAGGTTCGCTCATGGGCTAAGTAGTCTGGTCTTGAAAGGCTTGTATCGATAGATAAAATTCCACAAAGCGTAATGGCATGAAAATCAAGGCCTTTGGCAATCATTTGGGTACCCATCAAAATATCCCCTTGCTCTTCGAATTGTTTTAAAAGAGTACGATGGCCATGCTTTCCCTTCGTGGTATCGCGATCCATCCGCACAATTTTCGCAGTAGGAAAAATGGCTTGGCTTTCTTCTTCCAATCGTTCGGTTCCCTGTCCCATTTGGCCTAAATGGCCGGTATGACAATGGGGACAAGTAGGCAAAATAGGATAGTGTCGTCCACAGATGTGGCATACGTAGGCTTGTTCATTTTTGTGATAGCTTAAGGCGACGTTGCAGTCCTCACAGCGTACATATTCATGACAGTTTTCACACCGCACGACCGGTAAATACCCGCGCCGGTTTAATAAAATCATTGTTTTTTGATGTTTGGCCAAACGATCTTGAACAGCTTGAACCAACAAAGACGAGTAGTTACAAAAAACAGGCGTATAGCGCAAATCCACCAATCGAATTTGGGCTTCCTCTCCCGTAGCACGTAGGGGCATTTCTGCTAAACCATAAACGCCTTTCAAGGCACGGGCGTAGGTTTCTAGACTTGGGGTAGCCGAAGCCAATAAAAGTTTGCACCCATGAAAACTTGCGCGAAACTGAGCGGCATCTAGAGCATGATAGCGTGGCACATTGTCTTGCTTATAAGAGCTATCGTGTTCCTCGTCCATAATGATGAGACCCAAGTTGGTAAGAGGCAAAAAGACCGATTTGCGCGTCCCAATGACAATACACGGTCCAGCCTTTTTCACATTGTTCCAAACCGATACCATTTCCGAATCGGAGAGTTTGGAATGGCAAGCATACACATCGACCTCAAAACGAGAAGCAATTCGTGCCTCCATCATAGGAGTAAGGGAAATTTCTGGCACCAAAATCAGCACTTGTTTTCCTTGCTCAAGAGCCTCTTTCGCCAAGTGAAAAAAAACCTCAGTTTTCCCAGAACCAGTTACTCCATGCAAGAGAATCGTTTGTTGTTTGGCTTGATGAATGCGTTGAAGTGCATTTTCCTGTATGGCATTGAGTTTGGGCCATGGTTGTTGAATTTTTTTAGGAAGTGTTCCAAAATTGATGATTCTCTTTTCCTTGATTAAAAATCCCTTTTGAAGAAGAGCTTGTAAGCGATAATCACTGGTTAAATTTCTGGCTTCCTTTAATCGTAAAGCACTTGGTAGCAAGTCATAAGCTTGGCGTAAAGTACTCGAAAGGGATTGTAAGGAAAGATCATCTTTTTTTTTGCCCTTTTCTAAAGGCGTTTTGGCAATCCAAAGTTCATAAGAGAAATCAGGATGATTTGAGGCCACATCCAACTTTTTGGGCAACATACAATGAATCATCGCCATCGGAGAACAGATCGTTTCATAGCCAAGCCAAGTAGCTAAATCAAGCTGTTCCTGGCTTAAAATCGGAGTTTCATCCACAATGCGTTCAAGAGGGCGAATTTGAATGGAATTCTCTTTTGGGGGTTGTCCTTCTTTTAAAACGATTCCCATCAATTTTTGATGGCCAAAAGGCACGAAAACCCGACAGCCAGGCTGAACGGGTTGAGAAGTGAAATAGGTATAGGGACGAGCTAAGGCTAAGTTGGCGTGTTCAACAAGAACTTCCACAAACATTAGTAGGTTTGCCCCATATTCTTAAAGTAATTTTTGAGGTTGGCTTCTTCATCGCGAACCGGAATGATCGATCCATCTTTAGAAGTCGCAATGACCGTTACTCCTGGGCCATGACCAGAAGTAAAAGAATCCGAATGGACGACCACTCCAATGGTCATCGCTCCTTCTTTATAATGTGCGCCATATTCGCTATCGTGATCCAAAATCGCAATCACATCGCCAAAACGCAATTTATCGACGCCAAAGCGCTTGTTGGCTTCCTTGTCTTGGGTCATGATGTCGTAATCGCCAGTCATCATGCTCGAAGCACCAAGACCACTTCCCATCAAAAAGGAGGGAAGCACGGTGACCACTGGAAAACGAACTTGACCATCTTCATTGACTTTTAAATCCATTGCTTCTAAAAGTTCAGGCGCTAAATTCATCCAGAAAATTCCTGGAGCGTCTTCTGTTTTTAAACCTTGACCTTTGGTTCGAATCAAAAAGCTTTCATTGCCATCCATTAAATTTAAATCTTCTGGGGCAAACCAAGCCATGGTATGTTCCACTCCACCATGCATTCCCGTTACAAATCCCTTGGCCCCTTTCGCAGGTCCAGATAAACAATAGACGGGATTGCCAATACAGGCATACATCTCAACAGCCGCATTTTGCCCATGATCGGGATTGGCCATCGAAACTCCCGGTTCCACGTGATCTCCTGCAATATTCATACAGGGATCCCCAATGGCATGAGAATAGGTAATTCCTCCAGGGCCTACTGTAATGCGGGCTCGGCCATCAAAGCCTCCTCGATAACTTTTAATGGTGGGATGATCAACTTTGGCATTTACAGCCATTTCCACCAATTGATCTGTATTGATTTTCATTTAAAAATCTCCTTTCTAGGGCGCTGATCAAAAAGACCTTTCGCCATTTTCTTTCCCATACACAGCTGTCCAAGCAAATGCAAAAACTGCCGCAGCACTCACTGAATCCAACGCATTGCGAAAGGGCCGTCCGTAGGGAATATATAAGTGATCTTGCGAAGCCAAGAGCAATCGCGAAGACAATCCGCGCATAGCCCCTCCAATCGCAAGCAATAAATTTCTTGGTAAAGTGGCTTCAAAAAGGGGCTGAGCGCTCTCATCACGGGCGGCACATATAATGGGCTGATTTTGTTTCTTGGCGGCTTCAATGAGCTGTTCATCTTGGGAAATAGCCACGATTTCTAGGCGTTCCCAAGCCCCCGCCGAAGCCCGCATTAAAATGGGAAGAGCACTTGACCAATCCCGCTGTTGAACAATCATTAAATTGGCCCCTGCCGCATAGAGCGTTCGGGCAATACTTCCTAGATTATAGGGATCCTCCACACCACTTACATAGACACAAAGTCCTTCAAAAACGTGATTTGGGTTTAAAAGAGGCAATTCTTCTTTGGCTTTCACCTTTAAGAGCACTCCTCCATTATTTGGAGCGAGATGTTGCATCTCCTCTTTTGTCGAAAAGGATACTGGGATTCCTTGTTTTTTGGCAAGTGCGATGATGTAACCAATTTCTTTGGTTCGTTTTTGGGGGTTAACAATGAGTTCTTGAATAGGGCGTTTTTGTTCTTCAAGAACAGCTTTTACGGAAATCGTTCCACTCAATAGGCATTCCATTTCATTCCATCCTTTTTGTTCGTTTGAGCACATTTTGAAAAATCCACTTGTGACGTATTATTAAAAAGCAGAATATCAAAGAATAGATTGTGACAGAGCAAAAATTCCTTGGAAGTTGTTTTGAATTTTTTCTCTTTTTGTCTTCGTTCTTTTGATTGGAGAGGTGACATGAAAATTGATTTTAAAAACAAAGTGCATCGAGACATCTTTATTCGTTCCATGTCCTTTGTCATTGCGATCATTGCGTTTTTGCTTCTAACAAGGATCAACGATATCATACGCTTTATTGAAAAATTAGGCTCTTTACTCTCTCCCTTCCTCATCGGATTTGGTTTAGCCTTTTTAATGAATGGACCCATTGAGTGGTTTCAAAATCGACTTTTAGCCACTCCTCTTTCTCAAAAACGCTGTCATCAGCTTGCGACTGTGATTGTGGTTATTTTCTTTTTGTTGTTCTTTTCCTTTGTGATGTGGGTTTTGATTCCTTCTCTTTTGGATTCTTTGCAAGTCTTTGTGGCCAATTTCTCGAGTTATGCTCGCCGCTTCGAGACCACGCTGGTGGAATTAGGCGAACGCTACCATCTTGACATCAGCATGGTTCTCAATACGTTTCAATCATTAGACATCTCTACAACCATTAACAAGTGGTTGCAATCGAGTATGTTTAAAATGATGTCTTACTCGTATAACGTTATTCATTGGGCCTCGAACTTGGTCATTGCTTTAGCCGCTGCGATCTACATGATTTTGGATAAAAACAATTTGTTACAAACCATGCGTGTCTTACTCTATTCCATCTTTGGTCAAAGAGTAGGCAATTTCATTCAACTGTATGGAATGGATACTAAAAATATTTTCCAACAATATATCGTTGGAAATATCTTAGACTCTCTTGTGGTGGGAATCTGTGCTTGGTTTGGCTCCGTTCTATTTGGCTTTCCCTATGCCCCTATGATTGGTTTAATTGTGGGGATTACCAACATCATTCCTGTATTTGGCCCTTTTTTAGGTGCGATTCCCGTTATCTTTTTATTGTTTATCATAAAACCTATGAGTGCATTGATCTTTGCCATTTTCATTTTGATTCTTCAACAACTCGATGGAAATGTGCTCAAGCCTTTGATTTTAGGGGATAAACTTGGTTTATCGGGCTTTTGGATTTTGTTTTCGGTGACTATGGGAGGCGCTTTATTTGGAATCATGGGAATGTTCTTAGGAGTTCCTATATTCGCTTTGATTTATGAAGGTGTCAAAGATTTAGCCACTTTACAACTCCGACAGCGAGGACTTCATATTCCTACTTCGGCTTCTGTAAACATGGATGAACTCCATTGAGTTTAAGGCAAACTTTTTCATTCAAAAATTAAAAGTTTCTGTCTGCTTAAGCTTTGAATAAGTAGACAGTTTTTTATTAATCAAAATAACTTGACAAAAAGCGTTTTCACTTGCCTATACTTTGAACTTAAGAGTTCTTTTATAAAAAAGATAAAACAAAAAAAAGAACAAAAAGAAACAAGAAAACAAGAAAGGAGGTGAGTTTAAATGGATCTTCTTCTCGATGCTCTTTTCGATGCCCTCCATGATACTTGGCAGATGTTTCCGTTGCTTTACATTATGTATTGGCTTCTTGGTCTGCTGGATCAGCATCAATCCATTAGCGATCAAGCGTTTTTACGCTTGCGCAAATATGGTCCCTTATTTGGAGCCTTGCTTGGGTTGCTTCCTCAATGTGGTTTGGCGGTGTTAGCAGCGATTTTATACGTGAGTCGCATGATTAGTTTAGGTACCCTTGTGGCCGTATTCATTGCGACGAGTGATGAAGCAATCCCCGTACTGATTGCCAATCCAAGCATGATTCCTTCTTTAGGATTCCTTCTTTTGGGGAAATTTCTTTTGGCGATTACGGTTGGTTTTATCATTGATCACATCGCTTATCGCCACCAAGATCTTGTTGACCTTTCTAAAGAACAAGAAGAGGAAGTGGAAAAAGAAAGCGAAGAAGAAGCTTCTCAAATTGAAGCGGATAATTCATTTCGGTGTACCTCTTGTCATTCTGGATATCCTTTGTGGTTGAATGCGCTAGTGCAAAGTGGAAAAATTTATGGTTTCATTTTTTTGGTTACGTTTGTCATGAATTTCATCACCCTGAGCATTGGTGAAAATAGCCTTGTGGCTTTTTTACAATCCAGTAAAGTTTTTCAACCTCTTTTGGCTTCCTTGTTTGGATTTATTCCTAATTGTGCCGCCACTGTGGTGCTTTGCGAATTATACTCCGCTCATGCTCTAACTTTTGGCTCGCTTTTAGCTGGCCTCTCTACCAATGCGGGGTTAGGACTCGTAGCGCTTTTTCAATACGATTCCAATCGTAAAACCCTTTGGAAAGTTATCCTTTGGCTTTTGATTCCCTCTTTGATCGCTGGATATGCTTTACAGCTTTTATCGAGATGGAGTGGCTGGACTTGGATTTAAATGAAAAAAGCACTGCCTTTCTTGAAATAATTCAAGTAGGTAGCGCTTTTTTTATTTAAGAAACAAAACGATTAATTTTCCATCCATTCAAAGCCTTCTTCAAGTGACGGATTTGAAACGTTTGATGAAAGGAAAGAATCTTCCTGTTTTTCCTCCTCTATCTCTTCCATCTCTTCTTCAATGAATAAGAGGGATTTTAGTTTTTCAAAACAAAGCCTCCGAAGAGTTTTGAGTTGACTAGAATCTGAAGTCTTTATCGCTTTCTTTTCCTTTAATGGAGTAATTTCCTTTTGAGAAAGAACTTTTTTGGTCTCTTCATAGCCCACAAATTTCGTGGATTCTTTGGGTATAGCATAGGTGACATCGCCATAAAGAGTTCGAATATCACTTGAGCTTAAACGCAATGTTCGATAGTCTTCAATGGCTTCATCCCAATTGGAATTGGAAATTCCATCTAGATTTCCTTCTTGAATGGTCAATAAATCCTTTTTGGCATCGTAATCGAGCACAATACCAACATGGTTATGTGCGACATCCGAAGAAAAAACGGCTCCTGAAGCAGGCGTTTTAGAAAACTCAAATTTATCTCCATGGACTTGAAGAAGCTGAGAAACGCAATCGTATCCATTGCCACTAAAGCCAGGAGAATACCCATATAAATCGTAAAAACGACCCCAAGCAAACCATGTGCATTGTCCCCATAAAAGTGGAGTGTTATAGGGGGAAGCTGCTTTTTTCCAAGCGAAAGAATCTTCGTAGTTTGGTAACAAGGTAATAATGCCCATATTAGCAATTTGTAAACGGCGATTTTGCCGTTTGGTCAATTGCCGTACCGTGATGGATTGTGAAAGAGTAGGAGTAGGGGTTGAAACAGTAGGGGAAGTAGCCCAAGAATCCACAATAAGCTGTTCTTGAAAAGATGAATCCGAAGCCACTGGTGAAGAGAAAACGGGCAACAAGGGATTGGCCGGAGCGGGAGCCACGATCGAAGGATCAAAATCAGACATTACGTCAAAATACAAGTCTTTGTCACTCACATCCACAACGATAGGATCCATTTGGACGAGGTCTTCTGAGTTTGGAGTTGAAATTGGAGAATTTTTTGGTTCTTCCTCTTCGCTTGGCAAAGGAGGCAAAGAATTGGGAGAAGAGGAAAGATCATTTTCATCCATCTCTTCGAAATATTCTGGAATTCCTTGTAAATTTTCTAGTTCTTGGGGTCTTCCTTCGGCGGAAACGTCATCTGCATCTTCAAAATTTTGAGGATTTTGGTTTAAATCGTCTTTAAAAAGAATCGGCAAGGCAGCTACAGGTCGTTGAGGAAGGGGTCCAATTCCAAGACCTGGATAAATTACTTCTAATAAGGAAGAAGAGTCCTGAACTTTTATATAATCAAAGATGGAAAAAGTGTTTGGCTCTTCAATGGGGGCTAAATCCACTTCTTCTTCCATTTGAACAATTGAAACAGCGTTTTCTTGTGGGGATGGCTCTTTCTCTTCACTCACAGGCTTTGGTACAGGAGTTGGAATGAAAGTAGGTTTTATCTCTTGAACGGATTCTGAGGTTGAAATGGAAGAGTCCGTTCGACTGTCTTGTTCAAAAGAAAGAGCTTCTTGAGAAGTCGAAGAATCGGCTTCTTCGATCAAAGCAGGTTCTTCGACAATCTGTTCTTCGCTTGGCATTTCTTCGACTTGGCTTGGCTCTTGAATGAAAGGCTCAATGGTTTGAATCGGAATGGGTTCAACCAAAGCTGGCTCATAGGATCCATCCGTTGAATGATCACTCGTAGAGTCTTCAAAAGAAGAACTTAGAAAGTTGCTTGGATCCTCACTCAACCAAGCTGTGAGGCGCTCATCAAGATCCGTTCCTTCAACAATCACAATGGCCTTAGCCATCTTTGAATCTTGTTTCAAAGTAGGTTCATCTTGGATGGAGGGTTCTTCTTGTAGAGCCGGAATTGGGGTTTGCAGGGGAGAAATGGATTCTTGAAAAGAAGTATCTTGACTTGACAAAGACTCGCTGGGTTCCCTTGAAATGTCTTCAAAGGGAATTTCGCTTGGAATTTCTTCTTGAAACCCTTGACTAGGCTCTTGACTCACACGAGAGGAAATAAGTGAATTGGATTCTTCTGGAGCAAAACTTGAAGAAGTGGAAGAGTCTATTGAGCTAGACAAAGAGTTTGAATCCTTTTGGGCCAAAGAAGTGGTCAGATTGAAGTCCACAGGAGCTATTGCTTTTTTGACCACTTGGCTTTGGGAAGTCTCCATTTGATGAGACGCTTCGAGTAAAGACAGGATTGGAGTTTCGGTTTTTTCCAATTCCGGATAAGGAGTTGACGATGGCTTTGGATTTTTGGGCCATGTTGCCACATGAGGTTGGTAGATTGGAAAGGATTCATCCAATTGTCGAATGAGCGCAATGGAATTGAGCAATTGGTCTAGATCCATAGCACTTGGTCGATTGGGAAGATTGTCTAAAAAGTCTAAAGCCAAAAGCGCCTTCTCGCGTAAAGACTTAAGATGCCCCGCAGAGGTTCTAGAGTCTTGTAAAGCTTGATAGTAAAGAGTGAGGCATTCATAAACGGCTTGCGTGTTTAAAGAAGGAGGAGAAAACGATTCCAAGATAGAAAGCTGATTGGATCGATCCTGCGAATAACTAGCCGCTTGAATGATTGGAGTACTTTGAAAAACCAAAGCAGTGGCTAACAAAGTAGTTGTTCCTTTCACAAATTTTTTCACAACAGCTTCCTTTCTAATCCATTGAATACTTTAAGAAAGTCTTTTTCATGGCCTTTGTGGAGGTAGGTTCAGTATACCATTGAGGATACACCTACAAAAAAAGGACTCGACTTCCAATGCTTCTTATGGTCATCAATTTGTCCCCATTTTCTCCTAACCTTTTTGGTCTTTTTTTGCTTCCCAAATCTTTATTATTATCGAATTGAAGTAAAAAAAGCGGGTTTCACGTCTATTTTAACAAAAACCTTAGAAAACAAAATGTCTTTTCTTGGTTTCAAAAAGATGACCAAACCTTCGTCAAAAGAAGACCTCCCGCCTCCATTTTTTGATGATAATGGGTTCGAAAATAGATCAAAATTCGAACTTTAAGGATATCTTTCCATTGAACAATGAAGATTTCATCTTCTAACCAAGGCCAATATCCTGTGAAAAGTTTGATAGGCCTGCTTCAAAATCTCTTCTCGATGCGCTATAAATAGAATTCGCCAATAGGACTTGGCATCAAAGGTAGCTAAAAACGTTTTACCAATTCCTAGAGCCGCTTGAATTAACTCTTTTTTGCCTCCATTTTGGCGTAACTTTTGAAGAGTATAGAGTACTTCGATTTGAACATGGCGGGAATTAGGGAAAGTGAGTTCTTGACTCGAAGTATCCCAAAAAGGCCGTAAAGACTCTTTAGGAATCGAAGGCTGGGTACAAGTTTTGGAATAATTCTCTAAGATTTCTTCATTTAAGGAAATGACCTCTTCAAAAAGTTCTTCAAACCGGTTGATAAAGACTGGCGTATCTTGGCCTTGTAAAGCACAGTTCTATTCCATTCCATGAATGAGTCCACTTTGGAAAAGATTAGAAGAACTAATGATCACTTCTATCCATGGAGATCCATCGTAATAAAAAATCCAAGCTTTGGGATGAAAGGAAATTGGGATAGTTATATAAGCGAATATCTGCCTTTGGACATTCCTCTTTTAAATGGCGTAACGCCCAAGGTTCTGTGATCTGCAAATAAGTTTCAGTTAAAATTTGCAAATGCTCGACCACTTTTAGAGCATTTACCAAAAGCTGAACTTCGCTTTCTCGAATAAAGGAAATGTTGAGAGCGACTTTCTTAGCTTTTTGAAGGCGACACTCTAGCTCCTATAAAAAGGTTAAGCTTTATCCAGTTCAACCGGTTTGATCACAATGATATTGATCCAAGGCGTTTGCACTTCCTTTCTAGCATTTTGGTTTTCAAACCGTAACTTAAAATTAAACTCATTTCATCTCTTACGGTTAGGATTTAGTCCACTCAGG
Organism: uncultured Erysipelotrichaceae bacterium; assembly: GCA_964438885.1. Lineage (GTDB taxonomy): Bacteria > Bacillota_I > Bacilli_A > Erysipelotrichales > Erysipelotrichaceae > Allobaculum. Next base: position 19,816 of record CAYTMK010000018.1, on the reverse strand, counting down.
CTGCTTTTTCAGTCTTCTGTATTTCCCCATTCTTCTGCAAACAGGGGATTACATCGTATTCTCCACAAGACTGTAGTATCTCATACTAAACAGATTAAGAATCACTTGGAACTTATCCTGTGACATCAGGACAATTCAGCTGTTCAGCTATCTTCAAATCCCTGTCTGCCCCTTGCAATCACGAGTGCAACTGCTCTATGTACAGTCAGTTTGTGCCAATCTGTATATTTTTCCTGTCCAATCCGGCTTATATAAATAATAATGATTTTAAATCATTAAGAAGGCAAAAAGAAAGTAGACTAAAAGCTTATCTTTAATGCGCTTTTTGTCTGCCCAAAAAAGGGATTAATTGAGTAGAAATTGAATAAGAGGTTCAATATAGTCCTTTTTAGCCAAAGTATAAGAGGAACTGATCATTTTGATCATCAATTCATCCTCTTTGCTTTTCTTTTTCTTAGCTTTTAAAGCGGTTAAAAGTCCCTTCATCGCAAGGTTAGAAAGAGAACCCATTTGAGCATAATTTACCCCCCCTGGAAAATAAAAGTGGCCAATATTTTGGGGAAATGTATCTAAGGCTTTTTGAACCTCTTCACTTGGTGTTGGAGCTGCTCCTGTACAAAATAAAGCCAATTTCTTATCTGGCCAGTGATCAACCTTTTTCTTAAACCAATCTACTTTTTGAATTTTTCCTGCACATACCCAGCTGCCAAAGACGATGGCTTGGTAGGGAATAAAATCAAATTTTTGGGCTTCTTTAAAAGAAATGCACTCTGCTTTTAGCCTTTGAGCAATCCACTTGGCGTATTGTTTGGTAAATCCCGTTTGAGAATTGTAAATTACAATAGATTTCATATCTCCGCCTCTCTTCCATTTTGATAGGCTTTTGAGCCTATTTTTAGTATATATGAATCGTTTCTGAGTTTAGTCCTTCTGAAATATGGATTTCTCTTAAATACAAATTAGCTCTTCTTTCAAAAGTAAAAAATGAAACCAAAATTGTCTTCGTATACTATTTTAAGAGAAGCAGCCGTATTCCTGTCACAGAGATTTAAGAAATAGGGAAGGGAAAATAAATAACTAAATAATGTAATAATTAAATAATATAGAGAAAATTTAGGAACGAAAAAAAGCCTGAAGAAACTTTTAATTCCTTCAGACCTTAAAGCATTCTAAATTTAGGACTTGATCGGCAATAAAGTGGGGTCTTTTTGGCGTAGAGCCGCTATTTCTTGAGCGTAAGGAGGATGGCCCTCAATAAAAGGGGTTTCCAAAATTTTAATGACATTTTCTAAACGGGAATTATGCACAATATCCACTAAAACCTCAAATCCAAGATGCCCCTGACCAATGTTTTCATGTCGATCCTTGTGGGCTCCTAGACTGTTTTTGGAATCGTTGATGTGAATGACTTTGAGCTTTTCTAAGCCAATTATGCGATCGAATTCGTCAAGAAGACTTTCAAAGTGACGAAGATCATAGCCTGCATCATGCAAGTGGCAAGTATCCAAGCAAACCCCTACCCGACTAGAATCGCGTACCCCTTGAAGAATAGCCTTGAGTTCTTCAAACGTACGCCCAATTTCGCTCCCTTTGCCGGCCATGCTTTCAAGCAAAATCATCACTCCACTGGAATCGGCTTCTAAAACTTCATTGAGGCCCTCCACAATCCACTTGGTTCCTATTTCAACTCCCGCTTTTAAATGGGACCCAGGATGAAGCACTAAATATTTCGCTTGCAAAGCTTGAGTGCGAAGAAGTTCTTTTTTCAAAAACGCCCGTCCAAAATAAGCGATCTCTGGATGGATTGAGTTGGCTAAATTGATGATATAGGGGGCATGAACTACTACTTGACTTGGATTCCAACCGGCATATTCCAATAGAGAAAGGCCTTCTTTAATACGCAATTCACTGATCTCTTTACGCTTAGAATTTTGTGGCGCCCCTGTGTAGATCATGCAGGCATCGGCTTGATAGCGCAAAGCATCTTCAATGGACCCTAAAAAATAACGAGGAGCTTTAAGCGAAACATGACACCCAAGCCACTTCACGTTTTAAACTCCTAAGAGCGAGGATGACGAGCATTTTTAGCCCGTTGTTTGGCTTTGGCCCGCTCTCGCTTTTGTTCTTGAATTTCCTTACGGATTATCGCTCGTTTGGCCCGACGACGCATGGTTTCAAGTTCTTCGGCACGCTTTTTCTTATAGTTGGGTTTAACTTTGCTTTTTTTGGACTTATGAGTCAATTTGCTCATCTGTTGACTCACTGGATTATTTGGTTTTTGGCGCTTGGTGCGATCTTTGATCTCCACGAATTGACCATTTTTAATGTCCTTCTCTTCAAAGACAATTCCTTGACGGCGTAAGGAAGCCATTGCGGCTTCATCCTTAGGCGTATAAATGGCAATGGCTAATCCATCCCGTCCAGCTCGTCCTGTTCGGCCAGAGCGATGCAGATAAAATTTTAAATCCTTAGGGAACCCACAGGAAATGACATGGGTAACGCCTTCTAAATCAATGCCACGCGAAGCGATATCGCTTGCTACAATGTAAGATTTCTTTTGCGATTGAATTTGACGAATGGCTTTGGTCCGTTCACGAGCTTCAAGATCTCCATGTAATTCCACTAAATCATAGCCCGCTTCTCGCATATCCTTAGCAATTTGGGCTGCTTCTTGATTGGAGTTCGCAAAAATCAAACATACATAAGGTTGAATAGCAGACAGTACATCCATCACGCGTTGAGACATCTCTTTATGCTTTAAAGGAACAGCATAATGCTTGATGTTGGCAGCGAAATCTTCATCACTGCTCATTTTAACCAGTTCTGGAGTGGTCAAATATTTCTTTAAAAAGGGTTGTAACATCTCTGGAATCGTAGCCGAGAAGACCATGACTGTAACATCATCAGCCATATGGGATAAAATTGCATCGACATCTTCCAAAAAGCCAAATTCTAATGTCATATCGGCTTCGTCAATGACCATAATCTTAGCTGTATCCAAACGTAAAGTTTTGTCTTCTAAAAATTGGTCTTTCATCCGTCCAGGAGTACCAATGACGATTTGAGGGGTCAATCCTCCCTCTTTTTTCTCGGTTCCTCCGACTACCAAACGGACCCGGACCTTAAAATGATCGGCTAATTTTTTACTGCGCTCATATAGTTGCCAAGCAAGTTCCCGAGTAGGGACAGAAATGACCGCTTGAACTTTATCGAGGTTTGGATCCACCATTTCGAAAATAGGGAAGAAGAACGCATGGGATTTACCAGATCCCGTGGTGGAAATCCCAATTAAATCTCGGGTTTTATTTTTGCGATCAATGACCGCTTCTTGAATGGGGGTCAGGGTTTTAAAGCCTTCAACCGCCATCATTTCTTCAATTCGATTCAAAATAACCACCTTCCTATCTTATGGCATACTACTTCCTGTTTATAAACTATCCCCAATCTAAAGCTTATAGGAGGATAAAAGCTCGATTTCAATGGATAGGCAAGGCATATTTTGCGCCTAATCCAACGAAATTGTAGGTAAGGCGCTCAAAATTTGTCTTCTTTTTTTCTATCTAAGAAAAGAGGTATTTTATGAAAGAGATTATTAACGTCCCCATTCAAGGCTTTTGTAAAGGCGTTATTCATGCCATCGATAAGGCCAAACAAGTAGCCAGAGATCCCAATTATCCTAGACCGATTTATGTTTTGGGATCCCTTGTTCACAATCGCTTTGTCAATGAAGATCTTGAAGCCCAAGGACTGATTATTTTAGAAGCGAAGGATAAGACGCGCTTAGAGTTATTGGATGAAATTGAAAAAGGAACGGTTATTTTCACTGCTCATGGAGTAAGCCAAGTCGTCCGTCAAAAGGCCAAAGAAAAAGGATTAGAAATCATCGATGCCTCTTGTCCTTTTGTCTTATCCACTCATCGCCTCATTTCTCAAAATCTTGAAAAAGGCGCCAGCGTATTTTATTGTGGCAAAAAAGGTCATCCAGAAGCGGAAGGCGCTACGCAAGGACAAACTTCTGTTTATTTATTAGAAACCATCAACGATATTCCAAAAGGGATCGAGGGCGATATTTTTGTTACCAATCAAACTACAATGTCTATTCTTGATTTGGATGCACTCTTTAAGGCCATTGAAAAACAATATCCTAATGCACGCTTTTGTGATGAAATATGTGGAGCGACACGAGTGCGGCAAAAAGCTGTTCAAAATCTAGAGGATCAATCCATTGATCTGTTGATTGTCATTGGAGATCCCCATAGCAACAACACACGTAAACTCGCTCAAATTGGTCAAAAAGCGGGAATTCCTCATGTATATCGTATTGAGAGTGCTCAATCCTTAAAAACTCATGATCCTTTATTGCAACAAGCCAAACGCATTGCGATTACTTCTGGAGCAAGTACCCCTGATTATTTAAAAGATCAGGTGATTGCTCGCCTTCAAACTCTTGAACTATTGAATTCTAACCAATAGTTTATCAAGTCAATATCTACTTTCTTCAAGAATGAAAAGTGAAAAATGATCTCTTTTTTAAAGAGTAAAAAGACGAAGAAAAAAGGAGCTGTGTAAGCATAGCTCCTTTTTCTTTAATTGTTAGAACGTTTTTGAAATGATTTCGAGTTGGATCTTGGCTCCAGATCTATTTTCATAGAGAATGCCCTTTTGGTCATATTCATTCGTTTTACCTTTTTTCCATCCCGAATCTCTTAAAAAATCTTCTATAACCCTTTCCTTGTTTCGAGAAATTATAATCATGCGCAGACTAGTGCATTCCCCAAAGATGTCACTCCAATCACTCGCCTTAGGTGCATTCCATTTGGTCATATTAATGGTTTGTAAATCAAAACAACCATAACACATTTTCCATAAATTTCTCGCTTGAAGAGGATGCCATTTAGACAAGTCAAGAGAGTTTAAACGAGGACATTCACAAAAGGCCTTTTGAAGAAATTGAACCTTTTCTACATTCCAAGAAGCCACATTGAGGGATTGAAGATTCCAGCAGCTCTCAAAGAGATTGGCCATATCCACTACATTGGATGTATCCCATGTGGAGAGATCAAGCGTTTTTAAATGATGACAACGATAAAACAATCCACCCATATGTTCCACATTGGATGTATTCCACTGCAACAAGTTAATAGTTTTAAGACTTCTACATCCATAAAACAAACCAAATAGGGAACGGACATTGGAAATATCCCAATTGGAGATCTCCAATTGTTCTAAATTCCCACAAAGGGCAAATGTCGAATTCATCGTTTGAACTTGGGATACATTCCAAGATGAAACTTCAAGATTCATTAAGTTTTTGCAGCTTTTAAAGGTATTGTCCAAACACACCACTTTTGAAGTGTCCCAGTTTTGAAGAGTTAAGTTGCTTAAAGTGGAGCATCCTAAAAAAGTATCCTTTAAACAAAAAACATGGGAAGTATTCCAAGTGGATAAATCTAAACTCTTTAATCCCAAACATTCTGCAAAAGTTCCTTCTAAACTTTCTAAATTTGGCGTTTGCCAAGAAGCGATATCCAGTTCTAAAAGGGAATAACACCCATGAAAAGTATGATCGAGGCTCTTGACTTGGATTGGGTTCCAATTGGCAATTTGTAACGATTCAAGGGAAACATCTTTTGCAAACATCGAGTTCATGGAAGTGACTTGCGATACATCCCACCCAGACAAATCTATTGTCTTCGCATTCACCAGATCACAAAAAGCCTGAGAAAAGTCTTGTTTTGCTACAAACGAAGCTCTACCATCAACGCACACAATCTGATCGGCAAAGGCCTTCCATGGCCAATTTGTATTTTCAAGGGCTTCATATTCCCCCGCTTCAATCGTTAAGACTCCTTTTTCATCAAGATTCCAAAGAGCACTTCCTAACATTCCTTTTTGTTGTACCAATTTTATCTTCCTTTCCCATGGTTCCATCATAAAAGAAAAGATAAATTATCCAAAAAGGAAAAGAAAAAACGCTTAAAATGTTTTAGAAACAATCACTCGTCTTTGCTTAAAAGCTTTTTATAGGAAGCATCAATAGCCCATCCTCCAAGAGGAGCGCACAATAAAATTGATAATACTGCAATAGTTAAAATCGTTTGGCCACTGCTTACTCCAGCCGCTAAAGGAACGGCTCCTAAAGCCGCTTGAACGGTAGCTTTTGGAGTATAGGAAATCATACAAAACAGTTTTTCTTTCCAAGAAAAGGAAGAAGGAAGTAAAGCCACCAAAACTCCAATCATACGAACTCCTAAAGCTAAGAACAAAAGCAATGCTCCTTGTAGACCAGAATGAAAAGCATCCATTACATTGACTTCAGCTCCCACCAACACAAATAAGAAAATCTCAGCACAACTCCATAAGCTATCCGAACGAAGACTGATTTCCTTAGCACTTTCTGGTCTAGAGCGGGTTAAGAAAATGGCTAAGCACATCACTGCTAATAAAGAAGAAAAGGAAACATAAGGCTCCAGATACGTTTCCAATCCAGTCAGTCCAAAAGCAATGGCATAAAATTGGATAGTTTGGATGACTGGGTGAACCTTTACCTTTTTATAAAACCAGCCTAATAAAATTCCCCCTAAAATACCTACCAGTAAACCAAGCACCATGGAAATAGGAATTTCCCACAAAGTCGAAGCGTTAAAGGAACCTGAAAGTGACATTGATAAAAAAATGGAGAAAAGGACAATAACATAAATATCATCCATACTCGATCCAGCCAATATCATTTGAGGAATCGCTTTCTTCTGACCATATCCCTTTTGAATTAAATCAATCATGCGAGGTACCACAATAGCAGGAGATACAGCTCCAATAACGGTTCCCAAAAGTGCTGCTTGCGCTAAGGGCATTCCAAAAATTAAGGGAGCAAAAATCATGGTTCCAATGATTTCAAAAGTGGCTGGTACAAAAGTCATTAAAATGGCTGGAAGGCCTGCCTTTTTTAATTGTTCTAAATTCAAATTGAAACCTGCGCGAGAAATGATAATCAATAAAGCAATTTTGCGTAAATCTGCCGAGATGTTCATCAAAGTGGGATCCAACCAGCCAAAATAGCCAAATAAGAGTCCAGCACCAATCATTCCAGTTAAAGCGGGTAGACCTAGTTTTTTACAAATATAGCCAAGACTCAGTCCTCCTAAAAGCAATAACGATAGTGAAGCAAACATATTTTCTCTCCTTTCCATAAAAAAAGAGCCGATGGGCGCACCCAAAAAGACATTGGGTAGACGTCATCAGCTCTTCAAAAGCGGTTTGAAAGTCGAAATTGACTTTGCCGGAAGATCATCATTTCCTTATAAATCATTATAAAAAAAAGGTTTTTTCTTGGCAAGAAATACATTTTTAGCCAATACTCGAATAAAAAAATGGAAAATATTCTTTTTTTATTCTTTAAAAAGAGCACTTTTAAGAAATCTTGGCCATGGGTTGGGACAATAAAGTCATCAATTGTTCATTGGATTCGGTCATATTTAAGGTTTGAATGATTTCTTTAGTGGCTTGATCTTTGGCTTTGGAAGCGTGATTGCGCATGAGATTGGCCGCTTGAATTTCCTCTTGGCTTAAGAGAAGTTCTTCTTTACGCGTTCCTGAACGAAAGACGTCAATGGCGGGAAAGATCCGTTCAAAGGCGAGTTCACGACTCAACATCAGTTCCATGTTTCCAGTGCCTTTAAACTCTTCAAAGATGACTTCATCCATGCGACTTCCTGTTTCTACCAAGGCTGTAGCCAAAATGGTCAAAGAACCCCCTTCTCGTACATTACGAGCGGCTCCAAAAAAGTGCTTAGGATAATAAAGAGAAGTAGGATCAAGACCACCAGATAAAATCTTTCCAGAATTGGGAACCAATAAATTATAAGTACGAGCCAAGCGAGTAATGGAATCCAACAATACCACCACATCTCCTCCCATTTCCACCATGGCTTTGGCACGTTCGATGGCCATTTCCGCCACATGACGATGATGCTCGGGTTCTTCGTCAAAGGTAGAGTAAACCACTTCGACGTTGTGATCGATGATGGTATCTTTGATATCCGTTACTTCTTCGGGACGTTCATCAATTAATAAAATAATGAGATACACTTCGGGATGATTGACTTGAATAGAATGGGCGATGGATTTGAGCAACGTTGTTTTCCCCGCTTTGGGAGGAGAAATAATTAAACCACGTTGTCCTTTACCAATCGGGCATAGTACATCAATCATCCGCCCCGCTATGTTGTTAGGCGTTTCCATTTTTAATTTTTCATCGGGATAGATTGGAATTAAACGCTCAAAAGTTTTCCGATGAAGGGAACGCAAAATGGGCATATCGTTTATGCTGTCGACTTGTTCAAGTTGACGGGCTTTATTTTCTTCAATTCGGGCATTGAGTTTTCCTGCTACTTTGTCTCCCTGACGCAAACGCATCGATTTGATTCGGTTGACCGATACAAAGACATCGTTACGGCTCGATAAATAGTTTTCACCACGTAAAAACCCATACCCATCGGGCATGATTTCGAGTACACCTTCTACTTGATCTGCCATCGTATTGTTTAGCACTTCTTAAAGTGCGCTCCTTTCTTAAAAAGATAAATCGATTGAAAAAATATATAGGCATGGGATCGATAAAATTAAACCAAAAGATCTAATGAAACCATTTTTAAACGACTTTTGACAAGAGTTAGTTCTTGAAAAAAGTCTTGGTAAGCCTTCGAACTTGGCTTTACTTTTAAGAGCAATTTTTCTAGACATTGTTTTTGATTAACTAAAAAATCGAGATAATCTTGATCCACATGGACGTTATAGCCAAGTTCTAAGCTTTCTTGATCGAGTTCTTCCTCATTCTTCGGCTTTGGCTGAGAAGGTGAATCGAATTCAAAAAAAGACAATTCTTCTTTTCGAGTAGCTTTTAAAATAGGATAAAAGTGACGTTCATGCACCATCCACTCTTCTAAATCAAACCCTTCATTCACTAAAAAGGTTCGTAAAGCTGTTACATCTTTGTGGGGAGCAAGAAGCAAAGTATTGACATGATTGGGAATACCGATGGATAAAATATCAATCATCAATTTTCCACCCATACCGGCTAAGACAATTTCTTCTACATCTTGGGGCAAGCCTTGAATGCCATCTTGAAGGCGAGGAAAAATTTGATCTTGTAAACCATGAATTTGAATATTGACAGCGGCTTGTTGTAAAGGGCCTGGACGTAAATCACAAGCATAGGCTTTATACGCTTTTTGTTGGGTAATGGCCCCTAGACAGACAAGAGCGTGATCGCAACCGATGTCTGCAATCACGCCTTTGTCAATAAGAGAAATGATTTTTTCAAGCCGCAAAGACGTTTCCATTAAGGCTTCACGAAATCCTTTAAGCGTTTGGAACGAGTAGGATTTCGCAACTTACGCAAAGCTTTGGCCTCAATTTGCCGAATGCGCTCACGTGTGACTTGAAACTCACGACCCACTTCTTCAAGCGTCCGCGTTTTACCATCTAATAAACCATAGCGCAATTGTAAAACTTGCTCTTCACGAGCAGTTAAGGTATTCAAAGCCAGCGCAATTTCATCTTTTAACAATTGGCTTGTGGTGTAATCCGAGGGAGAAATAGAGGTTTTGTCTTCAATAAAATCGCCAAGATGAGAATCATCTTCCTCTCCAATAGGAGTCTCAAGCGAAACGGGATCAAGAGCAATCCGTTGGATTTCACGCACTCGATCCGCTTTCATTCCCGTCATTTTTTCAGCAATTTCTTCGGGTAAAGGATCCCGACCTAAATCTTGAATAAGCTGGCGCTGAATGCGAGTAAGCTTATTGATGGTTTCAGTCATATGCACGGGAATACGAATGGTTTTGGCTTGATCCGCAATGGCACGGGTAATGGATTGACGAATCCACCAGGTAGCATAGGTCGAAAATTTAAAGCCTTTGGTGTAGTCAAACTTTTCAACGGCTTTAATCAATCCGCAATTGCCCTCTTGAATCAAATCCAAAAAGGGTAAGCCGCGCCCTACATACTTTTTCGCAATCGATACCACTAAGCGTAAATTGGAATTAATCAACAAATCTTTGGCTTCTTTTGAGCCTTCCATATACTCTTTAGCCGCTTCTTTTTCTTGCAAAGCGGTTAAAAGAGGAATGCGTCCAATCTCGCGCAGGTACATTTTTACCGGATCACTCGTCTTGTTTTTCGCACTTTCCGAAAAAGCGCGTTCGAGTTCCTGAATTTGTGATTCTATGCTTTTGCGTTCTTGAAGAAGAAGTTTCTCTTCATCTTCTTCAAGATCTTCCCCCTCTAAGATATGCTTTTCATCATCGTCGATATCGTCTGCATCGCTATCCAAAAGACCTTCTTCACGAATCCAAAGGAATAAAGATTCGATTTCCTCGTCGCTCAAGCGTAAATTGGAAATCATATCGGGGAGATCATTAAGTGTTAAAGTTTCTTGAGAAGGTTCCGATTTTAGGTCAAGCAAATACAATTTCACATCTTCAAGGGAAGTGAACTTTTTTTCAGACATCCTAAACCACCTTTCAAAAATTTTGGGGCAAGTTATAAGCAAGACGTTGGCGAGATTGCACCAATTCATGCTGCTTGGCCACTAAAGTTCGTTTTTTTTCCATAAGCTTGAGGCACCGATCTAGCGCCGGTCCCTCGAGCGGTTTTTGTTTTAAATATGTATTGAGCCGGGGCTCTAACTCTTGAATTTGAGTTTTCAATAAATCTTCTTGAATTTTTAAAACTGTTTGTAGATAAAGGGCTTCATGTACCAAAGTAAGATCCTCCATTTGATCAAGTGAAATTAAAAGCGCTTGGAGATTCTCCTCTTTAATACATTGATGCAATTCTACGACATCAATCTCTCGAGAGGTTTGATACGCAGTTTGAATGTACATTCCAAGCTTCGAATAAGCTGGATTTTTAAAAAAGCCGACATCATGAGCGAAGCGTTCCACATAGTCTTCCGAAAAAACCATAAGCCATAAAATATATTTTTCCGCATCCTCCATTTTTTCCACTGGAGGCAATTGTTCAAGAGTATGTTGTCCTTCACTTAAACGTCGCTTTTTGTTCGATTTTCCTTTCTTCCAATAGTCCTTTTGAGTCGATTTTTCATTTCTTTGATTGGAAGAACTCGACTTAAAAAGAGAAGGGGTCTTAGAAGATAAAGTCAAAGAAGGAGTTTCTTCTTGAAGGGAAGAACCCTCAAAACGAAACCCCGTAAGGGCTTGTAGCTTTTCAAAAAAAGCAGATTGTTCAAATGGTTCTAAACTTTGACGAATAATTTGTTCCATTTGAAAAGCAAAGCTTTTTTTGTCTTCATAATTGTCTAGGGAGTAAATATCCTGCAAATAATAAAACGAAAATTCAGCAAAACTGATGGTATGAGAAAGCGCATCGAGAAGAGCTTGTTTTCCATGGTGAACAAAAATGTCATCTGGATCTTTGCCAAGGGTTCCACTTGAAGCCACAATAGAAAAGCGCAGCTTGGCTTTAAGAGCATTTTGGCCAAAGTTAAAAATCGCTTTTTGTCCCGCAGCATCGCGATCGTAAAACACTACAATCGGAACTTGACATTTCTTCATCAATTGCAACTGCTCTTGGGTACAAGCCGTTCCAAGGCAAGCAATGCCTTCTTGAATTCCCGCTTTCGCTAAGCCGATGACATCCATCGCACCTTCACATAAAATCAATCGCCCCACTTGGCGCGCAACCTCTTTGGCTCGATGATAGTTAAAAATCAATTTGCTTTTTTCATAAAGAGGAGTTTGAGCGGTGTTGATGTATTTGGCTTGTTGGCTGCCTTTTGATCCTGGGACGATACGCGCCGTATACCCAACAGGATGTCCATATGGATCATGGATGGGAATGGTAATTCGATCAAAAAATACTGGTTGCAAGGTCTCCGTTCCAATGCGGATCAGCCCAGTTCGTTCTAAAGGATGAAGCACTGGAAAGCGCGCTTTTAAAAAGTCACTGACCATTTGAAACGAGGGAGCATACCCAATTTCAAAACGGTCTAGAATCTCTTTAGACATCTGGCGACTTTCCAAATAGGCTTGCGCCTGCTTTCCATCTCGACTTAAGAGTTCATAGCGACAATAGTTGGTAAATTGATCGAGAACTTTATAGAGATCCTGATGGGGATTGGGGGCCGAGATACTTCGAAAGGAAGTAGGAAGAGAATAGTGGACTCTATCAGCAATTTTTTCTACTGCGCGTAAAAAAGGAATTTTTTCATATTTTTGAATAAAGGAAAAGACATCTCCTCCCGCTCCACAAACGAAACATTTAAAGATTTGTTTGTCGCTTGAAACATGCATCGAAGGATCATGGTCGTCATGAAAAGGACATACACCCACGAATTCCTTCCCTTTTTTTTCAAGAGGAAGATATTGCGACACGACCTCTACAATATCCGCTCGATCGCGAATCGCTTTAAGATCTGTATCCGCTAGACGCAAAACCATACCCCCTTTTCGCTTAAAAGAAAAGAATAAAAAGAATTATTCAAAACCAACACGTGCAGCGATATAGTCTTTTACTTCTGTAACAGGAATGCGAATTTGTTCCATGGTGTCGCGATCACGAATCGTTACACAACCATCTTTTTCTGTTTCAAAGTCAACCGTTAAGCAAAAAGGTGTGCCGATCGCATCTTGACGACGATACCGTTTTCCAATCGATTGGGCCTCATCATACGTACAAGAGAAGGATTTTGACAAATCACGCATTAATGCCATACTCGGTTCGGAAAGTTTCTTGCTTAAGGGCAACACGGCTACTTTGTAAGGAGCAAGATAAGGATGCAAACGAAGGACAAGACGAGTATCCTTATCGCTGATCTTTTCTTCTTCAAGGGCCTGGGACATCACGGCTAAAATTAAACGTTCAACTCCAACAGATGGTTCAATAACATAAGGAATATATTTTTCGTTGGTTTCTTGATCAAAGTATTCCAAGGATTGTTTGGAGGTATTTTGGTGGGCGGTTAAATCAAAATTGGTACGGTCAGCAATTCCCCATAGTTCACCCCAGCCAATAGGGGCTCCAAAGAGATATTCAATATCGGTAGTGGCATTTGAATAGTGGGATAATTCTTCTGGATCGTGAGCTCTAAGGCGTAAACGATCTTTTTTCAGTCCCAAATCATAAAGGAAATGTTCACACATACTTTCCAAACGCTTAAACCATTCTAAATCGGTACCTGGTTTGCAGAAAAATTCCAATTCCATTTGTTCAAATTCACGAGTACGGAAAATGAAATTTCCAGGTGTGATTTCATTGCGAAAGGATTTTCCAATCTGGCCTACCCCAAAAGGCAATTTACGCCGCATAGTTCGTTGGACATTTTTAAAGTTCACAAAAATACCTTGCGCAGTTTCAGGACGTAAATAAATTTCGTTTTTGGCATCTTCGGTTACGCCTTGAAACGTTTTAAACATCAAGTTAAATTGACGAATAGGAGTAAAATTTTTCTTCCCACAGTTGGGACACACAATATCATGTTCATCAATATAGCTTTCCATCTCTTGGTTGGTCCAACCTGCGGAATTGACTGTACCATTGGTAGAATCTTCAATCAAAGTATCAGCACGAAAGCGCGTTTTGCATTCTCGACAATCCATCAATGGATCGGAAAAGCCTCCCACGTGTCCGCTCGCTACCCAAACCATAGGATTCATTAAAATAGCAGATTGAATTCCAACATTTTCAGGTTGTTCTTGAATAAAACGCTTCCACCAAGCATTTTTGATGTTGTTTTTAAGCTCAATTCCAAGTGGACCGAAATCCCAGGTGTTTGCCAACCCTCCATAAATTTCAGAACCTTGGTATACAAAGCCATAATTTTTCATGTGTGCTACAATATCGTTAAAGCTTAAATACTCCATACGTTCTTATCTCCAATCTTTTCTCAAAAAGTATAGTGATCAATCTATTATAGAGCTTCACAAAAGAAAAAGAAAAGATAAGGCCTCTTTTCATTGGAAATGAGGGGGTATTTTCATGTTTTTGTCTTCTTTTTTGGAATTTACTTGTCAATTTCTTTAAGTTGTGATTGAATTTTTCCTTTTTAGGGCCTCCTTTTTTAAGGCGGTCTTTTTGTTACAAAAAAAGTCCTTGCTCGAGCAAGGACTTTTTTACAGAGATTTCGCATTTTGCGAAAAAATCGCAATGGATTTATCGTCGTTTCCTGGCAAAGCGTCTATGGTATGGCGCAACCACTTTTCACGCTGTTTTTGGGGAAGAGAGCCAATGGAAAAAAGGGATTCGATGCGCTCAAAGCTAGAGTGAATGTGACCATCTTCTAAAAAGATCAACTGATCGAATACGCCATCGCTAGCCGCAAGCGCCTTTACCACGGGATCTAAGTCACTGCCCGCTTGGAAAAAGCGCCATTCTTCCTGACAACGAATAGGATAAACGGAAGAAGAGGTTTTAATTTGGGTGACCATCATCGAAGTTCGACCAGATTTGGTTTGATAAATGATGCCACCATCACCCGCAATTCCTCCATACAAAATTCCCTTATGTAAAACCATCAACACCATGGTGGTTTGGCAATCGAGTTCTTCAATCCCTTTTTGATCTAAAGCTTCTTTGAGCTTTTGATTCGCATAGCGAAAAGCCTCTTCTACAAGTTGAGCGATTTTTAAAGAAGGCAAGGAAGCCTGTAAATGTTTTTCTAAATAGGCCATAGCACTCTTGGCACAAATCGTAGAAGCAATTTCACTATTTGAAAACGTCCAATCGGATTTTAGGGAAACGCCATCGCAAACAGCAGCGCAATCGCAACCAGAAATCACTTTAGTTACTACTGCATCTTGATTGGGTACGCCATATTCTTTATGAAGGGTGCCGCGTAAAGTTGTAAATTGTGGAATCATAATAAAAGGCCAGATGGCTCCCCTTTCTAGTTCTTAAGCTTGATTTTAAGTATAAGCTCTTTTTTATTCCTTTTCTCTTTCCATACTTGAGATTTATCCTCTTTGTCCAAATTCTCTTTCTCGAATCTTTCTCAGGAAAAGAGATCTTTTTATAAAAAAAGCAGACTCATTTCGAGTCTACTTTTTAAGGTTTAACGGTAATGGTTTTTCCATCTGGACCAGGCGTAGTTTTTAAGTAGTCAATAATTCCAGCTTTCGCTTCAGGTTTAGCAGGGCGACATTTCCAAGATCCCTCATCTCCACTTACTAAAGCATCTGCAAAGCCAGAACATCCAGGATAGCCACAACCGCCACAGTTGTATCCAGGAAGATGGGCCGTCACGTAATCCACACGGGTATCGGGTTCGACATGGAAAATTTTGGCCGCAATTCCAAGACCGGCTCCAAGAATGGCTCCTAGGATGACCATCATTAAAATTGCAGAAAGCAACGTGTGTTCCTCAACTTTCTTGTTTGACATGATTGGGACAATAGATATCTTGACATCCAGCACAATCAGGTCGTAGATTTTCGCAGCCCGCGGGTTTGGGCATACGCTTATTTTTTAAAAATAGAAAGATATATAAGCCAATAAGAACTCCAAAAAAAGCCACCGCTAGTACTAAACGAAGCCAATCCATTAAATGATGCCTGCAAGGCCCGAGAAGGCCATCGCCATCAATCCCGCTACGATTAAGGCAATCGGATTGCCTTTAAAGGAGGCTGGAATATCGGCGGTATCTAAGCGTTCACGGATGGTCGAAAAGATATAGAGAACCAACGCAAACCCAAGAGGAGTTCCAATGGTATAGACCAACATATGGGGTAAATCGTAAGCATTGGAAATGTTGACAAGGCAGACATTTAATACAACGCAGTTTGTAGTGATTAAAGGCAAGTATACCCCTAAAGATTTATATAGAGCTGGTGAACTTTTCTTTAAAAACATTTCCGTCAATTGGACAAGAGAGGCGATAACCAAAATGAAGGTGACCAAATCCATGAATTCCAAATGGAGCGGAACCAATACGAGATAGTAGAGCGCATAGGTTACAATACCCGCTGCGACAATGACGAATACAACAGCCATTCCCATTCCAAGAGCGCTTGATTTTTTACGAGAAACTCCCATGAAAGGACAAAGCCCTAAGAATTGGTTTAAAACGGCGTTATTGAGCAAAACGGAGGTGATCAACAACGTAATGAGTTCGCTAAACATTGGCTACTCCCTCCTTTTTCGCAGCTTTGGCAAGGGCTGCTGCTTTTGCCGCTTCTTTTGCTTTCTCAGCTTGCTCTTTTTTGATTGCGTCTTCTTTTTTCTGAATATTGTTTTTATATCCAGTCAATGCAGCCGCTAAACAAGCAAATGTCATGAAAGCGCCAAGAGGCATGCTGAACATTTGAATGGTATATGCTTCAGGAATCAAACGTAAAGAGAATAAAATTTGTGTTTCATCAAATGGGTTGTTTAAACTCAATACTCCAGTAGCCAGCAGTTGTCGAATGATCGACATGGCTAAAACAGCTAACAAGTATCCAAGTCCCATCCCAAGTCCATCGAGGGCTGAGTCCATAATTCCGTTTTTCGATGCGAAGGCTTCGGCACGACCTAAGATGATGCAGTTAACGACGATTAAGGGAATGAAGACTCCAAGAGAGGTATCAAGCGCTGGAGTATAGGCTTGAATCAACATCTGGATGATTTTTACCAATGTAGCAATGATCACAATATAGACTGGAATCCGAATGTCATCGGGAACCAAATTACGAATGGCAGAGATGATGACATTCGATAAAATCAAAACACAAATAACAGCAACACCCATTCCAATGGCGTTGTTGATGGTCGTGGTAATGGCAAGCGTAGAACAAAGGCCAAGATACAAGCCAAAAACAGGATTTTCCTTGATCAGGCCGTTTTTGAAATTTTCCATTCGGTTCATACAACAGCCTCCTAATCAATTTGAGTGGCGATCACTGCACACTCACGAATAGCCTCAATGACTGGAGTGGAGGTATAGGTCGCACCAGAAATGGTGTCCAATTCCCCACTCGCATCTTTGCCGATAATGGAATCCGCAAATTCTTGATCCATAATGCGACTTCCAATGCCTTTGGTATCCCCATTAGAAATGGCTTTAAAGCTATCAATAGTGTCATTGGCTGTATCAATAGAAACCAAGAAGACGGTTCCTTGATCATATCCAGAAACAGAGCATTTAAAGATGACATCGCTCTCTCCATACTTATAGACCGTTTCGATCATGGGATGATCAGCCGTAATGGCTTGAGCATCCACTTTCACAAACGCATCCAAACTCGCATCTGGATACATGGCCAATAACGATTGTTTCTCGGCTTTTTCGGCATTTTGGGCAATGACGGGAGCTGTGGCGGCATTGGCTGCATATAAGGCTCCTCCCGCAATGCCTGCTGTGATGGCTAAAAAGCAGGCCAAGTACACCGGACTGTTCTTATTCATCACAAGACCTCCTTAACCAAATTCACCAGAGGAGTGGATTCGGTGTTCATCGATGTTTCCACGCTTCGAGCTGCTTTTACAGGACGTAAAGTACTTGAAGCATAGAAAGCGACACCAAGCGCTAAAATAGCGGCACAACCAATCATAGTCCATGCCTTTTTCATTTGTTGAAGTTGTGGAGCATCCAAAGCGCCTTCGATCATGGGCGTAAAGGTATTCATGATTAAAATGGAATATAAGCACCCTTCAGGGAGATTTCCTTTTAGACGGATAAGAGCGGTAATCGCTCCCGCACAAATGGCATAAAAGATACGACCACTTGGAACAGTAGGAGCCGTTACAGGATCAGTTAACATGAAGACACCACCAAAGAGCACGCCACCTGTTAAAAGATGCAAAGCTGGATACCAAAGAAAGCCAGGAATACCATGATAGGACTCGATGCCTTCCAGTAAAGCCACTACAAGTGCAATACAAGCAATGGTCCCACAATAGAAGACAGGGATGCGCCAATCAATGACATTGCGCCAGATGAGCCAAAGTCCAAGGAGAATAATGAGCAGGCCATAGGTTTCCCCAAGTGCTCCAGGATAGGTTCCAAGGAATAGGCCTCCCCAGCCTCCTGTATAATTTAAATACGATTGCAAAGCATCTTGAGTTCCAGGCAACCAACGGAAAGTAGAAGCCAAAACTCCCGTAGGAGTAGCCGAAGTCACCAAATTCGTGGTCGCTCCTGAAAATGAAGCGAAGATCACCGCTCGTCCTACCGCTGCTGGATTATAGATGTTATAGCCAAAGCCACCAAACATCAAACGAGCTACCGCAATCGCAAACACAGTGGCAATGATTACTGCATAAGGGGTAATGGAAATTGGGCACATCAAGACCAAAATGATGGCCGTCACCCAACCAAAGGATTGTTGAATGGTGGTTTTGATGTCGAGCTTTTTCACTTTTGCGTAAATCGCTTCACAGACAAACGTGGTGATAAGAGCACACACAAGCAAGAGAATCGCTTGTACACCATACTTCATTCCCCACGCTAGCATGTAGTAAATAACCGTCGCCGCATACAACACCAAAAGCGCAATGGTCAAATCCCGCATAATGTGTGGAGTTGAGCTTTTGGATTGCAAGTTTGGGCTGACATGAAAAACATATTTCATGAATTTGTGTCCTCCCTACTTCTTTTTCGCCTTCATCATGAGGGTACGTTTGGCTTTGCGCACATTTTCCGTTACTTGGATGTGACTTGGACAAACATAGGTACAAAGCCCACACTCGACGCAAAGCAGGGCACCGCGTTTTTCCATCGCCTCAGTGTCATTGGCTTTGACTGCATTGGCAATGCGCACCGGTTGTAAGCCCATGGGACAATGAGCGGTACAACGACCACAGCGTAAACACGTCATCGCTGGTTCTTCTTCATTTTTCAAAACGGTGATGGCATTCATCGCACGGTCGATCACGATTTGACTGCTGACCATGGCTTTTCCCATCATCGGGCCCCCTGCAATCAGGCGTAAAGATTCAACTTTTTCGATGGGTCCCCCAAGCTGATCGATGATTTCTTGCACCGACATGCCAACGGGAACGCGAACATTGTTTGGATGTTTTAAACCCTCTCCAGAAAACGTGACATACTTTTTGGAGATGGCTTGACCCTTTTCAAACGCATTGGCCACCGCAATAGCTGTTTCAGCGTTGCTAACAATTACACCACATTCCGAAGGCAAACGATCGTAGCGCCGCTTGGTCAATTGATAAATAATGGTGCGCTCCCATCCCATGGGATACACATCGGGAACCTCACACACTTGGATTCCCCCTACATTTTCTCGGGCAATTTCTTCACGAATAAATTTGATTAAATCAGGGTGTGTTTTCTTGACTCCGATGAGTACTGTTTGGACACTTGCTGCTTTTTGTAGGATCCGTACGCCATGAATAAACGTTTCTACATCGTCCATGACACACTTATAATCCGCTGTAATATAGGGTTCACACTCAACAGCATTAATGATCAACGTGTTGATTCCATCGACCTTTTGATATTTCACATAGGTGGGAAATCCTGCTCCACCTTGACCGATGATGCCAGAATTTTGCAAGAAATTCACTAACTCATCATGGCTTGCGCTTTCCCAATTTAACATGGGTTCAAAAGCCTGCTGAGTTTGTTGAATGGTATCCAGTTCAATCACCATATGAAGCTGAGGCTTTAGGCTGTTGTGCGGACGTTTTACCGTGCCCTTATAGATTCCTGAGACGCTCGAATACAGTGGCACAGGAAAGGCTGACTGTGTATTGGCCAATTTGGTACCCACATTGACGTGGTCACCTTCTTTGATCAAAATGTCAACAACGGAATTGTTACCCGCAAAAAGAGGAATGTAGACTTCTTTTTGAGGCATTA
>CAYTMK010000017.1:0-33027 GCA_964438885.1 uncultured Erysipelotrichaceae bacterium | reverse complement strand
TGCTATAAATAAAGGGGTTCGTTAGCCTTTTCCCCGCATGTGCGGGGATGATCCTTATTTCCCTGTTTATAATTCTCCTGCTCTCTTGCTTTTCCCCGCATGTGCGGGGATGATCCATATTGGGGATTGGATGTGGAGTCAGGTTTTCCCTTTTCCCCGCATGTGCGGGGATGATCCTGGCATGGGAAGTGTGTACAAAATGAAGGGCAACTTTTCCCCGCATGCGCGGGGATGATCCCACTCCATTTAGCTTTCTCTGTCCTTTTTAAGTCATTTTAGGAGTTCAAACTTCAAAAAGCCGTTATGCTTGGCCTAACCAAAATAAAGGAATTTTTCACTATGTTAAAACAATACAAAGTGGACGGGTCCACAAAAATTCAAATGGATCAAATGCCGACAGGGGCCGAAGGTCATAAAAAACACAAAGAGGAAATCGTCGCCAAAACGGCTGCCAACCAGCTTCAAATCCAACAATACCAAGACAAGCTCTATGCCCAAGGTCGTGAAGGTCTTATTATCTTAATTCAAGCGCGAGATGCGGCTGGAAAAGATGGCACGATTAAGCACGTCATGAGTGGAGTGAATCCACAAGGAGTGGATGTGTATAGCTTCAAAACACCTACTCATGCGGAATTGGCCCATGACTTTTTATGGCGCTTCAACAAGGCCATTCCTGTTCGTGGGAAAATTGCGATTTTTAACCGTTCTTATTATGAAGATGTCTTAATCGTTAAAGTCCGTGAACTCTGGAAAAACTACCAGTTACCCGAGCGCTTGTTGAAGCCTTCCATCATCAAAAACCGATATGAACAGATTTGTCATTATGAGGAGTATCTCTATCAAAATGGCTATCGTTTGGTTAAGATTTATCTCAACGTTTCGGCCGAGAAACAAAAAGAGCGCTTTTTAGAGCGCATAGAACGGCCAGAAAAAAACTGGAAGTTCTCAGAAGCCGATATAGCCGAGCGTGCTTTATGGGACGAGTACACCAAAGCTTATGAAGCGGCTATCAACGCTACGGCTACGAAGCATAACCCTTGGTACATCATTCCAGCTGATCAAAAATGGTATGCTCACTATTTGGTTTCAGAAGTGATCTTAAAGGCGTTAAAGAAAATCGATCCAAAATATCCACAGCTTTCTAAAGACCAAATCGATAAGCTTTCTGTTTATAAAGAGGCTTTGGATCATGAAAAGCCCATTGGCACTTCCAAAAAATCATTTGTCGCCACCAAAGTAGAAAATGAAGCGGCTGGCAAACAGGAAGAAAAAGCACTCGAAGTCGTAGAAGACGAAGAAGTGCCTGAAGATACTCAATAAACTGATTTTTATTCTTTTTGCAGTCCCTTTTTGGGACTGCTTTTTTTGTTTCTTCTGGATTTAAAAGTTTTGCTTTTTTTTTGACTAAAATGGGAAAGATCTTAAAAAGTTCTTTCTTCCCTTAAAGTAATCGAACTATACTCAGTTCAACTCTTAAAAGAGTAAAAGAAGAAGGTGAAATCATGAATCAAGTAACAACCTTTTTGGCGAAAAAGGATGTCCACATTTCCGCCAAACGCTATGGTATTGATGCTCTTTCGGCTATGGCTCAAGGCCTTTTTGCCTCCCTCTTAATGGGAACCATCTTAAATACTTTAGGAACGCTTTTTTCCTTACCAATCCTAATTGAAATTGGAAGTTATGCCACAGCCGTAAAAGGACCGGCCATGGCAGCGGCCATCGGAATGGCTTTAAATGCGCCCAATTTGGTCCTGTTTTCCCTTTTGACCGCTGGCTATGCGGCTGATGCTTTAGGAGGAGCCGGTGGCCCTTTAGCGGTTTACTTTATTGCCGTGATTGCTTGTGAATGTGGAAAGCTTGTTTCTAAGGAAACCAAAGTGGATATTTTGGTGACTCCTTTTATTACCATTTTTGTAGGCAGTGTTTTAGCTATTTGGTGTGCTCCAACCATTGGACAATGGGCCATTTGGCTTGGCAATTTGATTATGTGGGCCACAGACTTGCAACCCTTCTTAATGGGAATTTTGGTTTCTGTACTCATGGGAATCTTCTTAACGTTGCCCATTAGTTCCGCTGCGATTTGTGCTGCGCTTTCCTTAACGGGTTTAGCAGGAGGCGCCGCTTTGGCAGGATGTTGTACGCAAATGGTCGGCTTTGCCATTATGAGCTTTGGTGTCAATAAATGGGCTGGCTTAGTGGCCCAAGGTCTAGGCACCTCCATGCTTCAAATGGGAAATATTGTCAAAAAGCCAATGATTTGGTTGCCTACGATTCTTGCTAGTGCCTTTATTGGTCCTATTGCAACGGTTCTCTTTCATTTGGAAATGAATGGCCCTGCTATTTCAAGTGGAATGGGGACTTGTGGATTAGTTGGCCAGATCGGTGTCATTACAGGATGGATGAATGAAATCGGGAGTTTAAGGGCTGTTAGTATGCTGGATTGGAGTGCTTTACTTCTTGTTTCCTTTGTATTGCCTGCTTTGGTGACTTGGATTATTCATAAGGGATTTTTAAAAATAGGGCTGTATACGCAAGAGGATTTAAAATTAAATTTATAAAGTTCTTCTTAAGAGCTTTTCTGCCCAAAGAAAAGCTCTTTTTCGTTTCCTTCTTCAAATTTAAATTCAGATGATCTTATTCTCATTCCTGCAAAACGCAAAAGGAGAAAGAAGAAAAGAAGATATGAAAAAGCAGATTATTTATATTTATGGAGCCTCTGGTTCTGGAACCTCTACGCTTGGTGGATATATTTGTGATCAATTGGGCTATTTCTTCATGGATACCGATGATTATTTTTGGGAACTGACCAATCCTCCTTATCAAAGGAAGAGAAAAATTTCAGACCGACTGGATCGGATGAAAAAGGATCTAGCCTCACACGATAAAATCGTTCTTTGTGGATCCTCTTAGGGATGGGAGAGATGAGTTTATTCCTTTGTTCACCGTTGCTATTCGTCTAGAAACGAAGACGGATCTACAAATTGAACGATTGAAAAAAAGAGAGCGGAAACGTTTTGGAACTCGAATTGATGCCGGAGGAGATCTTTACGAAACGCCCCAACACTTCCTAGATTGGTCGACTTCTTACGCTCAAGGGGATTGAATCATAGAAGTCGATTGAAGTTTGATACTTGGCAAAAACAAGGGCTCTATCAAAGAGTGGTTTTAGATGGAAGCCTACCAGTGGAAAAAATTTTTAAAAAATTAAGCCTCTCCTTTCTTCTTTAGAATAAAAAGATTAAATTCAAATTTTAGCTTGTAGAGGGCTTTCTTCTTTCCCTACTTTAATTGCTCATAGACTTTAAAGCTTCATGCTAAAATTGGCCTATGATTAAAGTCGATAAAAAAAATAAGTGGGCCATTGATTTGGCCTTGCATATTCCGATTCCTTCCATTTCCATTCAAATTGTAAGTACCGAAAAAGAGGAATTAGAAAACGTGCCTTTACAACATGGAGATTCCAATGGACAAAAAGACTCCTCAAACTAATCCTAAGTCTACTCCCGAAGATTCAAACTCTTTTGATCGTTCATCGGATATCTCTTCCTCATCGTTTCAAAAACCTGAGAGTGACCAACAAGAAACAAATCCCTTCCAAAAAACAGAAAATCAAACCTCTGAGGCGCTCTATACAAATAAAACAGAAGAAATGTTCGTAGAAGAAAGCCAAAAAGGGGTCTCTAAAAGACCAAAGCCATTCAAATTGGAACTCAGTCACAATTTAGCGAATGCCTTTGATTCTACATTGGATGTAGAAGTGACCCAAGAAGCCAAAGGATATGTGATTTTAGAAGAAGATTCCACCAGTCCAAAAGAAGATCAAGAATCCATTATCCTAGAAGAAGAGAAAATGGAAACCTCTTCTTTAGAGAATCTTTCGGCTGCCAAGTCTTTCACCAAGCCTCTTCAAGAGCCAGAGAAGATAGAGGAAAGGAAAGAGGAAACTCCTTCTAAAAAAAAGAAAACGTCTTCGGGACGCTTAGGACAAATTCTCAAAGTTTTCAATAAATACCATGCGCTTCAAGGAATGACTCCCCAGAAACTGCGCATGATTTTAGAAGATCTTGGCCCAACATATGTTAAATTTGGTCAAATCATGTCCTCACGACAAGACTTATTGCCTCCTGCTTATACCCATGAACTCGAAAAGCTACGCTCTAAAGTTAATCCCATGCCTTATGAATTGGTGTGCCAAGAGATTGTAAAAACCTATGGAAAAACTCCCGAAGAGCTTTTTGCTTCCTTTTCAAAAACACCTCTTGGCTCAGCGAGTATGGCTCAAGTTCATGAAGCGACAACGAAGGATGGACAAAAGGTAGTCGTTAAAGTTCAACGTCCTGGTCTTTATGAACAAATGAAAGTTGATGTCGACATGATGCAAAAAGGGGCTAAAATTCTTTCTAAAAACAAAGCCATCTCCTCTTTAATGGATTTGCCAGAACTCATCAATGAATTTTGGACGACCTCCAAAGAAGAAATGGATTTTCGCCATGAAGCCAACAATGCCAATCGCTTTCGAAAACAGATGAAAGGCTTAAATTACATTAAAGTTCCCAAAATTTTAAATGAATTTACGCGACCCAACATCTTGGTCATGGAAGATATTGGAGGCATTCAAATTGACGATTATCCGGCTTTAGCCAAAGAAGGCTATTCGCGTGAAGAAATTGCGATGCGCTTAGGATTAAATTTTTTGGATCAAATCATTGAAGATGGCTTTTTTCATGCCGATCCGCATTCGGGCAATTTAAAAGTAGATGAGGGCCAAATTGCTTGGATCGATTTTGGGATGATGGGCGAAATCACCAAAGGAGAAGCCAATTCCATCGGATCTATCTTAAAAGCTTTAGCCGCTCGCGATGTGGCTGGCATTGCGGATGGAGTGCTTGAAATCGGGATTCCACCCGCAAACCTTGATTATGTCGGGTTTTGTAACGCGCTTGAAAATTATTTAAATCGCTATTTGAGTCAAAGCTTTGACAATCTCGATCTTGGCGTGATGGCGGAAGAGGCCATTGAAATTTGTCATGCCTATAAAATCAAACTTCCTAAAGGCATTGCGATGTTAGGACGTAGTCTTGTTACCATTCAAGGCACGCTCAAAGACCTCAATCCGCAAGTGAACATGTTGTCCTACATTTCAAAAGAGAAAACCTCCTTTGATCAAATCGACTGGAACCAAGAAATCGAGAGTTCTTTGCGTCAAATGTATGCAGATTACAAAGCGCTTTTAAACTTACCTTTAAGAGCGGATCGTATTTTAGGATTGCTTCAAAAAGGACAGCTACGCCTAGGCATCTCGGTTTCCGATTTGGAACAAACCATTTTGCCAAGCCTCAATCAAACCATCGATCGTGTGGTGGTCGTGATTTTGATTGCGGCTTTGTTAGTGGGAAGCTCGATTGTGTGCACTACGAACATGAAACCGACCTTTTTAGACATTCCTTTGCTTGGCTTTGCGGGATTTTTCGTTTCGTTTTGCTTGAGCTTATGGTTATTTTATAAGATGCTTTTCAGGCCTAAAAAAGGAGATCAGCTGTTCTAAGCGACCTGAAAGGAAATATCATGTTTAAAACCCGTTTGAAGACCAAAGGCCCTGCTATAGCGGCTGGCTTGGTCATCTTAGTCATTTTAGTGGGATTGGATCAATGGACCAAATGGGCTATTGTCAAATCCATTCCTTTAGGCGAGTCTCTGGAAGTCGTTCCTGGTTTTTTTGAATTGACTCATGTACGCAATACCGGAGCGGCTTTTTCAAGCTTTGATGGCATTGGAATGTGGTTTTTCATTGTCTTAACCATCTTGGCTCTTGGAGTGATGATCTATTATTTCTTTAAAAGTGATAACTCTAAGATTGACTTTGCGTTGGCTTTGATCATGGCTGGCGCTCTAGGCAATTTAATCGATCGCATTCAATTTGGCTACGTGCGTGACTTCTTCTTGTTTTATATTTTTGGTTCTCCCTTTGCGGTATTCAATGTAGCAGATGTCTGCATTACCCTTGGCTTTATCTTGTTATTTGTGGCTCTTTTTTGGCAGGATAGAAAAGAACAAAAACAACTCGAAGAAAAAACAAAAATTCTTAAGGAAAAGAATTCGACGCAAGAAATCCCAATGCCTCTTTCCCCTTCCTCTAAGAGAAGAGAATCTGATTTAAGGACTCTTCAAAACGATCAAGATGACACAGAAACCACTTTAAGACAAGATACGATTAAGCTCGATCCCACTCGTTTAAAAGACCAAATGGACCAAAGCGTAAAAGACCATGAAAAGGCCTAAGCGCTTTACACTATAAAGGCAAGGACTTTCGTCTTTGTTTCTCTCAAGAAAGCTTTAGAAAGGTCTTAATACTTGTTTTTTTTCCCATAAGCCAAAAACAGCTTTTTTGCGGTTTTTTGGCTTATTTTCTTTAGGATTTATAAAAGGCTACGCCTGCTAGAAAGGTGGATCGTTATGTCTGATTCCCCAAATTCTCTTTTAGAAGAACTAGATCTCTCTTTTGAACCCACTGAAGAATTAGAAGAGGAGTCTTCTTTCGAAATTCTTACTTTTTCTATCGATTCCACACTGGCTAAAAATCGATTGGACAAGGCTCTTTGTGCTCTTCTTGACATTTCTCGTAAACGAGCTGCCGATTTAATCGACCAAGAGCGGATCACAATCAATGGAAAGCTTCCAAAAGCCAGTGCCAAGCTTCAAGAAGGAGATATCCTTGTCATCGATATGCCTCCTGCAGAAAGCATGGAAGTCTTACCCGAAGAAATGGACCTGGATGTCGTATATGAAGATGGAGACATCATTGTTATCAATAAACCCAAGGGAATGGTTGTTCATCCCGCTCCTGGTCATTATTCTCATACGCTTGTCAATGGCTTATTGGCCCATTGCAAAGATCTCTCTGGAATCAATGGAGTCATGCGCCCTGGCATTGTCCATCGCATTGATAAGGATACGTCGGGTCTTATCGTAGCGGCTAAAAACGACTTAGCCCATGAATCTTTAGCCAAACAGATGGCTGAGAAAACGGCAAAACGCACTTATTTAGCCATTGTGCACCATCCCTTTTCCCATACAATTGGCACCATCAATGCTCCCATTGGACGCGATGAAAAAGACCGGCAAAAAATGGGGGTAACGGCTAAAAATTCCAAGCCAGCCATCACGCACTTTACTGTGTTGGAAAACTTTAAAGACTACGCCTACATTGAATGCAAACTGGAAACGGGTCGTACTCACCAAATCCGTGTTCATATGGCCTACATTAAGCATCCCATTGCGGGAGATCCAAAATATGGACCGCGTAAAACGCTCGAAGCCAATGGGCAATTGTTGCATGCTTATAAACTTGAATTGATCCATCCAAGGACGGGTGAAAAGATGGAATTTGAAGCTCCACTTGAGCCCACCTTTGCCCGTATTTTAGAAGAACTGCGCCAAGGAGAAGAAGCGTGAAGCGAAGCAACATCTTATCCTGGGATGAATACTTTATGGGAATGGCACATTTGGCCGCCTTTCGCTCTAAAGATCCCAATACGCAGGTTGGAGCTTGCATCGTCAATCCCCAAAAGCGAGTGGTGGGTTTAGGGTACAATGGCTTTCCTAAAGGGTGTGATGACGATGCCTATTCGTGGAGTCGTCAAGGCGATTTTCTAGAAACCAAATATCCCTATGTGGTCCATGCGGAATTGAATGCCATTTTAAATTCCATTCAAAACCTTGCGGGATGTACCTTATATGTGTCGCTTTTTCCATGTAACGAGTGCGCCAAAGCCATCATTCAATCGGGAATTTCAAAGGTCATTTATGAATCCGATAAATACCAGGGAACCCCAGAAAACCTGGCCAGTAAACGAATGTTTGATGACGCTGGAGTATCTTATGTAAAGCTTCCCTGTCAAGTTCAGATTGAAGCCAAAGTTTTGCCTTTTGAATCAAACAATTAGCCAATTAAAAAAGAGAGCCTTCAAGAAACTTAAAGGCTCTTTTTTTTGAAATGGAGAAAATAGTTTAAAACACGCCTAGCGTTTAAAGACAAGAGCGAGCCACAATTCTCCGTTGACTTGGCTCTGAAAAAGGCCAAGAAATGAATCCCTATAGTTCTAGCCAATACAAATAAGAGTTGCGATCTGGATATTCATATTCAAAAGGCTGTTCATTTTTCGAGATTCGAACATAGCCTTCCTTTTCAAAAAAGCGATGACAATTTGTAGCCACCGAGGGAGTATCAAACATCAACTGTTTAAAATGGTTTATTCTAGCATAGTCTAAAACGGTCTTGTATAATTCAGTTAAAATTCCACGTTTTCTATATTCATTTTTTACAAAGCCCTTTTTTAAGATGCCATTTCCATTTCCTTTGTTCATTAAAGCCAAGGTTCCGATTACTGTGTCATTCTCTAGAGTAAGCCAAAATTCTCCCCCTTCTTTTTCATAGCAATTGGGAATATCGAGTAGATCAGGCTGTTCCTCTAAGGATAAATTGATCTTTGCTTCTTGATTTTGAATGGATAAAATCAAGTCAATGATTTGCGATTTGTATTTTTCCTGATAAGTTACTATTTTCATTTTCTTGGGACTCCGGCTTGTTTTATTGTTTTTCCTTAATAAAACAGTAGTGTGATGGCCACACCTTCTTAGCTTTTTTGTATTTTTTATGATTTAGGCCTCTATATTTTTTCTAGTTTCTCATTGTTTTCTAGAGTCTGATTCTTCTCAATTTATTTATTAGGTTAAACTCTAAATTTTTGAAGCGAAAAAGTGAAGAGACAAGGCCAATAAAATTTCGCCTCAAAAGAAACAAAAAATCGCCTGATGATTTATAGACGGCTCTTTTTATAAAATTTTAAGTATCAAGACGAGTGGTGTTTACAAAGTGGAGCTTCGCCACGCATTTGAGTTGGTCTCGACCATATTTTTGGACAAAGGCACGCGCACTTTGAGTGGCCTTTTCCCCGCCCCCTTTCGCAAAAGGCATCCCATATTTTTCTTCCAATTGATCCATTGCTTGCAAAAAAGCAAAGCGCGCTAAAACAGAGGCGGCGGCAACGGCTGGATATTTAGCCTCCGCTTTGGTTTCAAAGTGTAACTCATGAAACACATCCTTGGTTTCTTTTAGATAGGAGAAGTAGAGGCGGGGGCTACAAAATTGATCGACTACCGCTAGGGAGGGTATTTTATATCCCTTTTGTTGCAATTTTAAATAGGCTTGATTGTGGGCTTGGGCTTTAATCTTGTTCAAGTTCATGGACTCGGAGTTATAGATGGTGTTGTAGCGCTCATTGGATAAAACGATAACGCAATAGGGTACCATTTGAGCGACTTTAGGGGCGACTTGGCGAATGGCTGTATCGCTCATCGCTTTGGAATCGGTGATGTTTAAGGCTTCAAGGTTTTGAGCTGTTTTGGCATCAGGAACGATGGTTGCAGCGACCACTAAAGGACCCAAATAGTCGCCCGTTCCCACTTCATCGCTTCCTGCTTGGGGAAAGAAGGAAGAAGAGTTCTTAGCCCATAGAGTAGTCTTTGTTTGATGAGAGATTTGAGAAGATTGGGTCCTTTGGGATTCCTCTTGTGAAGGATTCTTTTCCTCCTCTAGCCAACTCACATCCTTTCCTTGGAAGACGACTTTTCCACTTTGGTAGGCAGTAATAGTTACTTCAGAAGTTTTAAGTTGCCAAAGCGAGTATGGCGGCTTTGTTTCACGCAGAGCGATGGGCTTTACTTTGGCGTAGAGATTTTGGATGGCTTCCAAGCTCATCGTTTTGGTAACAGTGGTCATAAATTAGAACATTCCTTTGCGTTCAAGAACTGAGAGGTTCTATTGATTTCAAATATAAAACAGAAAGACTTGTTGCTTTTCCTAAACGAGATGAGAAAATTCAGAATCTTCCTATAAACCAAAAGCTTTTTATCGGTGGCTTACTCTTTCCAAAACTTTCCTTTGAAAAGCATATTGAGGTTGCCATTGGTCCTTTAAGATCGCTTTAAAGAGAAGTATTTTCTTTTTTTTATCTTATCTACTTTAATTTGATCAAAGAAGTTATTTAAGATGAAAAAAGAAAGGATAAAAGCGCATGTTCTTATTTTAGTAGAGAATTAAAAACCAAGAGGAGAAAAACCGATCTGAGCCACCATGAAAAAAATCAGGGAGAATTTCTTGTTTTTCAATCTTTAGAAAAAGAGCTGTGACTCTAGGTTTTTAAAGAAGTGTTTTTGATCTTAAAGGAAATCCTAATTATAGAAAAAGAGGAAAAAAATGAATTTAGAATACGATGCCGTCGATTTTTCAAGCGTCTTGAACCAATTTGCCCAATATGCCCATTCCCCTCGTACCATAGAACGCATTCACCAAGCGGGTCCCTTACCTAATGTTTTAAAGATGCGTCAAGACTTATCCTGTGCGAGTGAGGCGTTTGCCTTTCTTCAAAAAGGCAAGGAGGTATCTCTTGGCGGATTTTCTGACCTTCTTGCCCTTATCAAGGCCTCTCACAAAGGAATCACTTTGCGTCCTCAAGAGCTTTTAGAAGTTTCTTTCTTCTTAGCCGCTTGCCAAAGTGTTTCCAAAGCCTTTAGCGAGGAAGAACCGTTGTTGTATGAAATCGCCCAAACCATCGATCCCCTTAAATCCCTTGCGCAAAAAATCGATGGAGCGATTGATTTGTCTGGTCAAGTTCGCATGGATGCCACTTCAAAATTGCGCACTTTAGATAGTGGCCTCATTCAAGCCAAAGCCGATCTTTCCGCTGCCGCAAAGCGATTTATCAAAGCCAATGCCAACTCTCTTGTGGATAGTGTGAGCGTTTCGGTTGGTTCAAGACTTTGCGTGTTGATGAAAGCCACCGATAAATACAAATATGGGGGCATGATTCATGGGTTGAGTCAATCCGGAGCCGCAAGCTATGTAGAACCCAACGTCCTCGTTCCCCTCAACAATAAAGTAGCCGAAATTCAATTGGAAATCGAAGAGGAGAAAAAGCGGATTTGTCAAGAACTCAGTGGCTTAGTGCGGAAAAATGCTCGCGCATTAGAGTCCAATGAAGAAAGCATGGAAACCATCGATTTGGCCATTGCCAAGGGGCGTTGGATGCAAAATCATGATGGAACCATCCCTACTTTGCATACGGGCAATCATGCCATTCATTTGGAACACGCCATTCATCCACTCCTCGATAAACAAAAGGCGGTCGCAAACGATTATAACATTCCAGCTACTAAAGCCTGTTTAATGATTACTGGATCCAATATGGGCGGAAAAACCGTGACATTAAAAACGATAGGATTGTTTCTCTTGTTGGCTCACAGTGGTTTTCCAGTATCGGCCCATCGGGCCATGTTGCCTCTTTATTCCCAATTTTTCTTTGACATTGGCGATGAGCAATCCATTGAACAAAATCTCTCGACCTTTTCCGCCCATGCCAAAAAGCTTGGTCGGATTACCAATTTAGCCAATAAGGATACCTTTGTGCTGTTGGATGAAATTGGTAATGGCACCGATCCCTTAGAAGGAGCGAGTTTAGCGCAAGCCGTTTTAGAAGATCTCATTGAAAAAGGGGCAACCGTTTTAACCTCCACACACTACAATCAAGTCAAATCTTTTGGAAAAACTGATCCAAATGTTTTGGTGGGCAGTGTAGAGTTTGATTTGGAAACTCTTCAACCAACCTATCGTTTTTTAGAAGGAGTCAGTGGAGCGAGTTGTGCCTTTCACATTGCTCGTCAATTTGGTTTATCCCAAGACATCATGGCACGCGCTTCACAAATCAAGGAGGACAGTGAGTCGGAAAACGCAAGACAACTTGAAGCCCTCGAACACCAACAAGCTGAAGTCCAAAAACAAAAAGATCGCTTTGATCAACTCATTGCCAATGCCCATGAATTACAGCGAAAGGCCGAACATGATCAAGCCAAGTGGGCCCAACAAAAACAACGGTT
The DNA here is from genome assembly GCA_964438885.1 of uncultured Erysipelotrichaceae bacterium. GTDB lineage: Bacteria > Bacillota_I > Bacilli_A > Erysipelotrichales > Erysipelotrichaceae > Allobaculum. The sequence continues at coordinate 21,096 of CAYTMK010000017.1, read as the reverse complement.
GGATAATGAATACACCAAACAGCTTGAAGACATGTTGTATGAGAAAAAGGAAGAGGCCAAACAAATTATTCGTGATTTGAAAAAGTCGACGCAAAAGGCTTCTCATGAACAAATCGATCAAATGGCTAAATTAGATGCACTCTATGAATCCAATCAAGAAGAAGTTCAAGAATCAAAACAAACCTTTAAAGTTGGAGATTATGTTCGGTTGTCCGCTTTGAACAATCATGGAGAAATTCAATCTTTGCGTAAAGACAAAGCGATCGTATTGGTCAATGGGCGTAGGGTTACGGTGGAATTGGATCAATTGACTCCCATGAAAAAACCACAAGCCCCTAAATCGCCCCGTCGCAGTGATCGCCCTGAACGCTCTTTTAAAGCTTTTCCCATGGAACTCAATCTCATTGGTATGCATGTAGAAGAGGGCATTGAAGCGCTTGATCATTACTTGGACCAAGCCATCTATCATCGAGTTAAAAACGTGCGAATTATTCATGGATTGGGAACAGGCGCCTTACGAAGTGCCGTTTGGGAAGATTTGCGCAAACATCCCCAAGTCAAAGGCATTGCTTCAGGCGGTCCTGGTGATGGAGGACTTGGCGCGACTTTAGTGGAATTGAAATAAAAAGAGGAGTACTTTATGGGGAAAAAACCAATAGTTATTGATAAAACGTATGCGCTCGATCCACTTTTTATGGTTGCCTCTTCTTTGACTCTTCAAGCTTTAGAACAAGATCCAAATGTAGGAATCCTCCCTGCTGGATATGAATGGGTTAAACCTCAAGAAATTCTTTCTTTTCGACAAGAGTGGGCCAATCTTTTGGTGAAGCTTGATTTTTTGGCCAATTTCGAAGAAGCCCTTTCTATTTTTGATGGGATGTACAAGCAAGACCCACACTATTTTATCCATCATCTCTATGGGATCAAATCTTTAAAAGACAATCACTTAGCTTGTAGTGTTGGTCTTTGGTATGGGAGTGCTTTTCCTGAAAACAAGCGCATTCATTGGATGATGACTTCTCCTCAAGATCAACACCTAGGTTTAGCCAAAGCTGCCTTAAAAAAAGCGATGGTTTCTTTTATACAAGAAGAACCAAGCCAAGAGTTGTATCTTTCCACGCAAGCGGCTTCGTGGCCAGCGATTGTGTTGTACGAATCTTTAGGCTTTACGCCATATTTAGAAGCTTGTAAAAAAGCAAGTGCCAATGAAAACCAAGCGCGCTGGAAAGAAGCGCAAGAATTGGTATTGGCTCGTCAAGGCATTTTTATTTAATGATTTTTCTTTCAAGGGATCTAAAGATCGCTCTTTGGATCCTTTTTTGATGAGAGAAAAAAAGAGAATGCAAGTGGTTTTGGAAAAAGAAAAAAAGGAAAGAGCAGTTGTTCTTTCCTTACATCATCTTAGTCGTTTTGAGCAAAGAACGCCAAAGCAATGGCACCAGGCCCTGCGTGGGTTCCAATGGTTGGACCAACGAGTTGATAGTTGGCTTCGTTTTTGTATTTTTCAGAGAGAAGTTTGGAATCTTCCACATATTTTCGAAGAAGATCATCGTTTAAACCGGTGTAACCGAGTGTAGAAGGATAATCAAAGGCAATTCCACCCGATTTCTCGATCATTTCGTTTAACAAGTTGTTGGCTTTTTTGGATCCCCGAGCTTTTCCAAGCATCTTTACTTCACCATCTTCTACCGCAATGACCGGACGAATGGACAACAGGTTTCCAATCGCAGCTGCGGCCGCTGAAATACGACCACCCTTTTTCAAGTATTCCAAGGTATCAAGTAAAGCCACAAGGCGAACGCGTCCTTTTTCTTCTTCCAAAATTTTAGCAATTTCTGCTGCGCTTAATCCTTGATCGGAAAGTTCAAGCGCACGACGAACCAAAATTTGAAGCCCTAGGCAAACGGTCATCGAATCCACCAAATACACATCTTCTAGATCCGCAATTCCCAATTTAGCGGATTGATAGGTTCCAGAGAGTTTGGAAGAAAGGGTAATGAGAAGAACTTCATCGCCATTTTTTTTCGCATCGAGTACCGCTTCTTCAAAAGCCACTGGGGAAGCAGCACTCGTTTGAGGAAGCGTGTCTTCTTCAATTAAACGATTATAAAACTCTTCACGAGAAAGATTCACTCCATCTTGGTACTCATCATTTCCAAAGCGAACATTTAAAGGAACTACATGCAAAGAAGGATGAAAGGAATTTTCCAATTCAGAAGAGGAATCCGTAACAATTTGTACACTCATAGTTGTAATGTGCTTATTGGCCAAAACAATAAGCTTTCCTTTCTTTTTTCATTCGCCAAGAGAAAGATTTAAAGTGGCCTCTTAAAGCCATATTCTCTAGGTTTTCAGAGCCGAGTCCTCCCTAGTCACCTTAAATCTATTTCGGTCCTGAAAAAGCGGCTCGACTCTTTCCAAATCATCGCAAAAGAGCGCTTAAAACCGTTTTATTCTGCCCGAAAAATCTTTAAATCTGCCTTCTTATTTCTTTGCGCTTTGTACCTCTTTAGAAATAGGAGGGACCCAATTGGTTTTATTAAGCTTAAAAAGAAGTCCTAAATGAAATTGACTTTTAAAAGGAGAGAAAAATGCCACTGACCAAAAAAATTGAAGATAAACTCGCTTTACTTCCCGATGGACCAGGATGTTACTTGATGAAAGATGGCGAAGGAAACATCTTATATGTGGGAAAAGCCAAAGTATTGAAAAATCGTGTTCGCTCTTACTTTCATGGCGAACACAACCATAAGACCACAAAATTAGTGGAAAACATTCAGGACTTTGAATTCATCCGGACCTGGACAGAAAAAGATGCCTTATTATTGGAGATCAATTTAATCAAGAAGCATCATCCTCCTTTTAACATTGTCTTCATGGATGACAAAATGTATCCCTATATTGAAGTCACAAAAGGACCACATTTTGCGATACGCATTAGCCGCAAAGCGTCCAACAAGGACAGCGATATTTTTGGACCTTATCCTTTTTCTACCTATGCTTATGATGCGGTAAAATTGCTTAATCAGCTTTTTTTGAGCCAAAAATGCAAGACACCCAAAAAAGCCCCCTGCCTGTATTATCATATGCACCAATGTCGAGGCTTTTGTTTTCAGCCGATCGATGAAAAAGCAGCGCTAGAAGATCGAGAAAAAATCATTCGCTTTTTAAAGGGGTCTCGGGGCGAAATCAAGGCAGAATTAGAAGCGAAAATGCAAGAAGCAAGTGAAAAGATGGAATTTGAGCGCGCGGGTGAGATTCTCCAACAAATCAAAGCCATCGAACACATTCAACAAAAACAAGCCATTGATTTCGATCCCCATCAATCCTTTGATGCGTTTGGTTGGTTTGCGGATAAGGGCTACATCTCTATTCAAGGCCTTTTTGTGCGTGAAGGAAAACTGCTTGAGCGCAATATGTCCATTAGCCCTCTTTATGACGATCCTCAAGAAGTCTTTTTATCCTATTTGGTGCAGTATTATAAGGATTCTTATCAAAATGATAAGTTACCCAAAACCATTTATGTTCCCCAACAAACGGATATAGTGCTCTTAAAAGAAACCTTTCCCACGCACTTTGTCATTCCAAAACAAGGAGAGAAACTGAAACTTTTAAAATTAGCCCAAGAAAATGCCAAAGAAGCCCATCGCCAAAAATTTCAATTGGCTTATCGCCATGATCAAGATTTACAAGCCGCCAATGCGCATTTATCCACGATTTTTCATAAACCCATTCATACCATAGAGCTCATAGACAATTCACATCTAGCGGGAACAAACAACGTCTCGGCCTTAGTCAGTTTTAAAGAGGGAAAACCCTTTAAAGCTGGCTATCGTCACTATAAGCTTTCCAACTATCGCTCCGATACCGATACAATGAAAGAAGTCTTATTTTCCCGATATGGAAAGTCTTCAGCTCGTCCTTTACCCGACTTATTTTTAGTCGATGGTGGAATTCCCCAAGTGAAAGCCGCCCTTGAAGTTCGGGATGCTTTAGGAATTCCTCTTACTATTGCAGGATTGGTAAAAGATGATCATCATACCACTCGGGCTTTAATCAATGAGCAACTTGAAGAAGTTCCTCTTGAAAAAACTGATCCTTTGTTTTTTCTTTTGACGCGCATGCAAGATGAAGTCCATCGCTTTGCCATTACCTATCATCAAAAATTGCGTAGCCAAGGAATGACCAAATCACTCCTTGACGACATTCCAGGTCTTGGACCAGTCCGAAAAGCCAAATTGCGAAAGGCCTATCCCTCTTTAAAGAAGCTCAAAGAGGCCAGTTTAGAAGAATTGTCGGCTTTGATTCCAGAAAAAATAGCGGTTTTAGTTTACCAACGACTTCAAGAGACAAAAATCGTCTGTCCTTTAAAAAATGAAGTCAAAGAAAAAGTCCTAAATAGGGCTTAGGACGTTTGGCTTTTTAAAAGTTCGGCTTGTACTATTAAACTATGGAAAGGAGGAAGTGAGATGTTTGATTTCTCTCAACCGTTTTGGCTTAACCAGTTAAAATTTTTCAATGGGATGTTGAACCTTTCACGCCACATCCATGAACAATGACGAATTGCCAAAGCATGTAAAAAGAGCGCGCCTCTTGGTGTTTGTGGTATGCTTGGCCTTCATTTCTATTTCCTTTATGATCTTACACGAGCGCTCTGATCCCCTTTCTCGCTATCCCTATGGAACGGCGGAAGAGCGAGAAATTTTATCCGATGCCTTAGACGATTCCCAAATCAACATCTTAATCAATGGGCAGATCATGCCAGAACAAGTCATTCCGTTTGTAGAAGCCGATGGCTTTAACATTCTCAATACGCTCTATTATGATATGGCTTTTAAAACCCAAAATACGGATCCCACCTTTATTGTCCATTTTGTCAACCAATATCGAAATTACTTCGATTTGGATTCCCTTCAGAATATGTTATCGTGGCTTTCCTATGCCGATGCGGTCGCCTACTTTGAATCCAACATCAGTCTCCCCCTAGCGGATAATCCAAGCGAATTCGATGCCGTTTTAACCCCTCAAAATACGGTGGTCTTCTGGCGCCCTTCGGATTTAATGGAGATTGCTACGGGAATTTCACTACGCCGTCAAGCGGCGGAATCCTTTTTAGCCATGCAAACAGAGGCGCAGGCCCAAGGCATTGAACTGATTCCTATCCTTGGTTTTGTCCCCTATGATCAACAACAATTTATGCATGACTATCCTAGTTATTTACAAGGTCCTTATGGAACGCGAGAAGAACAACTTGGTTTAACGGTTCATGTAGAAGGATTTGAAACGTGGAATGAGGCTCTTTCCGCTACGGCTCCTCCATTTCAAGTGGATACAGGACTACAAGCCTTATCAGAAGAACAACTTCAAGTTAAAAATTGGTTAGAAGAAAACAGCTGGAAATATGGCTGGATCATTCGCTATCCGGCTGATAAAGAATCCCTGACGCAAGTCTTTTATCAACCTTTTGTGTTGCGCTATGTGACCAAAGAAACAGCTGCTTATCTGCATGAAACAGGCTTAACGCTCAATGAATACAAAGCGCAAAAAAACTTAGCTTCATAACAAGTAGGTTTGATCAATTTATTTTTCGAAAGGAGGGGTCCACTTGTTTTCGATTCGTGCTTCAAAAAAGAAAAAAGGAGGCCAGTGTGTGAAAGCGGAACTCATTGTCGCAAGTGATACCCATGGACAAAGTTATTTGTTGGATGAACTATGTAAAGCCTATCCCAATGCGGACTTATTTTTGCATTGTGGAGATTTAGAGGACGATGCGAACAAATATTCCAAATGGCTCTTTGTCCGTGGAAACAACGACTGGGATTCCGCTATGCCTGAGGGCCGTATTGTGAGCATTGCTGGGATTCGGATCTATATGGTTCATTCTCAATATTTCAGCTATTCTCGTCGTGAAGAGCAATTGGCTGAGGTGGCCATAAAAAATAATTGCCAATTGGTTTTGTATGGCCATACCCATGTAGCGAAAATTAATCGTATAAAAGATGTTGTCTTGATCAATCCTGGAAGTATGTGTTTGCCAAGAGATGGTCAACCTCCTTGTTATGCAAAAGTCCTCATTATGGAGGATGGTTCCATTAAAGCCACTCTCATTCATCAACCGGACTGGCCTTTTGAAGTCCAAATGCCAAAGCACTTTTGGTTTTAAAATTCATGGGCTGAAAAACATAGCATCGAGAGTCAAAAAAAAAGGTGTGAATGTTCACACCTTTTTTTACTTATATAGATTCCCTCTTTTTAGAAGAGTGAAGAGATTTTACAAATGGCGTCCTGGAGATGATTCGAACACCCGACCGTGCGCTTAGAAGGCGCATGCTCTATCCTACTGAGCTACCAGGACAGCATGGATATACTAGCACTTTTTTCCTTCTCTAGGCAAGATTAACCCCAATAATTTCTAAATTTTTGCGCCCTATTCTTGATGGTGTAAAATTGAAAGATAGAGAAAACTTTGAAGAAAGGGGAATCCATGATGGATATGGCGATGGATCGCGAAGGATACATTTTTGATGGTTGGTATATCGATCCTGAATTCACCAAACGGATCAATCCAGGTGGTTATTTACCCAATACGGTCAAACTGTATCCAAAGTGGATTCCTAAAACTTACCCAGTCTATTATGATTTGGAAGAAGGGCTCAATTCTCCCTACAATCCACATGAAATTCGTTATAATGCCCAGATCACCAAGCTCTATCCAGCCAGAGCCAAAGGGCGACAATTCGCAGGTTGGTTTTTAAATGGGGAGCGTGTGGAGTACTTAGCAGACCTAGAACCGGGACCGATTTATTTAAAAGGAGTTTTTCAAGATCCGGTTTCGATTCATTTGGACACGCAAGGTGGGGCGAAACTTTCCGATGTGATCGTCAATTTGAATGGATACATCGATCATTTACCCAAGCCTTTGCGGATTGGCTATGACTTTGTGGATTGGTATTTGGATGCCAATTTTATTCATCGATATCGTTCTGATTTCGTCTTTCTAAAACCATCAAGCCTTTATGCCAAGTGGCGTTTGAAACACTACAACATTGAATATGAACTGGATGGGGGCGTATTTGATGAACCACCCATTCAAAGCTACACCCACTTGACGCCTACTTTTCTTTTGCCTCGTGCCAGTAAGCCTGGTTATGATTTTGCCGGCTGGCATGATGAACGCAACAATCGCCATTTAATGGTTCGCAAAGGGTCCATTCGAGATCATTATTTTAAAGCCAAATGGATTGAACGAGAACAAGAACAGTTTTTTATTCGTCAACGCTCAAAAAGAAAAAGCTGAAACTTCTTTTTCATAAGTTTCAGCTTTTTGTTTAACTATCGATATCAATTCCTTTTTTTAGTTGCCAATAGATGATCCCGAAATAGATGAGATCGAGAAGAAAATAGGCTATAGAACCCACTTTCATCAATTGACGTAAAGGCTCAGCGGGCATCAAATTGGTATTGAGCACTTCAAAATTCGCTCTTAAAGTGGGGGATAAAGCCAAACATACGATAATGCCCGTCAAAATCCAAAGGACAACCATAAATAAAATGGACCATCCAAGCTTCGAAGAGCGAAACCGATACCCAATAAGAATTCCCAAATCGATGACGAGTAGAGCACAAATTCCTTCTAAGAAAAAAGTGGCTACAAACCAGCCAAAAAGATAAGTTAAATCAGGAAGAGCCTCTAAAAAAGTTGGAATTTCTTGCCAATCTAAGACTAGAAAAGGAGCAACCAAGAAAATCGAGATTTCCAAAAAAGCTGTAAAAGTGGATAGAAGACAAGCTTCCATCAATTCGATGCGGGATAAGGGTAACGTGCGATACAAAGTAGCCGGCCCAGTAAAGAACGTTTCTTTCCACGTTTTTCCTTGCCAAATGGCAAAGACAAATAAATTAATAAAACCAGTTAAAATCGAGAATAGAGCGCAAAAATTTGAAACGTTTTGGATCAAAACGTGGTGAACTTGACCAAGAAGGACACTCATGAAAGCGGCCACCATCGAAACGCCAAAGATCGGTAAGATCAATTTTTGAGCCTCTTTTAAAGTATGAACAAATAGTTTTGTCATTGGGTATATACCTCGCGAAAATACAAATCTAAGCTTTTTTGGTGTTGCGCCCGCAAGAGATCCGCTTCTTCATTGACTAAAATTTTTCCATTTTTTAAAAAGATGGCCCGATCCAAGATGGGTTCAATTTCAGCGATCAAATGGGTACTGATGATCATGGACGCTCCATCCTCAAAATTGGTTAAAATCGCAGACAAAATGCGATCGCGCGCTGCTGGATCGACTCCTCCTAAAGGTTCATCCAAAATATAGAGCTTGGCCTTCCGGGCCATCACCAAAGCGAGTTGCAACTTCTCTTGCATTCCTTTCGACATCGCTTTGATTTCGGCATTTTCATCCAAATCGAATTCTTGAAGGAGTTTGTGCGCTTTTTGAAGGTCAAAGTTGGAATAAAAAGAGGCATAAAAAGCGAGAGCTTCTTTTACCTTCCAATGCGTAGGCAAAGCACTACGCTCAGGCAAATAGGAAATGTCTTCTTTATTAAAGGATCCTAAAGGCTTGTCTTCTAAACGAATGGTTCCCTGATCTACCATAAGCAAGTCATTGATGCAACGAATCAAAGTACTTTTTCCTGAACCATTTGGCCCTAAAAGGCCAACGATTTGATTTTCAGAAAGCGTTAAATTCAAATTATCCAATACTTTTTTTGAACCGAACGATTTAGACAAATGATCAATTTGTAGAAGCATCTTTTCCCTCCTTTTCAAGTAGCTGTAGACTTTCTTGTTGAGAAAAGCCTAAAGCACGCATCTCCTCTAAAAATTTTTGGCATAACAAGCTCGCTTTTTGAATTCGGTTTTGTAAAAGAACTTCTTGAAGGGGTTTGACAAACTTTCCACTCGTTCGTCTTGTTTCAATCAATCCTTTTTGTTCCAGCTGGGCGAGCGCTTTGGATACGGTATTGGGATTGGTTTTACTCATCAAAGCCAACTCTCGCACGGAAGGCAACTTTTGACCGGATTCAAGATGACCCGCCATAATTTGGGTTTCCAAAATATTGGCCAATTGTAAGTAAAGGGGAGCATCATTTTTAAAAGAAAATTCCATTCTCTTCCTCCTCTCTAATTGTACTATTTAACTAATACAATGTTACAAATAATACAAAAGTTCGTCAAGAAATTAAATCTTGAAAACCATAAAAAAAGAGCGGCAAGCCGCTCTTTAGAAATTAGTCGATATCTTCCCCATTGGAAGCAATGACTTTTTTGTACCAATCAAAGGAATCTTTTTTCTTACGAGAGAAGTCGCCCGTTCCATCGTCGTGGCGATCCACATAGATAAAGCCATAGCGCTTAGCGTATTGGCCCGTTCCTGCAGATACCAAATCGATTGGTCCCCAAGTGGTGTAGCCAATCAAAAGGGCACCATCTTCAATGACTTCTGACATCGCTTTGATATGAGGACGGAAATAGTTGATGCGGTAGTCATCATGAATACTTCCATCTTCTTCCACTTTATCAAAGGCTCCAAAGCCATTTTCTACCACCATCAAAGGCGTTCCAGGATAGCGATCGCGTAAAACATCAATTGTATATCTTAAGCCATCGGGATCGATTTGCCAGCCCCAATCGCTTGCTTCAAGATATGGATTTTTTACCCCTACCGACATATTGCCAGCGGTCTTCTCGGCATTTTCATCCGTGGCTACGCAATTGGACATGTAGTAGGAGAAGGTATACATATCCACTGTACCTTCTTTTAAAATCTTCTTATCTTCTTCGGTAATGAAGGAAGTATCAATTCCATTGTCTTTGAAGTAGCGCATCATGAAAGGTGGATATTCTCCACGCACTTGTACATCCCCACAGAAGTTATTTTTAAAGTTGTCTTCGTCAAAAACAGCCAAAATATCCTTTGGATTTGGTGTAAATGGATAAAGGGTAACGTGGGCAATCATGTTACCAATCACAAAATCAGGATTGATTTCATGGCCTACTTTTACCGCTAAAGCACTTGCTACGAATTCATTATGAAGCGCTTCAAACATTCTTTGTGGATTGCTTTTGAGTTCATTTAAAGGAATAGGATGATCAGCATTGAGGTCTTCTTCTTCGATGATGCCAAGGCCATATAAATTTCCAATGCCACCTTCGCCCATGCAAGGAATGTTAATTTCGTTAAAGGTCAACCAATATTTGACTTTGTCTTTGTAGCGTTCAAAGCAAGTCTTGGCATATTTTACAAACAAATCGATGACTTTGCGATTCGAGAAGCCGCCATAGTCCTTTACGATCCACCAAGGAATTTCATAGTGGCATAAGGTAACTAAAGGTTGGATACCGTATTTGGCACATTCGTCAAATACTGCATCATAGAACGCCAAACCCGCTTCATTGGGTTCTTCGTCTTCGCCATTTGGATAAATACGTGCCCAGTTGATGGATAAACGGAAGGTGTTAAAGCCCATTTCTGCGAAGAGTTTGATGTCTTCTTTGTAATGATGATAGAAGTCGATGGCTTCATGACTTGGATAAAACGCATCGGGATCAGTTTTGGATAAGAAGGTACGGGGGTGTTAACATCGCCACCAAGCAACATGTCAGGAACCGAAAGTGTCTTGCCATCTTCTAAATAAGCGCCTTCACATTGATTGGCCGCAACAGCTCCACCCCATAAGAAATCTTTTGGAAAGCTCATGATGTATCTTCCTTTCTAAAAAATCGTTACAAATTCATTTTATCAGGAAAACCGCTTTCTTTATTTTGATTTTCGAATAAGTTTTGCCTTTAAGGTCCACAAATGATCCGGCAAAAGATAGACAGAGATCTTAGCCCATGATAAGAGGTAGATTTCTTTAAGAAACTAAAAGTTTGAGCGTACGAGCAATCGCAATATAGTAAGGAGAGTTCGAATTGAGTAACAATGAAATCATTTCAAGAAGAGAAAGATTCTTGAAAATTCCTCGGTTTTTTGAAAGTTCAGAGGTATCAACGTGATAAAAATTAAGAATTGATTTTGAAAAAAATCCATGAAGATCTTCGTGACCAAAAAGATCACGCTCTATTTTCTTTAAACTGTCGCCTTTTAACAAATATCTATAGAGAACTTGTGCTGAGGCCCATTCCACAGAAGCATTCGCAGCAGAGTTTTTGTAATTGGTTTCAAGTAGCTTGAGCATAAATTCCTCACTTAACGAGGATACTATAGCAGCCTTCTATTCATCCAAAGCTTGAGCAGCTCTTTTAAGTGATAAAAAGAAAAAGGCGAAGAAATTTGTTTCGCCTAAGTCTAAATATTTTCTGCTAATCTAAATCTTCCCCATTAGAAGCGATGACTTTTTTGTACCAATCAAAGGAATCTTTTTTCTTACGGGAGAAGTCACCCGTTCCATCGTCGTGGCGATCTACATAGATAAAGCCATAGCGCTTAGCGTATTGGCCCGTTCCTGCAGATACCAAATCGATTGGTCCCCAAGTGGTGTAGCCAATCAAAAGGGCACCATCTTCAATGACTTCTGACATCGCTTTGATATGAGGACGGAAATAGTTGATGCGGTAGTCATCATGAATGCTTCCATCTTCTTCTACTTTATCAAAAGCGCCAAAGCCGTTTTCTACAACCATCAAAGGTGTTCCAGGATAGCGATCACGAAGCTTATCAAGAGTGTATCTTAAGCTATCCGGATCGATTTGCCAGCCCCAATCACTTGCTTCAAGATATGGATTTTTTACTCCAATGGACATGTTTTCAGTGGTTTTCTCTGCGTTTTTATCGGAGGACATATAGTTAGACATGTAGTAAGAGAAAGTGTACATATCCACTATGCCTTCTTTTAAGATCTTCTTATCCTCTTCGGTGATGAAACTTGGATCGATCCCGCGCTTTTTGAAGAATTCAGAAGTAAAGGCTGGATATTCTCCCCGTACTTGCACATCCCCACAGAAATTATTCATTTCATTATCGTAGTCAAAAGTGACCAGTATATCTTTTGGATTTGGAGTCAAAGGATACGCTGTCATATAAGCGATCATACATCCAATCAAAAAATCAGGATTGATTTCATGGCCTGCTTTTACCGCTAAAGCACTTGCTACAAACTCATTGTGGAGCGCTTCAAATACCTGTGCATTTACCTTCAATTCGGACAAAGGAATAGGATGATCAGCATTGAGGTATTCTTCCTCTATCACTCCAAGTCCATATAAGGTTCCCATTCCTGCCATCCCAGGGGATGGTGGCACAATTGATCTCATTAAAAGTCAACCAATATTTGACTTTGTCTTTGTAGCGTTCAAAGCAAGTCTTGGCATATTTTACAAACAAATCGATGACTTTGCGATTCGAGAAGCCGCCATAGTCCTTTACGATCCACCAAGGAATTTCATAGTGGCATAAGGTAACTAAAGGTTGGATACCGTATTTGGCACATTCGTCAAATACTGCATCATAGAACGCCAAACCCGCTTCATTGGGTTCTTCGTCTTCGCCATTTGGATAAATACGTGCCCAGTTGATGGATAAACGGAAGGTGTTAAAGCCCATTTCTGCGAAGAGTTTGATGTCTTCTTTGTAATGATGATAGAAGTCGATGGCTTCATGACTTGGATAAAACGCATCGGGATCAGTTTTGGATAAGAAGGTACGGGGGTGTTAACATCGCCACCAAGCAACATGTCAGGAACCGAAAGTGTCTTGCCATCTTCTAAATAAGCGCCTTCACATTGATTGGCCGCAACAGCTCCACCCCATAAGAAATCTTTTGGAAAGCTCATGATGTATCTCTATTTCTAAAAGTCTCTATTTATTTTAATAGCAAAAGCGCTTTCTTAATTTGAATTTTCGAGTAACTTTTACCTTAAGATCTTTGTGATTATTCAAAAAAGAATAAAGAAATATGGATGAAAACCATTAAATGGTTATACCCCTCTTTATTCTCCATTTTCTATCTTTTATGAGGCGAATCATTTTAATTGACAAGCAATCGTCCTATCGAACAGAGATCCTGAGCTTATCAAAAGTGAAATCCCTTTACCAAAAGAAAGATTTTTAGTTCGTGCGCAAAAAAAGGATGTAAAGTTTCGTGAAATAAAAGTGAATCTATGAGAAAAACATTTTAGCTTTTCTTACAGACCTATTTTCTATTCGTTTTACGGACTGAGCATAAGAGTCAAGTTTTTAAAGATTCTCTTATTTTTTGAGCTATTCTAAGTATTCACTCACCAAAAATTGGACCTTCGAAAAAATTTCATGGAGATCTTCTCCGATTTTTTAAGAATATCGCCTTTTATTAAATATTTATAGAGAATATTTATAGAGAACTTGAGCTGTAGCTATTCTTTTAAGATGACTCGTTTTATGGAAGATAAACGAAAAAAGAGTTCGAACGAAATTTGTCGTTACGAACTCTTTTTTAGCTAGCTGTTAAAAATTTATTCAAAAATTTTTCTTTTTATTGAATTAATTGTACTAAGCCAAAGAATCGCTAGCATCCCCGCTTACGCGGGGAAAAATAAGATCCTTTTATTACCAAATGGATCATCCCCGCCCCTGCGGGGAAAGTTTTCCATTCCAGAGCGTAAAGAGAAAAGTCGAGGGATCATCCCCGCACTTACGGGGAAAGGCTAACGATTCCCTTTACTTATAGCATGCTTCATCGAAATTTTTCAATTTTTATTTAAATTTTCTAGCTACAGAGATCATAATTTCAAAAAATATAGATCTAATTATTTTTCAGAATCTAATCTTTAGGGATGAAAAGAATAGAAACCATTTTTTATAAATCTTTTTCTATTTATTTTTTCTCACTATCAAGCCTTGTTTTATATCATATTTCACTTTCCATTTTCCAATTTGAGTTTCGTCCTCATCCTTAAGATAAAGTATTAGTTCTTTAGGAAATCCTTTTGGCATTTTCTTCTCTATTAATTTTTTATTATTTTTCATCCAGATTTCTATTTCCTTAGAAAATTCATCGACCTCAAATAAATTCACTCTTAAAGAACGATTTCGAATATCTAAGGCAGTCCACTGATCTAGATTTGAATCATCAGATGTAAAAATTGAGACTTCTACGCTTGGACCTCCATCTCGCACACTCAACTGAGCTTGCTCTTCGGTATAAATACTTTGACTTTTCATCAGACCATTCAGTCCTTTTCGTTTAGCATTCTCCAAAGTTCCTGGTGGATTAAGGTTCCATTGTTTAGCTTTTTTCTCCTTTTGTTGTTGTTCTTTTGAATATTCATCCCAAATTATATTTTCGCTTGAAACTGGCTTTTTATAAGCTTGTTCAATTAACTTAGGAATATCATGGGGAAGAAAAATTTCTGAAGGTAAAATTTTTCTACTTCGTCGCAATGTCCATTCTCCATATATTCTTCTTTTGTTTGAAGCATCGACGATATTGTTTTGAATATCGAGGAGCAAAAAGCGTGGAGAGGCTAAATTTTTGGGTCGACTTCGATTTTTATGGCGACACAGACGGCCCATTCTTTGTAAAATTAGATCAACTGGAGCTAATTCAGAAATCATAAAGTCAAAATCAATATCGAGAGATTGTTCAATTACTTGAGTTCCCACTACGATCAATTTATCACGTTGTTCAGGAGTACTGTCTTTCCCAAGAAGTTCTAAGAGATCATTTTCAATTTTCTCTCGATCTTGACGTTTATAAGCGGAATGAATGGTTAAAACTTTATAAGTGGGCATTTCTTTTTGAAGATATTCAGAAAGATCTTGAGCTTTAGGAATGGTATGGACCACTATCCCAGCACACCCACCTTGGCTTAAATGTTCCTCTAGGTGCTTTTTTATGACTTCATTGGCTTGTCCATCATCAATTGCTTCTTTTAACACTTGAATTTGACGTGTTTCTTTCCATCCCAAATCGTCTTTCGTGACTACATTCAAACCGTTCGTCCAAGTGATCCGAGGATAAGCCAAGGAATGATCAAAATTTAGTGAATTTTTCACTTTTTGCATTTCGTTCACTCCTTTAAGATAAGCTTTTATGAATGCTTTTCTTTTTTCTTGAGGAAGAGTGGCGGATAATAAAATCACTGGAACTTTATAGATACCCATCCATATCAATAGGGTAGTCAGAAAACTAGAAGTATAAGCATCGTAAGCATGAATTTCATCTAAAATCAATGTTTTTCCTGCTAAGCCGGCATGGCGTAAGGTGGTATATCGATAATCTAAAGCCATCATTAAAGCTTGATCTATCGTTCCAATTACGAAATCGGAAAAGAGTCCCAATCTATTTTCTTTCATCCATGGATGAATTATTAATTTTCCTGTTTTATCTCTATCTTCATCCCTCAAACTTTCTGTTCTTGACATCTTTTGAAATATAGGATTTAAGGTGGCCGCTCCATGAGACAACATAAAGGTAGCAATCATGGAATCCGTTTCTTTTTCAGCCCAATTTTTAAAGCGTTTAAGCAACCCATTGGCTGTAGCTTGAGTAGGAAGCCCAACAAAAACCCCTCCTGACTGTGCTTTTTTCGTAAATACATCTGCAGCTATTAAAGCCGCTTCTGTTTTTCCGCTCCCCATAGGAGCTTCAATAATCATCAGGCCAGGTTGGTCTATGGAAAGAGCTACTTCGAGAACAGCTTGTTGAAAGGGATAAGGATGAGGCAAGCCAAATAGAGTTTGATAGTTAGGGATGTCTTCTTTTCGAGAATTGAACCAAACCGTTGGAAATCCGATCTTATTTTGTCCAGACTGGATTCGTTTGGGATACCAATCCTTTTTTTCAAAATTTGTTTTTTCAATTAAGGAAAAATAGGAGGGATTTGAAGCCAGCCAATCGGCTGCACTTAGATATCCAGCCAATATCATGAGTGGATAAGGTTCTAATTGGGGAATTTCTTTTGGACTAGAAAAGCCACAAGCCTCTAAAAAGAAGTCACTGATCTCCTTCCAAATTTTCTTCAGATTTTCTATTTGTTGTTCGCTTGGATTTATTCCAAATAACCATTCTCTTGCCTCATTGTAAATGATTTGATCTTCCTTTCCTAAAATCGGATTTTGAGTCTTTCCATGATGAGCTCCACAAATAGAAGCAAAGGATTCTGGATAGCCTAAGGAGCATAGAATCAATACCCCAAGCCGAGTATGATGAGCTTCTGAATTACGATAGTTCTCTGAAATAAGTGGAAGAGAAAATTCCTTTTCCAATTCAAGCTGTGGCAATAACCGAGATTGAAATATCGAACTCGCTTTTCCAATGTCATGCAATCCACCTAAAAGAATGAAAAGGTTTCTCGTTGTTTTTTCATCGGAATGGGTTGCTTCACATAGCCTATCTTTTTCCTGCTTTGAAACACGATGAGTAAAAATATAATCCATCATGGCAGCCGTATCAGTTAAATGCATCCATAAAGGGAGGCCCATTTCGCTTTTTTTCTCTGCTTTAGCTATACATCCTCGACAAGCCTTCTGGAGCTTTTCAAAATTTAACCCAGATACAATATTTAAATCATTCATTTTCATCACCTTTCTAAGAAATACCAAAGTCTAGAAATTATCTCAATTTTTAATTTTGTTTAGCTTTATTTATCCCATAAAGATTTAAAGTTCCAAAAGTTTCTTTCAGGAAGTAGATAAATCAAGAACAAAATCTTAACCTAAATTTTTAGAAAGAAATAACTAAAAAATTAAAAAAATTGTTGTGAATAAAATAAATAAATAATTCGAAAAAGAATGTTAAAAAAAGTTAAGTTAAATGTAGACATTCAAAGTCAAAGAAGTTATGATCAGATTATCACAAGATCATAACTTTGGAAATAAAAGAAATATGATGTTGAGGATTTTAGGAGGGAAAATGAATAATGAATATGATGTTTCTCTAGAGCCGTGGATTACGGTTGAAAATCTAGATGGAACTCTATCTCAAGTTGGATTTCAGGAATTACTTATTCAGGCTTCTACCTATAGAAGATTGGTGTCTGAAACGCCTGCGCAGGGAAGCGCTATCTTCCGACAATGTTTAGCGATTGCCCATTACTTAATAAGCCAATATGAGTTTGATGGAAATGAGCAAGAGCTTGAAGAGGAAGATCTACAAGAAGCTTTAGAGCGCTGGAAGGCTTATTGGAAGGCAGGAAAAATTCCAGAAAGCCTTGTCATTCAATACTTCGATCAAAATCGATCCATTTTCAACTTGATAGATGAAAAAAGGCCATTCCTACAGGTACCTATAGCTAAAAGAGGCACTTACTATAATGTTTCAAAAATGACAGAAGCGGAAAGCTCCAATAAAAAGCGGCTTTTCTCTTTACGATCAGGAACAGAAAAAGAAACCATTTCTTTCGCGGAAGGAGCTGCTTGGCTTTATGCCACTATTGGCTTTGATGATACAAGTGGAAAACCCTCAAAATTAGGAAAGAAAGAGGCAGAAGAATGTGGAATCAAGCTTCCCTCGCCTGGGTGTGGCTGGTTAGGAAAGATTGGAGCAATTTATCCTCAAGGCAGAAATTTGTTTGAAACGATTCTTCTTAATTTACCCCTCATTAAGGAGAGGGATTCGGTTTGGCCTCCTGACCGATTTTGTTGGGATTGTTCACAAGAAAGGTGGAAGGAAAGACACCACATTCCTGAACCTGAAAGTTTCTCCGAACTCATGACCTTATATTCAAGATTTATCCTATTTGACGTAGATAGAGAAAATCGACGGATAAAAGGATATTGGCTTTTAGGAGGAGAATTCTTCGATAAGGAAAATTGCAATGAGCCTTTTACTTTATGGAAGCCAGTTAAAGTCAAACCTGGTGAAACAGGGGGATTTACTCCCAAAAGGCATACTGAAACTCGTCAAGCTTGGCGAAGTTTTAGTGAAATTGTAAATCCCACCAAAAGAGATGAATCTACTCGTCAACCTGGAATTGTTGAGTGGATCAAACAGTTAGAGGAAAATAATTGTTTACCTAATAACTATATTATTCATTTTGAAATGCCATTTGTTACTTATGGAGATAAAGATTTTTTTATCACCAATACCTCATCTCAAAGCTTAGAGCTTTATCCTAGTTTGCTTATTGACTTAGGCGAAAATTGGCGAAGAGAAGTAGAAAGTCAAATTGAAAAACTGGACAAATTGGCTTCTTATACGGGCTTTTTCTTTCAAAATCTCGCTAAGGTTCAAGGCTGCTCTGGAGAGACTTCGAAATCTTATTGGACTCAAGGATGCGAGAAACTATATGAAAAAGTTGATGAGCCCTTTTTAAGTTGGATTGCTAGTCTAAATCCAAAAGAAGAAAGTACAAATGACTTTTCTTTAAAAAAGAAAGAGTGGGAGAAAACAGCTTATGAGATAGCTCGTCAGATCGTTACTACTCAAATGAGCCGCTTAAGCGATAGAAAGCTTGAGGGATTGATTGGTCGTGTCATACGCGATAAGAAAGATTCTAAAGACGAGGAAAAAACATTGTCGGTCTTTGAGGTAGAAAGATCTTATCTTAGACAAGTAAACAAACTTTATCCCAATGCACAAGAGAAGAAAGGTGAATAAAGATGCTCAATCCACCGAAAAAAAGGTCCTATGGTAAAGCAGGAAATTTGGTCGCACATAAAATCCACGAGATAGAGCATTCTAAAACAGAAGGACTAAAAAAAGCTCGCTTGGCTTGGTTACGTAGAGGTCTTGGAAAGACAATGGATGAAGTTCCAGAACTTTGGGAACTTATCTTAGAAGAATTTCCCGATCTGGATGATGATTCTACTCAAAAATTTGTCGTAGAAGGAGCTTATGAAGAAGCCATCTATGGAGCTTTAACGCTTTATGGTTTAGCTCATCAAAAAGCGAATGATACTCCTCATAAAGAAGGAATCTCTTTTGGATTTGCGGTAGGGAAGTTAGTAGCCGAAGATGAAAGCAATCGAGATCGGATTGGTGCTCACCTAAAATCCGTATTAAAGGCGAAAAATAGTTTTCAAACTACCATCAAAATGAGATCACTAATTTCAATGATTGCACAAAAAGGCGAAAGCTTTGATTTTGCTCAATTGGCGGATGATCTCTATTGGCTTGCATTTCCTGCTTCAAGAAAAAAAGTTCACTTAAACTGGGCAAGGGATTATATTCGAGGAATCGAAGAGAAAAAAGCTCAAAAAAATAAAGATAAAGGAGAAAAAGATCATGAGTAAACCAAGACTCTATGCTGAAGTTCACGTCTTACAAACTGTTCCTTCTAGTTGTCTCAATCGAGACGATGTAGGATCTCCGAAAAGCTGCATTTATGGAGGTACGGAAAGATCCAGGGTATCAAGCCAAGCTTGGAAACGAGCTATACGTCAAGAATTTGCTCAGCTTCTTCCTTTAGAAGATCTCGGAATTCGAACTAAAAAAATTGTTGAGCTTGTCCAAAAAGAGATTCTTCGCTTAGCTCCCGAAATGGATTCTGAAAAGGCGGAAAAAGGCGCCATTTCGGCTTTAGAAAATGCAGGATTGAAAATAAAAAGTGCTATCAAAGGAATAGATGCCTTATTTTTGATGAGCCAAAAGCAGGCTACCACTTTGGCCCAACTGTATATCGCTGGTGAAAAAGACAAGACCAAATATAAGCTGGCCTTAAAAGAGCATCCCTCAATGGATATAGCCCTCTTTGGACGTATGGTTGCTTCTGATCCCTCTTTAACCTACGATGCGTGTTGTCAAGTGGCTCATGCCATTTCTACCCATGCAGTGGAAACAGAATATGACTATTTTGCAGCCGTTGATGATTTGATCTCAGAAGACCAAGCTGGGGCAGCTCATTTAGGAGTAACAGAATACTCTTCGGCTACTTTATATCGATATGCGAACATAAATTGTCTGGAGTTATTTAAAGTCTTAGGCGAACAAACTCCAGAAGTCGTTCGAATTTTTATAGAAGCATTTGTTCTATCTATGCCTACTGGAAAAATAAATAGCTTTGCTAACCAAACTTTACCTTGTAGTGTCTACTTTACTTTACGAATGGATCGACCCGTTTCGCTTGTTCCTGCTTTCGAACGACCTGTAAAGTCCTCTTCACAAGGATATGAAAAAGCGTCTCAGAAAGCTTTAGTAGATTATGAAAAGAAAACGCTTAACTTTGTTAAAGCTCCTCTTTTAGAGGTAGTTGTAGGAGAAGGGTTAGATGAGCTTTCTAGTCCTGTTTCGCTCAATGAAGCTCTCGATCAACTTGAAAAAGAAATTGAAACGCTTCTTCCTGGTGGTGAAAGTTAATGCCAACTTTGCTTCTGCGTCTAGCAGGTCCTTTACAATCTTGGGGTACAGACAGCCATTTTGAAATCCGTCGAACGGAAAAGATGCCGACTAAAAGTGGGGTCATTGGGATGATTGCTTCTGCTTTAGGAAGAAGTCGAGAGGAAAGCATCTCTGATTTAAATGAGCTACAATTTGGAGTTCGTATTGACCAGCCTGGAACTATTATTACCGATTTTCATACAGCGAAAAAAGACTCAAAAACCTCCTATCTCACAAAAAGATACTACTTATCGGATGCGGTCTTTTTAGTAGGCCTCTATAGCGAAAATGTAGAGAAATTGGTTGAGATTCAAGAGGCTTTGGCTAGCCCAGCTTTTCCTCTTTTTTTAGGACGACGTAGCTGTGTTCCTGATCCAGATATGGGTCTTACAATTGTTCCCAAAGGCCTTATCCAAGCTTTAGAAAATGACACATATACAGGAAATAAAATGAAAAGTAAAAAAGATTTTCCTATTTATGTAGACGGATCTTCAATCGATAGAAAGAATTCTTTTCGCTTAAGAGATCAGCCTCAAACGTTCAATCCCTTACATAGAAAGTACAAGGATCGAATTGTATACCGAATTCATTCTCAAGAGACATGTAAGGAACCTGATGCAGGCGATGAGGTAGATAAACCATGAAGATTACCCGTTTAAAACTAAATACGCATTTAATTAAGACTTTAAAAGCCTTGAATAATCCAAATATTTTCCATGCAGCTTTAGAATCCAGTTTAGAAGGAGAACAAAGAAGTCGACTTTTATGGAGAGTCGATACCCTAAGGGAAAATAAATATCTTCTCGTAGTTAGTCAAACTTCACTTAATACTAAGAAGCTTGAATC
>CAYTMK010000016.1:0-33855 GCA_964438885.1 uncultured Erysipelotrichaceae bacterium | reverse complement strand
TACGGAAATTTTGCCTTATGATTAAAAAAATTTCTGAAAGCTCTGTCTCACTTTGCTTGACTGATTTAATAGTGATAGGTAATCCTTTGAAGTAATCTCTAGCCCCACTCCACACCGGACGTGAAAGGTTTCCCTTTCATACGGCATTCCATCCTAACACATTCCTAGACTTGTGAAACCTTATCTCTCAGAGTCCGTACTATCACCCTTGCGGTGAAAACTCTTGTGATTACTCACTCTGTACAGAATGTTCGCAAATTGCGTTTGGTTAGGACTAGAGTGCTCCACCATATCATCACTTCACAGCTCAGGCCTCCGCTCTCACAGTAATTGAGTAATTTATTCGTTCGAAGCGAACATTTATATTTACCGAGCACTCCGTTAGCCCAGTTTATACATCTTGCGATGTAGGTGATGCCTTCCTCTCCTTGTTCCAATACTTCTCGTTATACTTAGGCTTAGGTTCTTTACCCCTGCTGACTAGCCCTTTAAGTGTATGGGGATTTTCATACAGTTTTACTCATCCCTATCACTCTGCATCACTCTGCGGATCCTACGATCTTGGTTTCGTAGTGTATATCTAGAGGCGTATACTCAAACTCTTCACAGTTCTAGCCTGTTTAACCATATATAACTCAATCGACCTCCGACATATCGTGGACTCGTGTTCCCTCTCATTTCCCACTCTAAAGGGTGAATCCATGCCGACTTCACCGAGCTTTGCCCATTTCAAGTGGCTAACCTTTCCATGCACATCGGTAAGGGGATAATTTCGGGGCGTTACTCCTTCATTCTTATTCTCGAAGTTTTTTTAATGAATTAATATTTATTTATAATCCACTTCAGATAGATTTTCCACTGCCTAACGAGTCACACCTACTGACTTCTTTAATCCCTAAACAGGATTGTGGGGAAGATACTCTTAGCCACTTTGAGAAATCCTGAAACAAATCTTTCTTCTTTTTCATAGATTTTTTATTGTGGGCCAGATAAAAGTTATAGACAAGCATACACCAATTTAATTTAGTAACTCCTCAGGATACATAGGAGCTTATTGAACAGGAAGGGTATCTTATCCTAGTTTTTAACCACTTAAAAGACGGATATACCTTTGACTGAACATCTATCCTAAATATTCTCATCTCTTCTCCTTCGTTTTCTTTGGCTTCGAAGAAGAGAAAAAAGTTTCGCTTAAAAAAGGTGAAACCTACTCTTTTAGAGTAATCGAAATTTATTTCTTTTGGGCTATCATTTTTCTTTCATTTAAATGACACCTCTCAAATCATTCCTCAAGATAAAACCGTTCTTTTAGCTTCTTAAAAGGTATCATCTTAATTTTATGGTGTAGAGAAAATGCTCTATCTTTTCCTTTAGACCAAATAGACCAAAAGAAAGCCGGCTTTCGCCGGCCCACTCAAGAAAGTTTTAAAGAAAGGGAAAATGATTCCTAAAACGAGCTTAATTCGCTCACCTGTAGTGTAGCATTGCCCCGGTCATTTCAAAGGTTTCATGCTTGAAGGATCCCGATCCAAAAAAGAGGACAGAAATGAATTCTTAAAAAATAAAAGTTAAAAACTTCCACAAAAAAGTCCAAATTTTCTTTTCAAGAAAAATTGGACTTTTTTAAATGACTAACGACCAATGGTCACAAGACCTGCCTGACTTTGGGCTTTTAAGGTTTCAATCAATTCTTCGTCGGATTCAATTTCATCTTTGTAAGCCATAGCAGCAAGTACAGTAGAAACACTCACTCCTGCAGTCAATACCATTCGATTGATTAAACCACGCTTTTCTAAGACTAAGAAGGCTTCTTGCGTAATCGGACTCGGTAGTAAATCGCAAAGCAACAACAAAGAATCTTTATTATAAATGGTATTGCAAATGGAATCGAGATTTTGCCGAAATTCCATGAGATTATGCCCATCGAGCGCAAAGACACTGTTGTGATCGGTGTCAATTCCCGTAGCCAAAGCACTGTTTAAAAGGGCAGAGCCAAAGTTTCCATGGCCAAATACAATGAGTTTTCGCATATTTTTTGGCCCACACTCAATTTTTTGAGTAGCCAGGCCCTCCTTTCAAATTTAAACTGTCTAAATTTTGATTTTCCATTTCAATTTTTAAAACTTCTCTACTCTCTTTTTATCAAGGATCTTCTTCGCCTTCACTCTTTTGAATCCGGTAAAGAAGAAGCTTCTTCTTTGGATGAAGGGGCTTGTTTGGATTGCCCTTTTTTGCCTTTACGAGCTTTGGTGTCTCGACCTTGTTTTTCTTTCAGTTGAGATAATCGCTCTTCACGAGCCTGTCTAGCCGCAATTCGTCGCTCTTTACGAGAAGGATGGTTACTTCGTCGGGCTTGTTTCCATTCTTCCCATTTTTCATCAGCCCATTGAGCTAACTTATGAGAAACTGATAATTCCTGGGCTTGACTTCCATGTACCGTTGTAATGAAACTCGATTTAAAGAAGCCGCGGGCTGGGGTAATCGAGCGAATATTTTTATAACGAATAAATTCAGACTCATACAAAAAGCCATCGGAAACACTATAGACTTCTTGATCCATAAGCGCTTCGCCAATCATGGCAAAGGAGAAAATGGCTAAACCAATATAGACAGTGACTTGTGAAGCCTGGGCTTGACTTCCTCCAGCCGTTTCAGGATTCGTTGTAGCCATAAAAATGGAAAGTCCAATGCAAGCGACAAACATTGCAATATAGATCCAAACGCGTAACGTTCCCACCTTTATGGGTTGGGCTTCAGGATGAGTAGCTAAAAAAGTTGCTTTAGCCTTTCGAGCTTCAAGATAGGCTTTCCAGTTCATGTAACCCGTAAATCCACCTAAAACAATAAGTAGTAGAGCTACAATCCAGAAAAAGAATTCCATGTTTGTACCTTTCCTAAAAATAAGGGGTCCTGCACTATAGGAGGCCTTGCCTAAGATCATTTACTAAACGCACTAAGACAAGAAAGATTGGTCCCTATAGCTCGAGGACATTTCTTTCGTTTTAATGGTAGTTTACTGAAATTTAAACGAACAAGTAGAGAAAATTGAGATTTCAAATTTTTTTTAACTCTTGATGTTCGTTTTGGGTTCAAAATTTGCCATATTCCTTGACCTTTTCTATGGCAATCTCTTGACCTTCACAAAAAAAGCCACATCCTAGATGCAGCTTAAAGAAAAAATGAATTATTTTAAATGAATTATTTTAAAGGTTGAATTGGAGTTTCAAATAAATCTTCATCGATCAAGCGCTCTTCTTGCGCCTTTTGAGCTAATTGAGAAAATTCCAAGGCCTCTTCACAAGCCTCATCTTCTGGATGGCCTTTTAAAGCATTGAGTTTTGCTTGATCTTTATCAAGATGAACCGATTGTGAAGAAAGAACACGTTCTTCATGGTGTAAAAACACCTCTTCTATTTTTTCTTTGATATTTTCACTGTTTTTAATTTCTGCGGTATGTTTCTCGATCTTTTCTTTTTCTTTTTCGATCACATTTTCACGGTGATCGATGAGCTTTTCAAGAGCATCTTCGTGAAGTTGTTTGAAAAAATCTGCCATGATTAATATCTCCCTTTCACTCTTTTAGCCTCTAGGTAAGAGTCTGATGGAATATGAATATCTTCATCTCTTCTCTAAAGAGAATTCTTAAATCTTTTTTTCACTGTACAATATAGTATAAGTTTTCCCAAACAAATTGGATTAAACTCTTTTCTAAAATCTACTTTGTTCAACGTTCTTCTAAAAAGATCATCAAGGAATTTGAATGAAGAAGATAAAATTTAAGTATCACTAGAGTTTAAAAATATTCTTCTCAACAGTTGTTTAAAGTGTTCCATTCCAATCGTACTCAACCGATTTTCCTCTGCCAAAGGTTAAACCACATAATAGAAAGGAGTAAGCTACTCAAAGATGGAACAAGAATTAGATCTAAGGTTTAGAATGATCTAAAAAGCTGGCCCTAAACCAGTAAAAATCGAAAGGAATAAGCTGGTCCTCTCTATCTTGTCATCCAAGAGATCAAAAATTTTTGATAAAAGGGCGAGAAAATGAATGGAACGCAGGTTTCTCCTATGAGTACGTATTGAGTAGCAGATAAAGGATTTTTGCTTATGTGCGAGAACAATCCTTGGACTATATGAAGCCTGTTCATTCTCAAAGCCAACCTCTATGGTTCAAAGTGTTGAGTGGTATTCTTGGCCTTGGAGCTGCTTTAGCTTCCGCTTTCTTTGTTTTTAGTCTTATGCGCCTTGAACTCTTTTCTCAACCCATCAATATTTTTATTGGAATCATAATTGCTCTTTTAATGGTGATTTTGATTGCCATGCAATTTGGACTCACCACTTCAACGTATTCAAAAATTGGAATTAGTCTTTTAACTGTGATTGTCACTTTAATTATGGGAGGAGCAAGTCTTTTCTTCTTTCAAGAAGCGGGTTGGTCCTTTTCTTCTAGTTCCTCTACCCAATCTAACACTTCAAGAATTTCTTCTTCTCAAAGTTCTTTTATATCCCATTCCGATTCTAGCTATTCTAACCAAGAACACTTAGAAACTAGAACCATAGAAAAGGAGGAGTCTGGGCTTATATTAAATCCACCTCTAGATCCTCCTAACTCTAATGAATTGAATCCGATTGATGAAGAAGCCATCAATTCAAGTTCTTCTAGTTCTATTCATGAAGTGATTGTGGATAAACCTCTGTATATTTCAGAGGGAGATGATGCTCTTTATGTCGATGAGCCTCTTTACGTTCCTCCTCAAAGCGATGTGAGCTCTTTGAGCAGCCAAGATTCGCCAAGTATAAGCTCTTCGTTTTAAAGAGCAAGGAGCTTGCTCCATGCCTATTCCATCAGCTCTTTTCTAGATGGATAGAAGTTTGACAAGGATTGAGATCCATCCTAAGATTTTACTTAGGTATTCTTCAATCCTTTTTGTTTTTTTTAGTATCACTGCCGTGTTCACCGGAAGAATTCTTCGGTCTAGGCGGTTAGAAAGGAAAGTTAATTCATGAACAAACATCAGTTCATTTCCTATACCACAGGGCTTGTAACCGCTTTGAACATCTTGACTTGTTTTCCTGTTCAAGCCAATGAAGATGAAGCGAGCATAGCTTCTTTTGTAGGAACTGTTTCTACCCAAGCAAATGAAAACGAAGAGTCTAAAACGCCCTCTCTTCAAACAGATTCTTCTCGGAATTCTCTTGATACCCAAACCCCATCTTTTGCTCTAGAAGAGGGAAAAGAAAGCCTTACTTCTGTGCAATCCGTAGCCAATTTAGAAGTTTCAACGGCTAAAAATGATATTTCTTTTCCTGCTTCTCAAGTGTTTACGGTAGATCAAACCAACAAAAAAGTGATGTTCTCACTGCAGGTAAGTGATGTGACCGAAGATGTCTTCGTAAATTTTATTTGGACAAGCACTGAAGAGGGACCACAAATGGATACCAAATCTCCTGTGATCGCCATCAATGGTTTACGTCTTCCAGAAAATTTACAGCGCGTCCAAAGCATTGATAATATTCTTTCTGGGGATTCTACGATTTATTTCCCTTTCGAATCCATTCAAACTTGGCTAAAAAGCAATCAAGTTCCTCAAGACGATTGGAGCATCAATATTGCTTATCAAGCGATTCCTTCTAATGATCCCCAAAAGACTGAAATGAGTCTTGAAGTAGAGGCTTACACGCAATCGTCTTCACCTGCGAGTCAAGAAGATCAAGAAATAGTCCAAAGCGAATTTTTTGAAGATCCAAGTGAATCTGTGTCCTTAGAAAATCAAGAGAGCCATGAAAATCAAGAGAGCCATGAACGGATGATCGAGACGGAATTGGGTGAATCTCCCCAAATTGAGCGAGCTGGAACTCAGTTAAGCCCGATTATGAAAAAAGAAACCATTCAAGTTGAAGTCAATCAAATTATTTCGGCGGAATTAAACGGGGATACTTATACTTCAAGTGTGGAATTTAACGATTTTCTTCCTCCAGAAGTTCAAATTTTCATTCAAACCACACCAGATATTTTTGAAAAAAACAAAACCGTTGTCCGTATAGATGGCCAAGCCTTAAATGAAAGCGATTTTTTAATGACCCAAACGGAATCGAATGCACTGACCACCTATAAAATCGAATTGTCTAATTCAGCTCTTACTCAGTTGACTTCGAATTCAATTGTAACGGCGAGCTTTGAGGTGAAAAATTCGGAGCTTTCCTTGCTTGAAACTTCAACGAAAGTAGATAATGGACTTTATTCTACGACCTATAGATATGAAACAGGGACACCCTCTGGTTCGGAAACCGGTACTGTGGCAAAACCGTTTAGTGCTTCTCATCATTATGATAGTTCCAAACAGACTTGGACGGTTTCGCTTGTATTGAATCAAGTGCCCGCTTCTCTTGTTTTAACTTTTACCCAACAACAAGGGACAACTTTAAAAACACCCACTACAATTACTCTTGATGGAGCGACTGTCTCTCCAAACGTAAAGCAAGAGGGTACTACATTTATTCTGACTTTTAATGCAAGTGATGTAGCTAAGATGAAGGAAAGCTCTAAAATCGAAGTAGTTTTTCCTGTGGATGATGCCTCTGAGGTAACTGAAAAAGTGGTAATGAATGTCAATGATGGAAATTCCAATAAAGACTTTAGTGCGACTTTTAGAGTGGTAAAAAGTTCATCGACTTCTTCTTCCGCTTCTTCAAGTAAAACTTCCTCTACCTCTTCTAGCAAGAGTAGCACCTCTAGTACGAGCAAGAGTTCTTCTTCTAGTACGGTTCATACTTCTACCCAAACTGGAACATATGCTTTAATTGGAGTGTTAGCTGCTGCGGCAGCCGCATTTGTCCTCTTTGCCGTTTTATCCCGTAAAAGCCAAAAAGCCGATCGAAAATAATGATT
Source organism: uncultured Erysipelotrichaceae bacterium (assembly GCA_964438885.1). GTDB lineage: Bacteria > Bacillota_I > Bacilli_A > Erysipelotrichales > Erysipelotrichaceae > Allobaculum. Next base: position 26,967 of record CAYTMK010000016.1, on the reverse strand, counting down.
GAGGATGAAGAACTCAAAAATAAGTTTCAAAACAAAAGAGCTAGGTTCTATTTCCACTTAGAACCTAGCTCTTTTGTTTTTTATAAGGTACTCCTTTATTTAATTCTCCATTTTAAATAAAGGAAGGCTCAGTCTCCGAACTGATCTTTTTATTCTTTACTATTCAGCACTTACTGCGAATTCTGAAATGGAATTGTTTTCGTCCATTGCTTTTTCGACTGGTTTGGTAGGAAGAGTAGCCAAGTAACTTTTCCGCTCTTGGATCAGTTGAGTTAATTCATCTAGAGAGGCGATGTCTTTAGTAGCTTGAACGAAACTCTTCGCCAAATCATAAGCCGCAGAATCTGATAGACTTTCTTCCATGTATTCCGATTGAGAAATAATTGGCTGAAAAACACGAGTGAGTGCATTTTTATGGTAACCAACTCCAGCCACTTCAATGAATCCTGTAGCTTGTAACTTTTTTAAAACAATTTGAATCGTATTACGGCTTAAATCTGGTGCCGCCATCAAAATATCATACGCCGACATCGGTTTACTGCTTTTCCAAAGTACATTCATAATCTGCGTTTCACGCTTGGTCAATCCAACATTTTTCATTATGAATCGAAACCCTCCTTCTTAGTAATCATAAGTTCTCTTTTAAAACTCGTTGAAAATTATCTTCTCTATTATTTTAGTCATAAATAGTGAGCTTAACAATACTTACACTCTAGAGGGGCCAAAAAGGCCGAAAAATAGGGACTTATGAACCCTCGGAGGACTCAAAAAAGTTCTAAATTCTCTTTATTATCCCTTTAGAAAAAAACTAAAATCTCTATAAAAATTTTATTCTTTTTCTTGCGGTTTGGGACTATTTATTGGCTTAGTAGATAAAATGGGAGCTAATAAAATTTTACCAGTTCCTTTATAGGTATTGACAAGACCTTCTTTAGAAAGAGTTGAAGCAATGACACCTTTTCCCGCATTGTCTACAGTGAATTCTAGACTTTGAGACCAAGCGATCGCAAAATTGCCATCTACTTTCAGCGTGTCGTTTTCCAATTCAATTAAAACTAAAGCTTCTTTGGCGCAAGGCAATCGAAGGGCCACAAAACCTTTTCCTGCTAAAGTCATAGAAAAAAGCCCTTCATTGCCTAACATAGCCGAAGAAGCATTAGAACGCATAATCGTATTTTGATCCACATTATTAGTACAAGCCAAAAATAAATTTGAATCCAAAACCATTCCTTCGGCCCACTTCTGATGTAAATCCACTAATAAAATATCTCCATCGATCGGTTCTAAAACAATTGTTCCATTTCCTGAAAAACAAGAAGCATTGAGCGATTGCCCCGTCATCTTTCCTCGAACCTTTTTGTTAAAGTAACCAAGAAGGCCTTTATTATCAGCAGTGAGTTGACAATCCCCTACCATCCATTGCATCATTCCTTCCGCCACTAAGACACTGCTTCCTGTTAAATTACAGATAAGTTGTCGTTTTTTTAAACCGCTGACACTCTCTAAGTAAGTTTTTATAGGATTATCTTGTTCAAGATCTAGGTTTTGTAAATGAGTAATCACTGTAAAGGGGCCAAGTTCAGAACTGACTTCCACATTACTGCTGCTTTTTAAGTTATAAATTCGATACATTTATTTAACCTCTCTTCCTAATCTACTCTCTAAGAAATTTGAACTCATTTCTCTTTTTCCTTAAGTAAAAATAGAGAAAGGAATAAGATAAAATCTTTTTTAGAATTTATTTCTATCCTTTGTCTAAAGCCTAATTCTAATGTTGTCCTTTTTATTATATCCAATTTAAAGAAGACATCTTATCTAGTCTTTTCTTAAAAACTTAATCGCATTTCACTAAAAAGAAAATGAAAAAAGATTCCTGTTTTTGTTATCTTTTCAAATTTTAAAAGATGGAGTCTAGAGATCTTTCGAGTCCTTCAAAAAGCGATGCTTCTCCTATTTTTCTTTTCTTTAAATTTTAAACATCCAAACAATCTATAAAGTGCTTATTGATCCTTAAGATGATTTTAGCTTTTACGAAACTATAAAAAAAGGGACTCAGAATTGAGTCCCCTTTTTTGACAATCCAAGAATTAGGATTCAATACCCGTTACGGCATATCCCGCATGGGTAACAGCTTTGGCTAAAGCCCGAACATCTAAGGAATCCCCTTCTACACTCGCTTGACCCTTCTCCAAATCCACAACAGCACTTTGGACTCCATCCACAGCACTCAATGCTTTTTCTACCCGAGCTTTGCAATGATTGCAACTCATTCCAGCTACATCTAAGATCATAAAATTTCCTTTCTATATGGAAGAGATTTCTTCCTAAACGCTTAAAGATATCCCTTTCGCTAAGTGTTGTACTCTAAGCCTTGCTTCACTTCAAGCGATTTACTTTTTTATTTCTTAGTTCCTTTTAACCAATAGGAAGGCCTACTTGCTCAAATTTTTCTTGTAAGCCCACATCATCTAAATCGGGACCACAAATTTGAAGAGATAGAGTGGATTCATCCACCATCAGCCAAGCCACTCCATTACTTTTTAAGATTTCAAGAGTATTTTCTAAAGAATCTTTATTCAAAAATTTCAATTTCTTTTTTAAGGCAAATTTAGAGCATACCCGTAAAGAGGGCACTTTATAGCCAGCTTGTTCAACGGCTTCTACACAAGGAGCTGTACTGATTTTCTCCGACCCTTCAAGATAAACTTGACCTTGTTCAAGATTCACTTCTACTTTTTCTACTCCAGGAACTTGTTTAAGGGCTTCTTGAACACGTCTTTGACAATGATCACAGCTCATCCCTTCCACCTTAAAGACAACTTTTCGTATGGCTATACTCTTAAAATCTTGGTCTTTGTACCATTGGATCAGAATTTGGGAAAGATTTTTAGGATCAAGCGTTTCTCCCCATACTGTGATATGTTGGTTCGGAATATCCACAAACAGCCAAGAAATACCATTTTCCATCAATCTTTCAAAGAGCTCTTTCCAATTGGCTTGTGCATTTACAATTTGGTTTTTCTTAAAAGGCCAAGGAAGATTGACACAAGCTTGGCCCTGGATGGTTTCATATCCTTCTTGAATAATGGCTTCTGTGAATTCTTCTTGGGAGATGGAGCGTGTGCTTTGAACGTAAGCATAGTTTGGGTTTAAAAATACTTCTACTTTTTTTACGTTTGGAATCATGAATAAACCAATCGTAACATTGTTTTGATCGCTTGAATCAGTTAAACCATTCAGTCCAAAAAAGGTTAAATCGTTCACCTCTTCGGCTTTTTTGGCCAAATTTTTTTCTTCTTTTTTCTCTTTAGAAGAGTCAGTTTTGGTCAAAGCAACTAGGGCGGGATCCACTAAAACTTTCATTTGAAAGGTTTGATCCTGTTTTTGATCTTGAGTGAGGTCTTGATTCACATTTGTAGGTTTAAAGAAACGTAAGCGAAGGGCATTTAGGCAAACCGTTACGGAGGACAAAGACATCGCTGCTGCCCCAATCATCGGATTCAATAAGGCATTTGCAGGATTCGATCCAGGATTGAGAATGGTCAAAGCCAAGTAGATCAATCCCATCGCAAAGGGAATTCCTAAGATGTTATAGAAAAAAGCCCAGAAAAGATTTTCTTTAATGTTTCGAATGGTCGCTTTGGATAAATCAATCGCCGTAACAACATCGAGTAAGTTATCCTTCATGAGTACAATGTCGGCGGCCTCAATGGCAATGTCGGTTCCAGCTCCAATTGCAATGCCTACATCAGCACGCATTAAAGCTGGAGCATCGTTGATTCCATCCCCCACCATAGCCACTTTTTGTCCACGTTCTTCTAAATTGCGCACTACAGATTCTTTATCTGTGGGCAAGACATCCGAAATGACTTCGGATAAATCCAATTCCTTGGCAATGGCTTGAGCGGTGTGGCGATTATCTCCTGTCAACATGATCACTTCAATATTCTTTTGGCGTAAGAGATGAATCGCTTGTTTAGAAGTTGTGCGCACTTCATCCGCTACAAAGACTAGACCTCTTAATTGACCATCAAAAGCAATAAAAAGTGGTGTAGCGCCCAGTTTGGCTCCTTCTTGGGCTTGTTCTTGGGCCAAAGGAGGAATTAAGACTTTTTTCTCCTCCATGAAGGCTAAATTTCCAGCCAATACCTGCTTTTTTTCCACTTGAGCCTGTAACCCACGTCCCCCAAAAGCTTCAAAATCGCTCATATCCAACAGGGAAAGGTGTAAGTCTTTGGCTTTATCTACAATGGCTTGGCCAAGAGGATGTTGCGATCCTAACTCTGCACTGGCAACGATTTGTAAAAAATCTTCCCCTTGCTTTTGTTCACTTAAAAAGGAGGTCGCTGTGGGATTAAAAAGAGTGACTCCCACCACAGCTGGCTTTCCTTTGGTAATTGTTCCCGTTTTATCCAAAACTACCGTATTGATATGGGCAAGAGTTTCTAAAGCGGATGCCGATTTGACCAAAATGCCATTTTGAGCGGCCTTGCCTGTAGCTACCATAATGGCTAGGGGTGTCGCTAACCCTAAGGCACAAGGACAAGAAATGACCAACACAGAAACAGCACAATTAATCGCAAACGCAAAGCCCTTTCCGGCCAGCATCCAACCGATAAAGGTCAAAATGGCTAAACCAATTACTGTAGGAACAAAGATTCCAGATACTTTATCGGCCAGGCGAGCAATGGGTGCCTTGGAATTTCCCGCTTCATCCACTAAAGCAATGATTTGAGCTAAAGTCGTATCGTTGCCCACTTTTGTGGCTTCAAAGACAAATGAACCATTGACGTTTGTGGAAGCCGACATGACCGTATCGCCGACTCCTTTTTCAACTGGAATAGATTCTCCAGTTAAAGCCGCTTGATCAAGCGTACCACTTCCCGAACGGATAATTCCATCTACAGGAATTGAGGCTCCAGGAACAATACGAATGAAATCGCCCGCTTTCACTTGGTCAATAGGCAATTCTACAAATTCTTCCCCTTGTTTAACCATTGCGGTTTTGGGAGCGAGCTTAACAAGACTTGCTAAGGCATCTCCCGTTTTGGTTTTGGAACGAGCTTCTAAATATTTGCCTAAAGAAACCAAAGTGACGATGGTCGCCGCACTTTCAAAATACAACATATCCATGGAGGAATGAATCAACATATGATCCATAATTCCATAGCCATAGGCCATACGCAAAAGACCATAGAGTCCATAAGCAAAGGAAACTGAAGAGCCAATGGCGACTAAAGAATCCATATTGGGATTGCGTTTCCATAAAGCTTTAAAGCCATGAACAAAGAAATCCTTTTGAATAAATAGGATAACGGTTGACAGAAACAATTGAATAACTCCATTCACCATCATCCATTTCATATCCATTAAGAAGGAGAAAATGCCAAGCATCGGCAACATAGAAAAGCACATTAAAATCGCCAATAAAATTAGAGAACTAATTAAGACACGCTTTTTATGTTGCATTTCCTCCTTCATGCGTTTAGCCCGACGATTGTATTCACTGGCAGCACTTGCCTCTTCAAGACCTGTTGCCGCAGCACTTGCTTGTACAGCTGCTTCATAGCCTGCTTGTTCTACCGCTTTTACAATGGCCTCGGGATTTGTTTTGGAAGGATCGTATTCCACTTTCATAGTATTTGAAAGCAAGGAAACATCGACTCCATCTACTCCTTCAACTTTTTTCACACCGCGTTCAACGGCAGCTTGACATGCCGCACAGGTCATTCCATACACATCGAACGTTTGTTTTTCCATAAATTAAAAGTTAGCACTTCCTTTCGTAAGAAATTTTATACTTATCTTCTATAAATTGAGCTTATCATTCCTTTCACTCAAAGAGAAAATCAGGCTTTCTATGAATTTAACGAAGCCTCTTTTAATTTACTCATTTTGTCAAGCCTCTTTTTTACCTTTAAAAAGAACTCAGGTCTATGTCAAACCAAGAAGAATGAATTGCTTATCACTTTGAGTAGGTTATAAAAAGAAGCTTTTTCCAAAAGTGACAAAAAAGCCCATAGATTTCTTTGAAATCCATGAGCTTATGAATTTTTGGAATAAATCTTAGCGGGCATTCGAGTTCACTACTTTAATACGACTCCAATAATCAGCGATGGCTTTACGAGTTTTTTCGTTGTATTCAAACACTTCATCTTGATCATAGTCCACCCGAGGGACATACGAGGAGATGCCATCAAATTCTCCTTGAGCCAATTCATTTTCTACTTCTTCATTTGTAGCCGTATACCCAACATAGAGAGAGTTTAACATTTGGGCTTCATAAGAAGCGGCATAGTTAATAAAAGCATAGGCCAATTCTTCATTGGCTACCGTTTTAGGAATGCACATCGCATCGACCCAAAGATTGGTTCCTTCTTTTGGCAAGAAGTAATCCATTTGGTCATTTTCCGCAATGATATACGTTGCATCTCCCGAATACACCAAACCAAGCGCTTTTCGAGCATTGGCCATATTATCGATAATTTCATCCGTGACGATTTCTGGCTCCATCGTCTGAACACTCTTAGCCAACCAATCATAAGCCTCTTTTAGTTGTTCTGGATCTTCCGTATTCATGGAATAGCCAAGACTCTTTAAAGCTGCCATAAATTGATCGCGCTCAGAATCGTATAAGTAGATATCTCCTTTATAGGCTTCATCCAAGAAGATACCCCAACCTTCCTTTTCTAAAGTGTCTAAATCGACTTTTTCGGTATCATATACAATTCCTACAGTACCCCAGAAATATGGAACAGAGTATTGATTCTCTGGATCATAAGCTAAGTCCAAAACAGCTTCATCCAGTTGAACCAAAGCTTCATCCACTCTGGCGGGATCAAGCTTTAATAACAAATCTTCTTCGATAAGACGTTGTACCATGTAATCCGAAGGAATTAAGACATCAAACGATTCGTTGTTGGCGACTTTGATGTACATCTGCTCGTTAGAATCAAAGTTATCCATGACAACACTAGCCCCAGTTTCCTCTTCGAAATTCGCAATCATTTCATCGGAAATGTATTCACCAGGCAAATAGATGTGGAGCGTTTGCCCCGCAAAGGGTTGATCACCCTGTTTAGAACGGAAAAAGAAGAAGCAAGCGGCTAAACAAACTGCTACGGTGAGAGTTCCAAGAACCACTTTACGCCAATGATTATTTTTCGGTTTGGGAACGTAGTTAGGATCTTTTTCGCGCTCTTCTTGGCGTTTTTTCAAAATGGGCGGAATGATATTCATCAACAGCATTCCAATCGTGATGAGTAAAACTAAAACGGTGGAAATGGCATTGATGGAAGGATTGACCCGCTTAGCCATGGTATAAACCAAGATTGATAAATTTTTCACCCCTTTACCCGTGGCAAAGTAGGAAATGATGAAGTCATCAAAACTCATTGTAAAGGCGATAAGCGCTCCCGATACAATTCCAGGCATAATTTCTGGCACGATAACCTTTGTCAAAGTTTGAAACGGAGTAGCGCCCAAATCCATAGCAGCGTCGGCTAAGTTTGGATCAAGTTGACGAAGCTTTGGCGTAATAGAAAGCATCACATAGGGAATACAAAAAGCAATATGCGCTAAAAGCAGCGTCATAAATCCTCTTTCCACACGGAAAGTAATAAACAACAACATCAATCCAATGGCCGTAACGATATCTGGATTCATCATCGGTAAATCGTTAATTTGATTGACATAGTTTTTAACGAGTTTTTTGGAATAACTTAAGCCGATCGCACTTAAGGTTCCTACAATGGTTGCAATGAGTGTAGCCAATACCGCAATGGCAATGGTGATGTAAAGAGAATTCATCATGTCATGCGATTGCAACATCTGTTGATACCACCGCAAGGAGAATCCAGTGAAATTGGTTAAGGATTTCGAGCTATTAAAGGAGAAGATCACCATGAACAAGATGGGAACATAGAAGAAGACCATAGCAAGCCAGGTGATCGTGGCTCCAATGGGTCTTTTTTTCTTGTTCATGCTGTTTTTTCCTCCCGCGCTGCTTTACGATCTGCTTTGCGTACTATGCCCATCAAAAGCATCATAATCATCGCCATAATGACAGAAATAGCAGAACCGAAATTCCATTCTCCCACTGTGATGAATTGGTTTTCAATGACATTACCAATTAAGAACCAGCTTCCTCCACCGAGCAATTTGGGAATGAAGAAGGCCGAAATGGCGGGCAAGAACACCAAGGTGATCCCAGAAATCACGCCTGGTATAGATAAAGGAAATACCACTCGCCAAAAAGTTTGAAAAGGCGAAGCACCTAAATCATTGGCGGCTTCAATGAGGGAAGGATCGAGTTTGGTCAAAGAGGTATAAATCTGCAAAATCATATAGGGTAAATAATTATAGACCATTCCAATCAAAACTGCGGCTTCGGTATACAAAATTTCCACATCTTGAAAACCAAACCAACTTAAGAAAATGGAGATAGGACCCCCTTTAGACAAAATTCCAATCCAAGCATAGGTGCGTACCAACATATTGATCCACATGGGAATGGTGATACATAAAATCAGCTGTCCTTGTCTTTTAGCCGAACAACGGCTAATCCAATAGGCGATAGGATATCCAATCACCAAGCACAAGGCGGTTGTTTTAAAGGCTACGTTTAAAGAGCGCCATAAAATTAACAAGAAATCTTTATCCGTAAAAAAGCGAATATAGTTATCAAGCGTAAAGCGAAAGGTTGTTACTTCATTACCAGGTTGAATGAGCGAATAAAAGACGATCAACAACATCGGTAACAACAACATGATCGTTCCCCAGATGAGATAGGGAATGACTAAACGTCTCCAGGTCTTCATGAAATGAAGTCCTCTTTTTCCATGACGTGGATGTCCTCCGGTTGAAAGTCAAGACCGACCTCAGCCCCTTCTTTCACCATAGCCGTGGTATGGACTTTAAATTCGCGTCCTGTAGTCCAGAAGGTCACGGGATAAACCCCCAATTCAATGGTGTCGGGATCAAAATCGTAAGTAACGGTTAAATTGACGCTTTCGTCTTCATTGTCAAGGCGCCAACCTTGCGCATTGGCCCAAATCTTTAGATCTGTATCCAAAGCGCGCGCTTCTTTAATTTCATTTTTGGATTTAAAGAAGTCGAAAGCGGATACCCCTTCATTTTTCTTGGTATTTTTCACGACATTTTGGTCAATGACTTGAATGGTTTTGGTAATGGATAACCCATCTCTAGTGGTAAACGTAATGGGGTAAGCTCCAAGTTTCTTTTCCAAATCTGTCTCGACTTTTTCAATGGAAAGCTGCTCATCGCTTTCATCATCCCACGCTTGGGCATCGGCTCGAGCGATGAGTTCTTTTTCCTCAATGCCTTCCATATCTTCCAAATCCAAGTAAAAGCTATTGGCGGAAATATGCGTATGGCCCTCATCTTTTTGGTTTGCGCTTTCCTCGGTGACATGCATTTGAACCGTTACATGGGTACCCGGAACGGTTTCCACAATCACTTCGTTCAGCATGCCCTTAAAAAGCACACTTTCTACGGTTCCATTCAGCTTTCCTTGCCCATAGGGAACCAGCTCAATGTCTTCTGGGCGAATTACGACATCTACTGGTTCATTGGGCCGAAAGCCCTTATCTACACATTCAAAGTCTGTTTCATCAAAGCGGACTAATTCATCTTTGATCATACGTCCAGGGATAATATTGGATTCTCCCACAAAGTTTGCGACATAGGCATTGACTGGTTCGTTATAGATTTCAACGGGAGAACCGATTTGTTGAATTTCTCCCTCTTTCATGATGACGATTTTATCGGACATCGTTAAAGCTTCTTCTTGATCGTGGGTGACAAATATAAAGGTAATGCCTACTTCTTGTTGAATACGTTTGAGTTCATACTGCATTTCTTTACGAAGTTTCAAGTCTAAGGCGCCAAGAGGTTCATCTAGTAACAATACACTTGGTTCGTTGACAAGAGCTCTGGCGATGGCAACACGCTGTTGTTGACCCCCTGAAAGTTGGGTAATCTCTCGTTTTTCATAGCCTTCTAAGCCAATTAAACGCAACATACGCATCACACGCTGATCAATAATGTCTTTGGATACTTTTTTAATTCGAAGTCCAAAGGCGATATTGTCATAGACATTCATATTAGGAAATAAGGCATACTTTTGAAAAACCGTGTTCAATTCCCGTTTATAGGGCGGTAATTTCGAAATTTCTTTTCCTTCAATCAGAATTTCCCCTTCATCTTGTTCCAAAAAGCCACCAAGAATGCGTAAGAGCGTCGTTTTCCCACATCCAGAGGGTCCAAGTAAGGTGACAAACTCATTTTCGTAGATGTCTAAGTTGATCCCTTTTAAAATAATTTGATCATCAAAGCTTTTTTGAATGTTTCGAAACTGGATCAGCTTCTTCTTTTCTTGTTCTTCCATCTCGTGTCCTTTCTAAAACACCGGAGGAGTTGAAATCCATAGCACTTCCGCCGGAACTTTTCCAGCATTGTACAAGATATGACTTCTTGATCCATCCAAGTAAAATGTTTCGCCTTTGCCTACAAGTAGGTTGGGGCCATTTTCAAGCTTGAGCCGAATGGTTCCTTTCAACACAAAGCCAAATTCTTCTCCCTCATGGTTTTCAATTTCCATCGATTTTCCTTGGACAGGAAGCTTTAACAAAATCGGCTCCATTTGATTTTTTTGGGCATTGGGTACGATCCAACAAATCGTGTGGTCATTTTTTTCATCCAAAAAATAGTCATCTTTGTTGAAGACAATTTTTTCATCGCTTTCCTCTTTAAAAAAATCAGCTAGACTGGTGCCTAACGCTTCAAGAATATCGGAAAGAGTGGCGATAGAGGGTGAGGTTAAATTGCGTTCGAGCTGGGATAAAAATCCTTTGCTTAATTCACTTCGGCTGGCGAGTTCTTCAAGCGTCAAGCCGTTTGTTTTTCGCAAATTGCGAATTTTGGCTCCAATATCCATATTCGCCTCCGTTTAGTATTTGTAAACAAAAAATACGCATTAAATAAACTCATCACATATTATGGGGAAAACCTACCACTTGTTCAATGAAAATTTTGGGAATTTTAAATGGTATTTTGGATAAGAAGCACTTTTTGCCAAAACTATCGCAAATTATGTAAAATACCCAAGAAAATGGGAAAGATGCGGGAAGGTAAAATCGCCTAAAAACCTTTCATTCTCTAAAAAATGTTTTGTTTTCTTTTTTCCTAGGCCTTGTCCCCATTGAAATGGGCTTTCCCTTTTCCTAAGGAGGAAATTTTATGGAAAATTCGACCATTTTGGTCAATATATTACGAGGAATTGTCATTGGAATTGCCAACATTATTCCAGGGGTTTCTGGTGGGACGATGATGGTATCGATGGGAATTTACGATCAACTCATTCATGCTGTTACCCATTTATTCTCGGATTTCAAAAAATCATTTCAATTCCTATTGCCAATTGGTATTGGGATCGTTTTAGCCTTAGCTATTTTGGCTAAATTATTTGATTATCTGCTTCTCAATTGGCCTATCCCTACCAACATGGCTTTTTGTGGCTTGATTTTAGGATCCTTGCCACCCATTTTTAAGCAAGTCCAGGGAAAAAGAATGACGATTTCTATGGGCCTTTCTGCCCTTCTCTTTTTCTTAGTTGTAGTAGGAGGCGCTTTACTTGGTGAAAGCCATGGAAGTCAAAATGTGGTCTTGTCCACGAGTTTTTTTGGATTGATCATGTTGTTTTTAGTCGGGGTAATTTCTGCTGCCACAATGGTGATTCCTGGGGTTTCTGGTTCCATGATTTTGATGTTGCTTGGCTATTATGAACCCATCATCAATTTAGTCAGTGATACGATCGATGCGCTTCTTCACTTCGATTGGGCAGCTCTTTGGAATTGCATTTTATTGGCGATTCCTTTTGGTCTTGGGGTTATTATTGGCGTCTTTGCCATTGCTAAGCTCATCGAATGGGTTTTGAACCATTATGAAGCCCAAACGTATTGGGCTATTATCGGTCTGGTGGTAGCAAGCCCTATAGCCATTTTACTTAACACCAATTGGACCAATTTCTCCTTATGGCAATTGGTCATTGGGTGTGGCGCTTGTATGCTTGGATCCTATTGTGCTTTAAAATTAGCCGACTTATAATGAATTTTTACAAAAAGAAAAGCCGAGATGTATGAAAAGCATCTCGGCTTTTTGTATCTTCAAGACTAGGAAGATACAGAAATCAAAATACAATGGCGAGTTTTGAGAAGAGTTTCTTTATCCTAAAAAGTCTTGAAGACAAATCGCAGACGTTTTAAATTTTCTTACTCAAAAACTTGTTTTCAAAACCTAGAGGAACAATAATTGACCTTTCATAAAGTGCAAGGCCTCTTAAACGAGAAGCCAAAAAGAAAGCAAATCTCTAGACCTTGAAACTTAATGAAAGAAAAATTTTTAATATTCCACAAATAAACGTTCTAGTTTAGATTGATTTAATCCTTGGGCTAATCCAAGCATTAATAAAATTCTCGCTTTATGGGGAGAAAGGCGATGCGCTGCAATGGTTTTGTGAAGCGGATCAAAAACAGAAGAGTCAAAAGCCGCTCCTTCCAGCAAGCGACTTGTTCGTACGATTTGACAAGAGGTATTGTTTTGTTCAATAACTGTCTGAATGGTTTGGGGATAATTTCCTGATCCACTTCCTGCAATCACCAGGCCATCATAGTGTTCCAACATCCATTTCAAAAGATCTGGGTCGCAATCAGCATGAACATAATAAATTCCTACTTTGGGAAGAAGTTTAAAGTCTTGCTTAGAAAAGCGGGAATAATGCGTGTGAGGCCGATAGGGCGCATGAATCAAATATGGCGTTTCATCTTGCATATACCCAATGGGTCCTGGAGCGCCTACTTCAAAAGCATCGGTTTTGATGGAGTTGATTTTAGTTAAGTCGCGTCCAGAATAAATGGTGTCCGATAGGACAGCCAATACCCCCTGATCTTTGGCTTGTTCACAAGTGGCCAAAGCAACCGATTGGTATAAATTCATTGGGCCATCCGCACTTGTAGCGGTCGCAGGACGCATCGCTCCTGTGATGACGACTGGTTTATGGACGTTGAGAATCAAATTTAAGAAGAAAGCGGTTTCTTCTAAGGTATCGGTTCCATGCGTGATGACAAATCCATCAATTTGTTTATCTTTTTCTAAAGCCTCTATTTGTTTTTTGATTTCTAAAATATCTTGATACGTGATATCGTTTGAGTCTTTGGAACAAATGGAAATCATTTTTAAATTGGCCAAATCGCGAATTTGGGGAATGGATTCTAAAATCGAATCCACTGGTAACGTTCCCGCTTTGTACTGAGCACTTTTACCGATTTTGCCACTTCCAGCAATGGTTCCTCCTGTGGCAATAATAGCAATGGTTTTTTTTGCATCTTGTGGGTTTTGAAGAGAAGAAAGAATGGTATTCATACTTTTATCTTACGGGAAGAGCTTGCTTTAAAGCCCACTTAAACCACTAAACTAAAGAAAAGGATGGTTCATTAAAAGCGGGAAGAAAAAAATTTAACTTAGAATCCCCCAATTTTTTTATTATACTAACCTTAAAGTCCGTGATAGAAAGAGAGGCTTCTGGATTCAAAATCTCTTTTATCTTTAGGGAAAAAAATCATCGAATGCAAACTGAAGATACAAAAAAAGAAAGGAAGAGAAACGAAAACGTGAAACCTGTAACACGAATGGTTTTAGCGGCGATGTTTTTGGCCATAGGAATTGTATTGCCCTTTTTTACGGGCCAAATTCCGATGATTGGGGCCATGCTTTTGCCGATGCACATCCCTGTTTTGCTCTGTGGATTTATTTGTGGCTGGAAATATGGCTTAGCTGTAGGCGTCCTTTTGCCTTTGGTGCGTTCAGCTCTCTTTACGATGCCCCCCATGTTTCCTCAAGCCGTAGCCATGGCAGTGGAACTTGGAACCTATGGATTTGTTTCAGGATGGCTTTACGAACATTCTAAGTGGCAATGTCTTAAAGCCATTTATCGTTGTTTGATTGCAGCGATGTTGGCGGGACGCTTGGTTTATGGATTGGTCATGGCGGGCCTGATGGCTTTGATAGGACAACCCTATAGTTTTGAGGTCTTTATGACCAGTGCTTTTGTCAATGGCCTTCCAGGAATTCTTGTCCAGCTGTTATTGATTCCCTCTATTATGGCTCTTCTCAATAGCCAAGGGATTCTTCGCTATCGTCAATCGAAACTTGATGGTCAGAAAGCATGAGTCAAAACCCTCCTATTTCCTTTCAAGGAAGCCAAGAGGAACTCCTTGCTCTTTGTCTTCAAATGGCTAAGGAGAAAGCAAAAAAATCTCCTTTGATTCTGAGTTTGGATGGTCGAGCAGCCTCAGGAAAATCGACCTTTTCGCAGGCTTTGTTTCAAGCGCTTCAAGAAGCAAATCTTGGCAAAGGCGCTTTAATTCATGGCGATGATTTCTTCTTGCGTTCAGAACAAAGAACCAAAGAACGTTTAAATCAGCCAGGAGAGAATATTGACTATGAGCGGCTTCAAAAAGAGGTCCTGGATCCAGCTCTTTCCCATCAAGCCATTGTGTATCAACCCTTTAATTGTTCTACTTTTTCTTTAGAAGAACCAATTTCATTAGGAAAAGTAGATTGGCTCATTTTAGAGGGTTCCTATTCCCTCAATGCCCATCTCGCTTCGTATGCGAGCCTATCTTTCTTTTTGACTTGTGATTCATCTGTTCAAAAAGCGCGCATTTTAAAGCGAAGCAATCCCCAAAAACTTCAAGATTTTGAAACTCGCTGGATTCCTTTAGAGGAGAACTATATCGCCACACTTCATCCAGAGCAACGCTGTACGATTTATGTGGATACCACTTCTTGGTGATGGTGTGAGAAAGTAAGAATTGAAAGGAAAAAGGCAAGCTAGAAAGGAAAAATAAGATGTCTTCTCGTTCGAAAGTATATTTTACAAAGGAAATTAGCCCTGAATCGTTGGTCAAACTGTATAACATTCTCGGTAAAAAATTAGAAGGAAATGTAGCAGTTAAACTGCATAGTGGAGAACGGGGCAACCAAAACTACTTACGTCCAGAATTTGTAAAACCCATTATCGATGAGGTGGATGGAACCGTTGTGGAATGCAATACAGCTTATGGTCATAATATGGGCGGATATCGCTCTAACAACCACGACCATGAAGAAGTATTAAATGAACATGGTTGGACAGAAAACTTCCGTGTGGATTTAATGGATGCCGAAGGACCCGATAAAGTGTTGGAAATTCCCAATGGAAAAATCATCAAAGAAAATTTCGTAGGAAAACACATCGATGATTACGATTCGTTGCTCGTACTTTCCCACTTTAAAGGCCATCCCATGGGTGGCTTTGGAGGGGCTCTCAAACAGCTTTCTATTGGTTGTGCTTCCCATGGTGGAAAATGTTGGATCCATTCTACCGGTAAAACCAAAGACATGGATGAAACTTGGTCTATGGATGTCAACCACGATGAATTCATTGAAGCCATGGCCGACGCAGCGGAAAGTGTAGATCGCCTTTTTGATAACAAAGTGGTGTACATCAACTGTGTGATGAATCTTTCCGTAGACTGCGATTGCTGCCATGTAGCAGAAGATCCCTGCATGAAGGATATTGGAATTTTGATTTCTACGGATCCTGTAGCGATTGATCAAGCTTGTATCGATTTGGTCTATAACTCCGATGATCCAGGACGCGATCACTTAGTGGAACGCATTGAAAGCCGCAATGGCCGCTTAATTCTTGAAGCAGCGGACAAATTGGGATTTGGAAGTCGGGATTACGAATTAATTGATATTGACGAGAAATAAAATACTAAAGCGACCGAGAAATCGGCCGCTTTTTTTACTCTTCATTTCACTTCTATACCTTTTAAAAAATGAAGCTTTATCCTTCTAAAAAGTCTACTTGACCAAAATAGCTTGCTTGTCCATCACAATATATGACTCCCCCTTTTTCATAAATAGCGATAGTCGGTAATTTCTTTTCTTGATAGGCTTTTTCCATAAAGCGTTTTTGATGAGGGGTCGCATGATAATGGACTTCAATGTCCAAATCTTTTAAGTGACCAAGCCCTTTTTGCCACGAAAATTCTGCATAATCTTCATCTGGCGTAATATGATAATTTTCCAGTTGGATCATAGCGCCTGCCGAATAGCCAATCACGACGCCTTGATAGCGTTTTAAAGTGGATAGAAGTTTCTTTTCTTTGATGCGTTTCATGGCCAAATCCGGTGCGCCTCCTGGAAGCATCAAAACATCCGAATTGACAATGGTATTCAACATTTCTTGATTGGAATCGGTAAAATAGTTGACCCAATGAACATCCTTTTCGTTAATTCCATAGGCTTTAAATACATCCGTATTGGCCCGATACCAAATGCCTTGGCCTTTTTTGTATTGTTTGTTCCAATCGCTTAAGCTTTGGGTGTCATCAAAAAAACTAAAAGCCAATACACACACCACTTGGCCTGGATGAAAAACTTTAGTGAGGGCTTTTTTGCACCACGGCTCATCGATCATGGAAGTATTCATCAGAATATTCGTACGTGAAAAAAAATCGAGGGACGCCAAGCGAACAATATCTTTGGCTTGGAGTTTCCCATATAAATGAGGATAAGAAATTCCATCTTTTCCCTTTTCAAAGCGAATATCCAAATGAGGATTTTGGGAAGAAACGACCAAAAAAGCCATATCGTCCTCAATCTTTCCTTCTTTTTTCAATTTCTTTTCGATGATAGGCCACGAATTCCAAGTGGCAAAATGTAAAAAGTGATCTTTATTTTCAAATCCATAAAATCCCTTTTGGGCTAAAGTTTCTTCCACTTCTTTTGGCTTACAAAGATGAATCAATTCCATTTTGTTTTCTCTCTTTCTCTTTTTAGCGTCAGATCTCGTTCTTCTTAAGAATAGTTTTCTCTTCTTATTCAGTGAAATAATTTCAAGTGGAAACCTTTTAGGCTTTAAAAAGACCATTACAATAAGAAGAAGAACTCTTGATGAAGAGCTTTTAGATACCCGGAGGCGATTTTTATGAAGCCACTTCAAGATTTAATCCTAGATTTGTGGAAACCAAACAGCGTACGCAGTCGGTATGCTCCTTTTAAACCCGTTTTTCAGCGCTTTCTTGGTGTCGAAAAGGAACAAGAATACAACGATTTATGCAAAACCATCACCGAATCCAAAGACAGCTCCACACTTTTGATAGATGGAAATTTTGTATTTCAACCTCGTCTTGATGTATTGGCTCAAGTCAAAAAAGAATTACCCACTCTCAATTTAGATCACTTAACCAAAGAGTCTTTGATCATGTTTGCCAATCCCGAACTCAATGATGTGTATTTAAGGGCCTTGAATTACACCATTGCCCTAGCCAAACGAAATGGACTCTTTAAAACTCGTAAACAACAAGAAAACTTCATCTGTAACCAAATTGTATACACTACCCAATATTTATTAAACTTACCTTTCCAAGCCGATAAAGCCTGCAAAGTGATCTTATATGATCAAGGCCATCTCGATGAGAAAGGGTTCTGGTTTTTGATGCTTTGTTACGCAATGGGAATGGATATAGTGGTTTTGGCTCCCCAACAAGAAAGTCCCTACTTTCAATATGATTTGGACCATCTTAGTCAATTGATGACTTATCCCAAAAGCCCTTATAAACAAACCTTTGCTCAACGCGCTGCCAAAGGTCAATCGCTCAACAAAGTAAAAACAATTGTATCTACCCTTTCCCAACAAACGGATGCATCTCTATTTGGGCAAACGGGCGTATTTAAACCCTGGATGTTTCGTGGCGCACCAGTCGAACACATCAAATTAGAAGGAACCCGTATTGACCTAGAAGATACCTGGAATCGGGAAGCGCGCTTACGGGAAGGATTTCAAGTAGAACCCAAACTACGTGTTCCCTCTTTTTATGTGGAAATTGATGGTGTAGATCGCAGCCTCGAGGACTATTGGCATTTAGTGGATTTACTCAAAGAGAGTGATCATATTTTGATTGATTCTACGCAAGGAAATACACTTTTGCGACCTTTGAAAGAAAAGAGCGAGGCGGTAAAACTTGTCTTTTCGATGAATCCCAATGGCTCTTTTGATCCAGTTAAACTCAAAGGCCAAAAAGGATACGTGTTTGATCAGCTCTCTTCAGAAACAGCCGAGATGTTTATCCAAAAATTGAATGCCTTCCTGACGAAAGATGGCAATCGCCTTTCCAAAGAAGAACGGGTAGAAATAGCCAATGTCCTCTTATCCCTTTCCAAACCCATTGCTCGGATGATCGAAAATTTCGACTATCCTTTCCAAATTCCTAAAGTGCTTTTGTTGCTCAATAAAGAAGAACGAGTCAATCGGAATGTAGCTCTTGCCTTGGAGTTTTTATCTGATTTGGGCTTTGATATTGCCATCCTTTCTCCAAGTGGAGTTTCAGGGTTATCGGATAAAAAGCGCTCGATTTTGCGACTGGATAAAATGGTCTATGATTTCGATTTCTCCCAACAGCTCAAAGGAAAAGAAAAAGGCTTTATCCAAAGTGTCTTTGATTTTTTTAAATAATTTCATTCGAAAAAAGTTTAGATAAAAATCTCTTTTGTCTAGCTTAAAGGCATTTATAAGTAGAGTATGATAAAAGTATGTAATTTCTTTAAAAATTTAAGTAAGGACTAGAAAACCTTTTTAGAAAGGGCTAAAAAGATGAATTTTGACAATTTGGAAAATCCACTTGCGGTTTTAGACGACGATCCTTTTGCCCAAAGTGCCAATAGCCAATATGCCTATAAGCCCAAAGTGGATGTCACCACGGCTGTCGTGCCTGTGGTGGAAATGGAAGAGAAAGATAGCTACCAAATGGCTCTTCGTAATCTTCCCCAGGTTCAAGCCTTGACCAACGAAATCGACATTTCTAATCCCAAAACCATTCAGAATTTTGGTGCCAAAGCCGGAGATGGAATTAGCAAAGTGTCCAGCCAACTTTTAGAAAATACTTCTGCCATTCGCTCCAAAGAGATTTCCGAGATGATGGTCAATTTGACCAGTGTCATGAAAAAGTTTGATGCCGCTGAACTGAGTATGGAGGATGCGACCGGAAAACGGGGATTCTTTGGCAAAATGCGCAGCAAAGCTCGCGAATCCATTGAAAATGTCGTGGCGAAATATGACAATCTCGCGCGCGATGTCGATCGGATTTCGGGAACTCTCAATCGCTATATGGTCGATATTGACAATTCCAATGCCAACCTTGAAAAACTCTACAAAGCCAATACCGAATACTTCAAAGCCTTAGAATGCTATGTGGTGGCAGCCGATATTGGTCTAGAAGAAATTCAAGATAAGATTCAAGAAATCAAAAGTATGACCAATATGTCAGAAGACCAAAAGAGCTTTATCATCCGTAAACTTCAGGATAATTACTATTTATTAGAACAAAGAAAAGCGGATTTACAAACTGCTGAAATGGTTTCTTTGCAGCTTCAGCCTACTCTAGCCATGATGATGCAGTCTAACTATCAACTCATGGGCAAAATTAATACTTCATTTATTGTGACCTTACCCGTGTTTAAGATTTCACTCACGAATGCAGTGATGTTGAAGCGACAAGAAATTCAAGCTCAAAGCATTGCTCAACTCGATCAAGCCACCAATGAATTGTTGTTGCGTAACGCCAACAATACGGTAGCCAACTCCAAAAATATTGCTCGTATGGCCAATACCACTGGAATTAAAATTGACACGCTCCAACAAGTTCAAAACACCATTATGAATGGAATTGATGAAGTCAATGAAACGATGAAATCCGCTTCCGAACAGCGTCGCCAAAATTCGGCTGATCTGACTAAGATGATTCAAGATATGAAGCAAAAAGGCTTCGGAGGATAAAAATGGCCATTCAACTGGATTTAAACAAGGAAATTCAACTCGATCTGGATAAGGGAATTACGTTGGATTTGGAAAAAGGAGATTTCGTCAATCTTTCGAAAAATCGATTGGATCATGTCGTTTTGCGGGCGGGATGCGGTTGGAATTGCCGCATGGTCGAAAAAAAGGGGTTATTTGGATTAAAACGTCAAGTGATGGAAGATGTGGATCTGGATTTAACCTGTTCTTTAGAAGATGCCAATGGCAATGTCCTTGATCGTGTCTATTTTAACCATCGTACGGTTCCTGGACTGCGCTTAGACCAAGACGATCGCTCTGGCAGTACAAGTTGGAAAGATGTCGACAAAGAATGCCGTTCCTTAGATAAAGACAACGAAAACATCATCATTCGTTTGGATCAAGTTCCCGCTTCTGTGGCCCAAATTCGCATTGGAGTGGTCATTTACAATCAGGGGCGGCAAATGAAAGGACAACCCAATCATACCTTTGACATGATTGATAACGCCTATTGTAAATTGGTGGATGAAACCAATAAACGAGTGTTGTGTTCGGTTAAAATGTCGGAAAAAGGTGGGGATCGCACGGCGGTCATGATGGCCATCCTAAAGCGCTACCAAGGCCAATGGGTATTTGAAGCGGCAGAAGAATACTCCTATGCTCACGTTTTAAGCTTCTAAATCTCTTGACTTTAAGATTGTCTCCACTTTTATGGTTTACAAAGAAGAAAAAAAGCCCATTTGAACACATTTAGCTTTTTGAGAAAGGATTGGTGACTATGAATTTTTCTTCTCTTAATTTTCTCAACGATGATGGACCAGATGACTTTGGAACGCCATCAAATACCTCTGCTCCTCTTTCCTTAGATTTACAAAAGGGCTTTACGCTCGATTTAGCCAAACCAAATGGAGTGGCTCTATCGAATATACGCGTTTCCTTGATTTGGGATCCTGTGATTCAAGGAACGGATGTAGATATTGATTTATCTGCTTTTTTGTTGCATAACGGCCATATTCAAAGCGTAAACGATGTCATTTACTTTAAAACGCCAAAAAATGGTCCCGCTTCTTCTTACATCAATCATTCCGATGACAGTCGCACAGGTGCGGAGGCTTCAGGAGATGATGAAGACGAATGGATTCAAGTAAACCTAGATAAAGTGCCAAGCAACGTGACGAGTATTGTTTTTGTGGCGAACATTTACAATTATCAAGCCAACAATCAAACTTTTGGTGTCGTTCGCTCTTTAAGCCGGATTACCGATTCCTCCACAGGAAAACCTTTAGCCGACTTTGCTTTGAGCAATGACTATGCCACGGATTCAGCCATTATTTTAGGAGCAGTTGAAAAGCAGAGCGGCTCTTGGGTTTTCAAAACCATTGGTGAAGGAATGATGGCCGATTTAAATGGTTTGTTGGCCCGTTTCCAATAATTTTTAGTTTTCTTTCGTTTTTACTGCTTGAAAGGATCCGCTCTAGCCGGATCCTTTTCCCTATGCAATTTCACCAAGAGAAGACCAAGAAAGGACAGATTTTATGATTAATTTTTCTGGATTTGGAGATTCTTCAAATAAAAGCACTCAAAACGATGGTTTACTGCTCGATCTAAACAAAGGAATGACTTTGGATTTAGTAAAAGAAAGTGGCGGCAATTTGCATAAAGTCGATGTGGGATTGGCCTGGGATCCAGCCGTAACGGGAAAAGATGTGGATTTGGATCTTTCCGCCTTCTTTTTACACCATGGCCGAGTCCAATCGCTCAACGATGTTCTTTATTACAAAGCCTCTCCTGCTGCGGCCTGTTTTCAATATGCCGAATACTCTGGGGATTCAAGAGATGGAAGCGAAGCAGATGGGGATGAACCGGATGAATTTATCAAAGTCGATCTGGATAAAGTCCCCGCTGACATTGATCGTATTGTCTTTTTAGTCACCATTTATAATGCGATAAATACCAATCAAACCTTTGGTGTCGTTCGTTCTTTGGTGAAGATTGAAGATGGCTTAAAAGGCAAAAACCTTGCTACATATCGTTTAAACACTGATAATTCTGTTGACACAGCGTTTATCATAGGTGAACTTGTGCGGGCAGGAAGGGGATGGAGCTTCAAAGGCATTGCCGAGGGACGAGACGGTGATCTCAATGATTTGCTTCGCCTTTACTGCTAAAGCTTAAAAAGGAGCTTCGGATGGAAAAGGATAAAGAAAAAATAACTTTTACTGCTCCTACCCAAATTGGCTTGACCACCCAAGAAGCGGAGGAAAGTAAAAAGAAGTATGGAACCAATGCGCTTTCTGTAAAAGAAACGGAATCGTTTTGGGACATGTACAAAGATGCCTTCAATGACATCTGGATTAAGATTTTATGTGGAGCTTTGGCTTTGCAACTTGTGATTTATGGATGTAGCTTCATCTGGCCGCAATATTTCCACCAAGATCTCATCGAGATTCTTGGGGTAGCAATTGCCATTTTCTTAGCTACCTTTGTCGGTACACTCCAAAACTATAAAAACAATCAGCAATTCAATACCTTGCAAGCGGAAGCCAGCAAAATCAAAACGAAAGTCTATCGCGATGGAACCATTCATGAATTGCCCATTGATGATATCGTAAAAGGCGATGTGATCCTGCTTCAAGCTGGCGACCAAGTGCCAGTAGATGGAGTTTTGATCAAGGGAAATTGTAAAGTCAATCAAGCTTCCTTAAATGGAGAAAGCCGAGACGAAGAAAAAACGGCTACAACCGAACCTGTGGATTTAACCATTAAGTGCGAAGACTTCTCCAATCCCAATTGGATTTTCCGCGGATCAGTTGTGACAAGTGGTGAAGTCTTGGTAGAGGCCGTCATTATTGGAGATAACACCGTCTTAGGTGGTATTTCCCAAGCTTTAGGTGAGACGGGAAAACCTTCTCCTTCTGCCGAAAAGATGGAAGTGTTGGCCGGACAAATTGGAAAACTTGGAGTAGCTGGTGCCGTTTTGGCGGTTGCGGCCAACTTATTCTTTGAAATTTCTGGAATGCATCAATTTGAAACCGCCAGCATGATTGCTTTGGCGATTCAAAATGTGATGTTATTTGTCAGCATTATCATCATGGCGGTTCCAGAAGGACTCCCCTTGATGTCTGCTTTGGTTTCTAGTATGAATAGTGGCCGTATGTTAAAGGAACACATTCTCGTTCGTCATTCCGATAGCATCGAAACCGCTGGATACATGAATCGTTTGTATTCGGATAAAACTGGAACCATTACTGAGGGCGTTCTTTCCGTTGTCGATTGGATCAATGGCCAAGGCCAAGTCAAATCCAACATCAACGATATGGGTGCTCCTTTGAAAAAGGAACTCATCAATGGAATTGGCTTAAATAACGATGCGATCAGCTCCGATGGAAAAGCCATTGGGTCCAACGGAACCGACCGTGCGTTAATGAATTACCTTATTTCCTTACAAGAAGATAACATTGATCGTTCGGTTATCATCGATAAGGAACCCTTTGATTCGCAAAAGAAATTTTCTAAAGTTGTTTTACAAGATTGCAGTTACTTAAAAGGGGCGCCAGACTTCTTTATTGATAAATGCCAATACTATATGAATGGCCAAGGCCAAGTGGTTCCTTTCACCGAGGCCGATCGCAAGGCAGTGGCCAACACGATGCACGAACAAATGGCTCGTTCCATGCGTTTGTTGTTGATCATGAAAGAAGATCAAGAACACGGTCCTTATATTTATCTTGGTATTGTCTGTATCCGTGATAACGTACGTTCCGATGTGGCCCAAACCGTAAAAACAATGAAAGAAGCGGGTTGCGAAGTCGTTATGGTTACGGGCGACAACGCGGAAACCGCTACAGCGATTGCCAAAGAAGCCGGTATCTTGGATAGTCCACAAGATATCGTGATGACTTCCGATCAATTGGCGAAGTTAGACGATGAAGAACTCAAAAAGATTATTCCAAATCTACGCGTTGTCAGTCGTGCAAAACCGATGGATAAAAAGCGTTTAGTGGATCTCTCCCAGTCTTTAAACTATGTGGTTGGTATGACAGGTGATGGCGTTAACGATTCTCCAGCTTTAAAAGCTGCCGATGTTGGCTTCTCTATGGGCGATGGAACCTCTGTTGCCAAAGAAGCCTCCGATATTGTCATTGTTAACAACTCCTTAACCAGTATTGCCAATGCCTTAAAGTATGGACGTACGATGACAAAATCCGTCCAAAAATTCATCATCTTCCAGTTAACGGTCAACATCGCCACCATCTTAATGAACATCGTGGCTCCATTCCTTGGATACACTGAACCCTTTACGATCGTTCAGATCTTATGGATCAACTTGATCATGGATACCTTAGCCGCTCTTGCCTTTGGTGAAGAACCTGCTTTGGATCGTTACATGAAGGAACAACCCATTAGCCGTAAAGCGCCTGTCTTGACGCGCTATATGACTGAATCGATTTTAACGGCTGCCGTTTATATTACGATTGCTTCGGCTATCATGCTCAAAAGTCCAAGCTTCTTAGTGAGCGTTGGCTTAACGACCGAACCAATGGTTCGTACCTTCATCTTTACCTTCTTTATTTATGCCGTTATCTTCAACTCGTTGAATACCCGTTCGGTTGGTTTCAACTTGTTTGAACACATTTCGGAAAATAAGAAGTTTATGATCGTTATGTCTTTGATCTTCGTTTTACAAACAATTTTGATTTATGCAGCAGGTGCAATTTTCAATACCGTTCCAATTCCAGCTAGTGCTCTATTTACTGCACTGGGTATGGGCCTTTTGATTATTCCGGTGGATATGGTTAAAAAGCTGATCGTCGGATCTTGGAAAGAAATCGTACACTAAATTTAAAGGCTTAAAGAATTCTTCTTTAGGCCTTTTTTTGAGGACAAAAAAAACAGCTACCCTAGAGATAGCTGCTTTAAAACTCTTTTTCTAGCGAATCCACGTAATACGGCTAGGATCATACCGATCCACTTGAGGATGAAGGGTTTTTGGATAGCCAATTGGGATGAGCGCAAAAGAGATTTTTGTATCAGGAACATTTAAAAGCTTGTCCATGGCTTCAATACGTTCAGGTTCTGGAGCAATGCCAAGGCACACTGCACCTAAGCCTAAAGTTGTCGCTTCTAATAAGATGTTTTCAATACAAATTCCCATATCAATCTCATTGTATTCTGGGCAGCTATTTTCTTTTCGACATAAAAGAGCCAAAAGAACGGGAGCATTTGCCGCACAATGAGCATAAGGAGAAACCTGTGAAAGCTTTTCTTTGAGTTCAGAATTGGTAATCACCACAAACTCCCAAGGCTGAGAATTCACCGCAGAAGGTGCCTGCATCGCTGCCTTTAAAATTTGATCGATAAGGGAATCATCTACTGGTTGATCGGTCCATTGACGAATGGAAGTTCGTTCAAAAATTGGATTCATTATCATAGCGGAAAATCATTAGTCCGCTTCCTCCCTTCTGTTCTCTTACTATATTAACTCACTGAGGTTTAAATGAACCTTGTCTAGATTCCATCTTCTTATTTCAAAATTGAGTGTATTCTTATAACCTCTTGAAAAAGACTCTCCCTTCAATCAAAGAGTAGAAAAAACTTAAAGAGTAAGAATAATCGATCCATAAGTTATAAAAAAAGGCCTCACTCATTAAAAGCAAAAAGATCCAAAGCTTCTAAAGATAAAGAAACTGTGGACCCTTTTGGATTTTTAGGAAGAATTAAACTTTTTTCTTTCAAGCTTTCTCTATAGGATCTTTTCTTTTAAGAATACGGATGAACCAAACGCATCTTCAACTTATAATTCTCATGCTCAGGAATTTTTTCCCAAATGAGTTGACGAATTTCCTCTTCGCTGCGTTTTTCATCATAGGGAACAATCAGATCAAAGAAGACACGAGTTTTATCCCCAGAATTTTCCACTCGGAAGTCTTGAATAGCCCAATCTTCCTCAATAGAAGCAATAACCGACAATAACATATCATTCACACGCATCGTCTGGGTATCATGTAACAATACTGGATCAATATGGGTAACAAGTTCAATGTTTAACTCTCGACTAATTTGTCTTTCAATCCGATCAATTTCGGAGTGAACATCCATTAAATCAAGAGTACCATCCACTTCTACATGAGCTGTCGCATAGACGTATTGTGGTCCATAAGAGTGAATGGTGACATCATGAACTTCCAAAGCTATAGGATGTTCTAGAATGATATCCACGATTTGATTGACTTGTTTAATGGATGGCGCTTCTCCTAATAAGGAGCTGATCACTTCTTTGAGAAGACCCCAAGCAGAGTAGAAAATAATAACCGAAACCACTAAACCCATCAATCCATCGAGATCATAGTGAATAAGAGGAGAAATCAAGGTAGAAGCCAAAACTAAGGAGGTTCCAATGGTATCGTTTCGGGAATCAATCGCATTTGCTTCTAAAAGTTCACTGTGATAGATCTTAGAGTATTTATGATTGTAAGAATACATATAGAGCTTAATACAAATGGAGAGAACCAATACCACCACTGAAGCCCATTCAAAATGAACTGGTGTAGGATGAATAATCTTTTCAATGGATTGTTTTGCCATTTCAATTCCAAGGGTTATAATAATCACTCCCATAAATAGAGCCGAAATGGTTTCCGTTCGTCCATGTCCATAGGGATGTTCTTTATCAGCTGGTTTTTCTGCAATGCGAAAGGCAAAAATGGAAACAATATTGGATAAAAAATCGGTTAAGTTGTTAATGGCATCTCCTTTAATGGCTACCGAATTGACCATCCAACCAATCGTATATTTAGAAGCAAATAAGATAAAGTTCAAAAAAATTCCCACATAGCCTAAAAGTTTTCCGATCGCATAACGCCCTTTAGGTGAATCAGGATCCACTTTTTTCGATAAAAAATGATTTACAATCAAGGTTACCGTAAGAATTCCCCCTTTGTATTTTTAAATTTTAGTGATACAATGCGTAAAGAATGGAGACGTATCGAAGTGGTCATAACGGGCCTGACTCGAAATCAGGTAGTCTGAAAGGGCTCGTGGGTTCGAATCCCACCGTCTCCGCCATT
>CAYTMK010000015.1:0-33929 GCA_964438885.1 uncultured Erysipelotrichaceae bacterium | reverse complement strand
GCTATAAATAAAGGGAATCGTTAGCCTTTTCCCCGCGCATGCGGGGATGATCCTGTAAAAGATAATTATTTTCATGACCCTAATTTCTTTTCCCCGCGCATGCGGGGATGATCCTATTCATCCTGGGAAGTAATTGGAGTTCCCCCACCTTTTCCCCGCGCATGCGGGGATGATCCGATGTTTTATTTTAATGAGGATACAGTATGTACTTTTCCCCGCATAGGCGGGGATGATCCGAAAAAGGGAAAGGACAAACCTTTCCCTTTTTTTGTTGCGGTGAAATCATTATTCTACAGCTTTGAGCGATTCAACCATCTCGATTTTTCGTAATTGAAATTTCATGATCCAGTTGACTACAAAGGTAAAGACCATTGTCAAGCCAATCGAATACAAATACGATTGCCATACAATGGTTCGTCCAAAACGAACTGTATCCATCTCCGCTAAGCTCATGATCATATTGTGTAAGTAAATGCCCATAAATAAACCCACTATACTGCCAATCAAAGCCAAAATAATGGTTTCACGATTCACATAGGCATTAACTTCTTTTTCGGTAAAGCCAAGAACTTTGATCGTCGCAATTTCTCGCATACGTTCAGAGATGTTGACATTGCATAAGTTATACAGCACCACAAAGGCCAACATAGCCGCAGACAAGACGAGAACAAGAACGACCAGTTTGATGGAAGAGATCATATCTAAGAAATTATCAATGGTATTGGAATAAAAGGTCACAGAACGAACATCGTCAATGGCCATAATTTGAGACCCTAAGGCACTTTCAAAGTCCGAATCGGTCGATTCACTAACCACTAAAATATTCGCATCTGGTTTTTCCTGTAAGCCAAGCGTTTCAAAGAGATCCTGGGTGACATAGATTTGATGTGAGATGTATTGTTCAAAAATACCCGCTACTTCTACAGTGGCTTCTTCCTCGTTTGTGGTTTTAAAAGCAATGCGATCTCCCACTTTGGCATTAAGCTTTTCGGCTGTTTTAATGGAAATAAAGGCCCCATCGTTGTCCAATTCCGTTTTCGAATTTTTGCTCATGGGAATAAATGTCATGAAAGTTTCAAAAGCACTTGGATCGGAAACAATGTTCAAAAAACCGGCCACATCTTTATTGTCATAGTTGACTGTAATGGCCATCATTTCCAAATCACAGACATCCTCCACTCCTGAAAGTGCTCGAATTTGATCGAGAGTTTCTTCGATATGTTTAGACTTGGCTGTCACGGAGGCATCGTAGTGATAAATCGCTCCAAATTGACGCGGAACAATATCGCTAATGGAATCGTTAAGACCAAATCCCGCCAAAAGCAAGGCGCAACACCCTGCAATTCCGAGTACAGTCATGAAAAAACGCTTTTTGTAACGAAAGAGGTTGCGCAAGGTGACTTTATGCATGAAGGAAAGTTTGGACCAAAACCATGGAATGCGTTCCAATAAAATGCGCTGGCCAGCTTTCGCCGCTTTAGGGCGCATCAGTTGGGCGGGGACTTCACGCATTTCTTTATAAATCGAGCCATAGGTAGCCAGCAAAACCACAATCGTAACCATACCTGAAGCGCTGATCATCAGCCATGGCTGAAAGCGAAAGTGGATATCTTCAAGGGTATACATGATATTCCAAGTGGTATAGATGATCCATGGAAAAACCACCATCCCCACCAAACAACCCACCAGACTACCTAAAATGGAAGCAGAACCCGCATAGATCAAATACTTCGCCGCAATTTGAAAACGCGTGTAGCCTAAAGCTTTAAGGGTACCCATCTCGTTGCGATTTTCATCGACCATGCGCGTCATCGTCGTCATACATACAAGCGCCGCTACCAAAAAGAAGAAGGCAGGAAATACAGACGCAATGCCATCCATGCGATCGGCACAGGCTTCGTAATCTCGATAGGAATAATGCGAATTGCGATCCAGCACAATCCATTTGGGTTCAAGGGTTTGAATCGTTTCTCTAGCTTCTTCAAAGCGCTCTTGGGCACTTCGTTTTTGTTTTTCAAACTCCTTGAGTCCTTGATCGTATTCAATTTGCCCATTTTCCAGCGTATCGCGCGCCGCATCGAGTTGCTCTTGTCCATCTTGCAAAGTGGCATAGGTTTCATCAAGTTTGGTCTGATTCAAGGCGATTTCTTGTTGGGCCGCATTTAGAGCTTCTTTTTGTTGAAGGAGATCTTCTTTGGTTTTTTCTAGCTCAGGCAAAGAGGCTACGCCTTCGTTGATTTGTTGGATGCCACTTTCCAGTTGCATTAAAAGATCCGTTGCGCTCGCCAAACTACCCCCAAGATTGGCCAACAATTCCTGCTTTTGTGTTTCCACTTTTTGCACTGCGGCTTCTGGGCTATCGTGGACGTTGCCTGTGATTTGACCAATGAGCTGTTCTTTGCGATTACGAGCAGCGACTTGTTGAGCGCGTAAAGTGATCAGTTGGATTGTCTTTCCTAGGCCATCTTGATTTTCGAGATCCGCAATTTGTTGATCAATGCTCTCTAAAGCCTTTGCAGCAGCGGTAACCGAGGTTTGAAGTTGAGAGAGAGCCTCCACGGCTAAAATAGCCGTTTGCACTTGCTTCTTTTGATCTTCTAACTGAGAGAGCTGAGATTGACCAGCTTGAATCTGTAAAATTCCATCCTCAATTTGATGAAGGCCATCGTCTAATTGTTGTCGCCCCGCTTCGAGTTGGGCTTTTCCACTTTCAAGCTGAGCTTTTCCTTCTTCCCATTGCCTCCAACCGTCTTCCAAAGTCTTTTCTTGGGCTTCAAATTGGGCTCGTCCTTGGGCCAATTGTTGCGCCGCCTCATCGAGTTGGGCTTTGGCTTCTTCCAGCTTTTCATTGGCGCTTTGCTCATTGCGATCGATTAAATCCATTTTGGCTTGAACATCTTTTTCAATTTGGTCATCAGCCAATTTTTCCACAGCCTGTACCACAGGTTTTACAACATCAAAATAAGTGGAATCATAGGAATCAAGTTCTTTGGCTTCTTTAACAGTAATATCAATTTCAGTGTAGTAATCCGCTTTAATGGCTTCTTCTAAAACATACACAAAGGTATCCACCGTACCAGAACCAATCGCAGAAGAGCCTAGATCATAGGATAAATAATTGGGATTGTAGGCCAAGCCTACAATAGTAAAGGTATCAGTTGTAAGTTCTTCATCAAGCGGAGTTTCAGTTCCCGAATACAAAGTGATGGTGTCCCCAATTTCTTTGGAGCCCAAAAGTTTGGCCGTCGCACTTGGGGCTTGGTATAAACACTCATCCGCCTTGGTAGGCATACGTCCTTCTACTAGACGAGGCGTGTTGATGGATTGTTTTGGATCGAGCGAAAAGAGCTTTACTGTCAATTCACGGTTTTCTTCTTTGGCCAGATAATCGGAAGAAAAGAGACCTTGGGCTTGTTTGACGCCGGAAAGCTTTTGAATGGCTTGAACATCTTCTTGATTCAGTCCAATCGTGGAAAATAATTGAATGTCTTGCATATTGTACTGATCAAAATAGGCATCCGCTGAATTTTTCATGTCCGGAGGACTAGCCTTAATGCCAGCAAAAAAAGAAACGCCCAAAGCAACAATGGCCAATATAGACAAGTAACGACCAAGGGAAGCTTTTATTTCATATCCAAGTTCTTTCCATAAAATAGGAGGCATCCACATCAATATTCAATTTCCCGAGCAGACATTGGATGCTCATTTTGAGTAATGCTGTCAATTTTGCCAGACTTTACGCGAATGATTTTATCGCCAATTGGGGTTAGAGCTAAGTTATGCGTAATGACCACAACTGTGGTCTTTTCTTTTTTACAAATGTTTTGTAGCACTTCAAGGACTTGTTTTCCCGTCTGGTAATCCAAAGCTCCAGTGGGTTCATCGCACAATAACAGCCTTGGATTTTTGGCAATTGCTCTAGCGATCGCTACGCGTTGTTGTTCTCCACCGGATATTTGGGAGGGAAAGTTGTTTTTGCGCTCGCTTAAGCCAACTGCATCAAGGGTATCGACAATATTCAGAGGATTTTTACAGATTTGACAGGCCAATTCCACATTTTCTTGGACGGTGAGATTTTGAATCAAATTGTAAAATTGAAAGACAAATCCGACATCATCTCTACGATATTGGGTAAGCTCTTTATCTTTAAAATTGCTCACCAATTTATCCGCAACTCGAATGGTTCCAGCACTTGCACTATCCATTCCCCCTAGCAAATTCAAAATGGTGGATTTACCGGCTCCACTCGCTCCGGCGATGATCACAAATTCCCCTTCTTCGATGGAAAAGGAAACGCCATCCAAAGCGTGAATTACCACTTCCCCCATTTGATAATCCTTGCGGACATCTTGAAATTCAATGAAGCTCAAGGAATTTCCTCCTTTCTAATTCTTCCAAAATGAAGAAGCGTTTTAAACGCTCTTCAATTTTGGTCATATGCTTCTATTTTATCCTTCTCTTTCATGAATGGGCAATTTTTCAAAAAGCCCCATAAAATGGGAATCTCCCTTCTTTTTCTAAAATTAGAAAACCAGAAACAAAATTTAAATTTGTCAAGATATTAGAGATATTTTTGGTCAGAAAAGACCTTTTTTATACTTTTCTATCTAAAATATAAGACGAAAAAGAAATTAATCCTTTTTCCGAGTACCGTCTTAAAAAAGCTCCTTTATAGGAATTCAAAAATAGTTTTTTCCGTATTGAAAAACTTTATAAAATAGTGGGAGAGCCGAGTATGAAAACAAAAGTTATAACCGATTCGGGCAGTGGCCTAAGTCAAAAAGAAGCCGATGCGCTTGGCATTGGCCTATTACCTCTTCAAGTGCTAGTCGGCAATGAACAATATTTGGATGGCGTCAATCTCGATGCGACGAAGTTATATGACTTTTTGGAAGATGGGAAAATGCCTTCTACCAGTCAACCCCCTTTGTATTTAGAAGAAGAACTCTTTGAACAGTATAAAAAAGAAGGAATCACCGATTTAATTGTGATCAATTTGTCCAATGGTCTTTCAAGCACCAATATGAACGTTCAAGCCACCGCTAAACGCCTTGGCTTAAACGTACATACTTTCGATATCTTCACCACCCTTGGTGTCCAACGCTACTTAGCCATTGCGGCCAAACAATTGTTGGATGAGGGCAAATCCCCTGAAGAAATTATCCAAATTCTTCAAAAAGCGGTGGATAACTCTGAAGGGTTTCTCATTGTTGACAACCTTGATCATTTGGCAGCGGGTGGACGTTTAACCCCAATTGCGGCTAAACTTGGTGGATTGTTGCGCATCAAACCCGTTTTGCGCGTTTCCAAAAATACCCAAGGAAAAGTGGATTCCTTTGCCAAAGTTCGTACCATGCATAAAGCGATTGCGCAAGGAGCTGAAGAAATTCGTAAAGGCTTAAAACCTGGAGTAGACTACGAGTTTTTCATCCTCAATGGGAAGGACGATGAGGCAGCCCAAAAAGCCAAAGAGCTATTAAGTGAAATCCGTCCCGAGGCTTCCATTCATATGCTCAATATGTTCCCTGTCATCGCTAGCCATACGGGCTTAGGATCAGTTGGAATGCAGTATGTGCCCAAAATTGAAGGAGTGATTTATGATGAAGCTCGCATTTGTAACGGATAGTGGTACTGGTTTTTCCAAAGAATACTGGAAAGAAAAAGGCATTTATTCTCTGCCTTTGCAAATTGGAATTGGCAATGAAACATACGATGAGAATGAAACCATCACCTATCCTCAAATCATTGACAACCTCCACAAACAAGTGATGATGAAAACATCCTTGCCTTCCCTTGGGCAAATTGAAAATCTCTTTGAAGACCTTAAAGCAAAAGGATATGAAGGGGTCTTCTGTGTCCCAATTTGTAAAGGATTATCGGGTACCTTTCACGCTATGGAGTCTGCGGCCCAACAAGTGGGATTGGCTTTTTATGGAGTGGATATGTATACCACTGCTGTGATCCAAGCCCATTGCATTGTCACAGCGAAAAAGATGTATGAAGAAGGCAAACCCATTGAAGAGATCTTAGAAACTTTAGAAAAGATTGCCGACAGCGGCGAAACGATCTTGTTGTGCGATGATTTGCAACATATGAAACGTGGTGGGCGTTTAACCCCCTCTGCGGCGATGCTTGGTGGACTTTTAAAAATTAAACCCATCTTAATTGAAGACAAGAACACCAAAGGAAAAGTCGATGTTCTCGATAAAGTGCGTACGATGTCGCGCGCTCAAGATCGCGTTATTTCCTATTTAAAAGAGAAAGGCATTCAAGACAACTACGACTTTACCGTAGCCCACGTTGATTCTTTAGAGGGCGCACAAAAATACGCTCAAAAAATTTTACAGACCTTTCCTAACGCCAAAATTCGCATCATTGATCTCGTTAGTGCGGTTGGCATTCATACCGGATTAAAATGCTTGGCCATTCAAGTCTTTGATCCAAAAGGTCATCCAGTTGAAGTTTACGAAAACGCACAAGTTATTCCAGCCTCATAAAAGAAACAGGCTTTTGCCCTGTTTCTTTTTCTTTGAAAACTACAAGCCATTGGAACAGCCCTATAGAAGCTTCTTTAAGAATTATTTCCTTGAAAATTCTTCCTTGACGAATTTCAAAAAGTTCGAATAAAAAGTGTGAACTTATAATTGCTTAAAAAAGATTAAGTTCACACTTTTTATTCGAAGGGAAAACAGCCAAAAATCTTTCTACTCATCAAATTACTTGCCTAGAGTCTATAATTATAATTTACGACTAGGAAGTTGAAGGAGCATTCGAGCTCGCCTTTGAATAGTTTTTTCCAAGCGACTAAGATAAGGCTTAGGCAGATTGTAGGCCTCCTTTTGAAACTGAAAATTCAAAATGTGGCGGAGTTGTTCTTTTTGATGAGGACCGATATAGCTTGCTGCTTGGATGAAGAAATCTGTACCAAAACAGCTTTTTCGAGTCAGAGAATAAGCATAGACCGATTCTAAAGAATTCATTTGGTCTTTAGAAATATAAGAAAGCAAACTCAATCCATGATCAAAAAGAGGAGCTGGACCTAAGATCTGGTTGGTATAGGAATCAATCAAAACGCCAAAATTTCCAAAATGGCGATCTTCATTCGCAATCAAGGCATCAAATACCATCATGGAACAAAATTGATCATAACAATCTGCTCCTAGATGTTTATAAAAATTGGCAACGGCTTGCATTCCCCCAGTTGTGACCAAACGTCCAATCGGCATATACGCAATCGCCTTTGAAGTAAAGATAGGACAAACACAAGCCAGTTTTTTCTTCCATTTTTCTAAGTGATAGGGAATAATATCCAGTCCCATCGCCTTTCCTATTTGATAGGCATAGACTTCACAATATGGTTCTCTTCCACTATTCGAAAATCCTTCTGTGCCAGCCTTATAGAGTCACAAGCCATTGTTTTGAAATCGCCAAGCTTTAACAAACATTCCATTGGTTGTTAATTCAGGAGAAGAAGTAAAGGCTCGAAGGCGCAATTGATTTCCAGTCCAAGCGACTAAGCCAAGGGATTCGTTAAAGGGATTATCATAAAGGTTATAAGCAGAAAACTTTCCATCGAAGTCTTCGTGAACGATCCAATACGAATCGTTCACAGAAAGGCCTTTACTTAAGTCAACAATTCCTTTAAGATCTCCCTCTTGCAATTCAAGGGAGCTTAAAATTTCATAAACAAAGGCCCGATTTTTTGGAATGATTCGTTTGGAAAGCCATTTTATAAGGCCTAAAGGACTGATGACGATATCTTGAGGAAAAAGAGAAGCTTGATCATAGTTAACCCACAAAATCCTTGCTTGAAGCGATCCATCTTTTTGAAAAGAGAATTGAAACTTAATTAAGGGCGTATCAAAATGGCGAATTTCATATACTTCTTGATTGGAAAAATCATCCATTTCCTTGCTTTCACTAGGTTCCATTTCAAACGCTTTGGCATCTTGGTAAATACGATCGTTTCCTAGACTAAGGATCTGGTTGTCTACTTTAGACAGAGTAGAAGATGTAATTTCTCTCCCATTGGCTTTGTCTTTTTGCGATAATACGCTTTGCTTTCTAAAATAAATGTGCTTTTCATCTGATATTGAAGTCATAAAAATCCTTATATTCTTTATAAAGATAATATTTTATAAAAATATTTTGAAATTTAATTTTTGACTCATTTTTAATTGAGAAAATCTCATTTCAAAAAAATCAAAAGTGCATTGGAATCGAGGCCAAGTGACTTTAAGATCTCCTTTTATTTTATCCCTCGGCTTTACTTTTAAATAAAAACTTTCTCAACAATCCAGAAGTTTAACAACTGATTCTTTCCAACACTTAGCCCTAAAGAACTAAGAGTTTATATTAAGAAAAAAATATAAATTATCATCTTGCACTAAAATTTTGATTTTGATAAAATAGCTCGGCAAGTCATTCTTGCTCTCTGCTTTACCGAATTCGGTAAGGCCACTTTAAGTCCAAAGGGAGGTGTACATAAAATGAAAAAGTATGAAGCTATGTACATTGTGAATGCATCTCTTGATGATGCGCAATTTGAAGCGCTTGAAAAAAGACTTTATGCGCCAATCATCGAAAATGGTGGTTCCATTGATAAAGTGGATAACTGGGGTGTAAAAGATTTCGCCTACGAAATCAATCACATGAAAAAAGGCCACTATGTGGTAATGTACTGCACGGCTGATAACGAAGGAATCGAAGAATTCCAGCGTCTTTGCCGGATCAACAACAGCGTTATTCGTGTAATGGTAATTAAAAAGGAAGAAGAGAAGTAAGAGGGCACTCGTATGATGAATCGGGTAGATTTAATCGGACGACTGACGCGAGATCCTGAATTACGCCGCTCTGCTAATGGCAACAGCGTACTTCGTTTTTCGCTTGCGGTGGATCGCAGAATTAAGCAACCTGGAGGACCGGAAGCTGATTTTATTTCTTGTGTAGCATTTGGAAAAACGGCGGACAATATGGCTCGCTTTTTGCACAAAGGCTCTTTGATCGCGGTAGAAGGTTCTATTCAAACGGGTAGTTACGTCAACCAACAAGGGGTTAAAGTCTACACTACGGACATCATCGCAAACCACGTTCAATTCTTGGAATCGAAAAAGGCTAGCCAAGGATATGAAGCTTCCAACAACGCTTATGGAGGCCAATCCTATGGGGGATCCAATTATTCAAATCAGGGGAATCAAGGTTACGGCTATCAAGGATATGGATCAGATCAACCTTATGGCGGCTATCAAGACTCTTATCAAAGCGGTGGATATCAAAATCAACAAAATCCCTATGCTCAAAGTGTAGACAATGGCTTCACGACTCCTGCTCCTGCCAAACCAGCAAGACCAGCTGCATCCCCAATGTATAACAATGCGGATGAGAGTGAAGAGATGAGCGATTTATTTGATACTTCACAAACGCTTGATATTTCTTCAGATGATTTACCATTTTAAACAGAAAGGAGATCCGACACATGGCTTTCAAAAAACAGCGCATGGGACGCAAAAAAGTATGTTACTTTACTCGTAACAAAATTAAAGAAATCGACTACAAAGATGTAGAATTGCTCAAACGTTTCACCAATGCGAACGGAAAAATCGTTCCTAGACGTGTAACGGGTACCCGCGCAAAATATCAAAGACAATTGGCTACTGCAATCAAACGTGCTCGCCAAATGGCTTTGTTACCATACGTTATTGACTAATTTTTATTTATAAAATTTCTTATCTCTACTTAAAAAGTAGAGATTTTTTTATACTTTCTTTTAAAATTTTCTTAAAAGATGAAGGAGAAAACGATGCGAGCTGATTATCATGTCCATACCTCATTTAGCGATGATTCCATCTATCCCATGGAGAAAGTCGTTCAAGATGCGATTTCCAAAGGCCTAGATGAGATTTGTTTTACCGATCATGTCGATTATGGAGTGAAAGTGGATTGGGATAGTGGTCAAAAAATCCCATATCGCTTGGATGTCCCGCTTTTGAATGTCGATTATCCCCGCTATATAGAAGAGATCAAGCGCCTTAAATCGATTTACTCTAGCCAAATTCAACTAAAAACAGGGCTTGAATTTGGCATTCAAGTTCATACTATAGAGGCCTTTGAAAAACTCTTTGCGCGCTATCCTTGGGATTTCATCATCTTGTCGATTCATCAAGTGGATGATCAAGAGTTTTGGACGCAAGACTTTCAAAGAGGAAAAACCCAAAAAGAATACAACGAGCGCTATTATGAAGAACTATTCCAAGTGATTCAACGTTATAAAAATTACAGTGTTCTAGGCCATTTGGATTTAATTACCCGCTATGACGAAAACGGGATCTATCCTTTTGAAAAAGTAAAGCCCCTTATCACCAAAATCCTAAAAATCGTGATTGAAGATGGAAAAGGGATTGAACTCAATACGTCTTATCATCGCTACGGCCTTCATAATGTGACTCCCTCTCTAGAGATCTTAAAGTTGTATCGAGAGTTAGGCGGAACCATAATCACCATAGGAAGCGACAGTCACAAACCAGAGCATTTAGGAACTTATCTTGAAGAAGCCAAAGGCATTTTAAGAAGCTTAGGATTTAAAGCGTTTCATACGTTTGAAAAAATGCAACCCATTGCGCATCCGCTTTAAAATGAAAAAAGGCAGGAAACTTCCTGCATTTTTCTTTCCCCGATCCCATCCTCAAAAGAATAAATTCGAATCCTGGTTTTAACAATACACAATAAATAGAGTAACTCTAGCTGTATGTAGCCATTAATTTTAACAATTTGACTCTAACAATAAATTTGCCATTGGCTCAGTCCAAAGCCTCCTATGGAACAGTCAGTTTTTCCTATACCTTCTGACAAGGTAGTCATCGCACCTTTATTCTTTCTACACCAAAACCTTTAAATTAAATCTACAGTCCAATTGATTCCTTGAAGTCGCGTGTCGAGTTCACGATATTCCTTAGAAAGTTTATCAATAAGTGCTTGTAATTTCTTTGTATCCATCGTGCGCACATAGCGTAACTCTTTAGAGCTAAAGCGCTCCACACGGATCGTGCCACTTGAACAAATGCCTCGATAGGTGCCGATTCTCGCTTTTAAGTTATCTCGACGAATGATGGCATCGGCCAAACTTCCTTCCTCATCAAAAGGAACCGTTTGATTGGTTAAATTGATATGACGCATCAAATAAAGAAGACGCTCACGATTTTTATCGTATTGAGCCAACAAATCTTCCGGATTTTCCGCCGGCTGATCTCCTTCCTGAACCAAGACATTGTCAGAAATGCGTTTAACCAATTCTCCATTTTGCCTTTGTAGTTCAGCGCGTTCGATAAGTGCTTCAGCTAATTTCATATCTTTTCTCCTTGTTTATGACTCCATTCAAAAAGAACAAAATGTTTTTAATAGAGTTAAAAATAATCGAGGGAGTGATCTACACTATATCATTAAATCTAAGCCTTAAAAATCAATCTTCATCAAAAATACATGAATATGATTCAATTTCCTCAAAAAGAGAGAAAATAGATTGAAATCACTTTTTTATGAAATTAAGCCTAAAAGTGGATCGAAAGACTTTACAAAAAATCCTTAGCAGTAAGCGTGATTAAATCGTCATCGGTAATCTTTTTAGAGTCAAACAAGCGACGGGCTTGTTTATTCATCGCTTTTTCAAGGCGATTGCGTACATACCGTCCATTGGCAAAATCACGAGGTGGATTTTTGGAAACTTCTTCAAATTGCCGCTTTAAAAGCTCCTTCGCTTCCCTATCCAGACGATAATCGGCTTCATGGCTCATCTTTTCCATAATTTCCAAAAGCTGCTCACCATTGTAATTTTCAAAATGTAAGAAGGTTGTAAAACGCGAACGCAATCCAGGATTGGAATTTAAGAAATTTTCCATTAAATCTGGATATCCGGCCACAATGACCACTAAGTCATCTCGATGATCTTCCATTTCTTTTAAGATAACTTCAATGGCCTCCCGACCAAAGTCTTTTTCCGATCCTCTAGCTAAAGCATACGCCTCATCAATAAATAAGATTCCTCCTTTGGCTTTTTTCATAACAGCTTTTGTCTTTTGAGCGGAAGAACCAATGTATTCGCCCACTAAATCTGAACGATCGCATTCAATCAATTGGCCTTTGGATAAAAAGCCAAGATTTTTGTAGATCTTTGCTAAAATACGAGCTGTTGTCGTTTTTCCTGTACCCGGATTGCCTGAAAAGACCAAATGGCGCGCAGTAGGTGCGGATTTTAGCCCTTTAGATTGGCGTAAACGAGAAATTTCAAGGAGAGCACTTAAATCTCGAATTTCTGTTTTGACTTCCTCTAAACCGATGAGATGATCGAGTTCTTGAAGAGATTCCTTTAAAAGTTCTGGTCGTGGATCAAAAACGGGTTCAATTTCAGCTGTGCTTTGCGGAATATCATCAATCCAATTTTTCAGCCACTCTTCCTTTACGCCATAAAGAGCAGAAATGCGGCTTAAAATTGCGACCAGCATAGTTCGATTCATGGCGGGAAATTTGGGATTGACCGTTTGAAAATATTCATCGGCCCAAATAAAGTCTTCCATCAACCGTGAACCTTGAGCTTTAAAGATCGCAGGGGAAAACGAAGTGATTAAAGAGGGAACGCAAATATCTTCGCCAAGCAAATAGGTTTTGGCAAATTCTTCCGTTTTCTCTTGATCATTTGTACATACAAATACAAAGCGGACAAGTTCTTCTTCAAGCTTTTTGCGTAAGTCTTCATTGGTTAAAGAAGAAATAAAGTCACACGTTCCATACGCAGAAAGCAGGTCATTTTTAAGGGGAGTATCGATTTTCATACCTGTAGTATAAAAGGTTTAAGCTATTTTTTGGACGCAAATGCCAATCGAAGCGTTCCCTATTTTGAAGTGAAAATGTGGGAAAAAAAAGAGAAATATGAGCATTCCTTTTTTCATATTTTAATGGAGTCTTTATACTTTAAACATACCAGATGGAAAGGAAGATAAAAAAATATGTTTATCGATGCGATGTCTATTTTGGAATTCTGGCAACAGCATCAATGGATTTTAGTGACAATCAGCTGCGTTTGGGCTGTCTTGGTGATTGCTGGGCTTTGGAAAATGTTTACGAAAGCGGGTGAAGCAGGATGGAAAGCGCTTATTCCCGTTTATAACTTCTATATCCTGATGAAAATCTGCTGGATGCCAAACATGTTCTGGGCTTTGTTGGGATGCAATGTCGGAGCGAGTGTTTGTTATTGGTTGGCTTTAAATTCTGGATCGTTCTGGTTCTATATCGCCATCTTGCTGATGATTATCGCCGCCATTATTCGTGCCGTTTTCTACTACAACCTCTCTTTGGCCTATGGTCATGGATTGGGCTTCTTCTTTGGTCTTTATCTTCTTGAACCCCTGTTTATGATTATCATTGGCTTTGGTTCGAGTCGTTATGCTGGCAACCGTTACTTGGCCGCCCGTGGACTTTATTAAAAAAAGACGCTTATCAAAGCGTCTTTTTTTTTCACTTCATCTTCGAGATTTAAAATAGAGAGAATTTTTCAAATTATTCTAGAAAGTGGGGATACAGAGGAAAAAATAAGGGTATAAATAGGGATAAAGTGGGAATTTTATGGAGAAAACAAGGGAATTATGGGTTTAAAGTAGAAAATAACTCGATTGGGTTAAAATTGAAAGATGAAAACAAGATCAATTGCACGAGCAGGAATGCTTTGTGCGGTGTATGGCGTTTTTTTGTTGATCAATGCTTTAACAGGGTTGTTTATCGAGAGTGTTTTTCCCTTTCTCTTTGCCTTACCGATTTTAATGGTCGCTCTTGATCAACCGCGCAAAGTGTCTCTTTGTGCCCTTATGGCGATGATCGTTTTGAGCTTGATGTTGGGAAGTTTTACGACTTGGGTGATTGGGATTGGATATTTAATAGCAGGCTGGATTTTTGGACAAGGCATTCACTATAAAATTCCAATGCTCACTTCGTCCTTGCTTTGCCTTATGGTATTAGGGGTTTCGAATTATCTTCAAATGACGGTATGGGCGACTCTATTTGGATTTGATGTCCAAGAGAATATGCAGGTGTTCACACAGTATTTGCCCTTTATTTCCTGGTCAGCTTTTCTTTTTATTTTGGCTTTTTTGTATGCCTTATGGGAAACGATTTCTATGGCTTGTGTAGCGATTATGGTGGTCTTACGAAAAGACCGAAATAAAGCGGATTATCGATTTTTGTTTAATTTTCGTCTTTCTCTTTCCAAACCCTTTGGCATTGCATTTCTTTTGGCTTTAACGCTATGGCTCCTCAATACTTCCCTTTCTTTTTTGCCCTCATGGGGAAGTGATCTTCTTTTTATAGGTCTTTGTGTGGGGACAGTGGCTTTGGTTTGTAAAGGATGCGAGGGACTTTTAACCACAATTCGTTTAAATCGTTGGCTTATGACTTTGATTGTATGTGGTGCTATTCTCCCTCCCCTATGTTTTGTAGAGGCTCTTTATGGTTTGATCATCATTTTTAAAAAGCCGACCTCTACTCGATATGGATAAGAATTTTGGCTCTTTGTGGATGGCTTTTTGGTCGTAGAAGAGGAATGCTCAAAGTGGGTTGAAAATCTGTTTTGAGTTTAAGGATGAAAAAAGAAAGGAGAATTCGGCGCTTCCTCCTCACGCAAGTGAGACTCCTTGCCGAAATATCAAAAAATGAAACGGTTTAAAAAATGGAAAGATCTCTTTAATGGCCTTTCTCTTTTCGTCCTTTTGTTTTCTATTCTTTCTTTTTTTCGACAGGAGTGGCTTTCTGGAATTACCTTGGCGCTTTCAAGCCTAGCGATGTATGTGCTTTTTAGCACCTTTTGGCAAACGCTCTCTCGTAAGGGAATCCAGTCAGATGTAGAAATTAGTCGTGTTCTTGGACGAGATGCGAAAGAGGCCTTAATTTTTGGCGAAGTGGGCTTGATTACTTACAACGATGAATATATCGTCACTTGGGTTTCCGATTATCTCAAAACTATGAATGTGGACATTGTCAATCAAAAAGTCACTGCTTTTTTTCCTCATCTGCGGGAACTCTTTGAAAACGAAATCGATACCATTGTGGGTGAACACAAGGGGCATATTTATGAAGTCAAACACAAAGTGGGCACTCAAGTTCTCTTTGTCAAAAATATTACGGAAGTCGTATTGCTTGAACAACGTTTACAACATGGCTCGATGGTCATCGGTCAATTGAATCTCGATGGCTATGATCAATATCAAAG
Organism: uncultured Erysipelotrichaceae bacterium; assembly: GCA_964438885.1. Classification (GTDB taxonomy): domain Bacteria; phylum Bacillota_I; class Bacilli_A; order Erysipelotrichales; family Erysipelotrichaceae; genus Allobaculum. The sequence continues at coordinate 18,682 of CAYTMK010000015.1, read as the reverse complement.
CAGCGATAACGAAGAATTGCTCAATACAATTAACACCAGGCTTCGAGGACAGCTTATTTCTTGGGCAAAAGAAAATGGGATTTTGATGCGCCGCATTCGTTCTGATCGCTATTTGGTCATCATGGATTCCGAGATTCTTCAAAAAATTCGCTCCCAAAATTTTGCGATTCTTCAAAAGATCAAAGACATTTCAGCTGAACTTGATGTATCCATTACGCTTTCAATGGCACTGGTGGAAAATCTTGCGAGTCTGCTTGAAGTAGATCGAACGCTCACGGATGTCATGGAAATCATTCAATCGCGTGGAGGAGATCAAGTCGCTATTAAAGATGGCACTCTTCCCATTGAATTCATTGGAGGAAATTCAGAAAAAGCTCTCCAGCCTTCTAAAGTACGGGTACGAATTGTCAACTCCAGCATTCAAGATTTGATTCGTCATGGCGGTCGTGTATTCATTTTAGGGCATGTCAACACGGATTTTGACGCAATGGGGGCCGCTTTGGCGATGTCCAACTGGGCTAGAGCCCTTCATCGGGATTCCTACATCGTCTTAAAAAACGTTCCCCGCGATCATCAATTGCAAGAAACACTTGATGAATTTGGCAATGCGCTTAACCGTCACAATGTGATTACCGAAGATCGGGCTTTGGAAATGTATGATCCTGAAAAAGATCTCGTGGTGATGGTCGATCACTCCAATCCTTTGATCTCTTCTGGAAAGCGATTGTTGGATTTGAAAGGCCGAACCATCATCATTGATCATCATCGACGCTCAGAAAATTATCCGGACAATGTCCTCACCGCCTACATTGAATCCAAAGCCTCTTCTACTTGTGAAATGATGACGGAATTATTGCAAGCTTCTCCCATTTCCGTTCCTATTTTTGAATTTGAAGCGACCATTATGTACCTTGGCATTTTAGTCGATACTGGCCGCTTTAAATCCCATACCTCTGAACGAACCTTCCAGGCGGCTGGCATTTTACGCTCTTGGGGAGCCAATGCCTATAAAGCGGAACAAGCTTTAAAAGAAACGTATTCAGAATATCGAAAACGAAGCAGTTTGATGGAACAAGCCCAAGTATATCGCGATCATTTTTTCATCGATGTCCTTTCAGAGCCTGTCTCACGAACTCTTTTATCTCAAATTTCGGATAGTCTCTTGAAATTTAAAGGATGTTGGGCCTCTTTTACGATTGGAACCAATGCCGAAAATGGGCGGACAGCTATATCCGCTCGGAGCAATGGCACCATCAATGTTCAACGAATCATGGAAAGAATGAATGGAGGTGGACACTTTAGCGCTGCTGCTTCTGAACGCAGCGATCTCACTCCTCAAGAAGCAGCGAATGTTTTAAAGCGAATTTTAGATGAAGTCGTTCGCCAGCTCGAACAACCAAAAGAGGAAAATGACGAGCCCAATAAGAAAGAAGAGAAAGAAGAGTGACTTTCTCTTTTCTTTTTTCCTGATCATCTTGCATTTTTTCCTATTTTTCGATTGACTAGTGTATACGGATCGAAATGGCTTTTTCTCTTACAACGTGGGAAAAACCAAAGGATTAGTGAAAGAAAGGAGAGTTCGGTTTTTCATCCTATCGGATCATCCTTACCGAATGATTGACTATGAAAGTTATTCTTCTTACTGATGTACGCAACGTCGGAAAAAAAGACGAAGTAAAAGAAGTTGCGGATGGATATGCACGCAACTATTTAATCAAAAATCATCTGGCTCAAGCCTATAATAAATCCTCTTCTAAAGCACTAGAAGCGCGTAAAGCCCAAGCTGCCGCTGAGGATTTGGCCAATCAAGAAGAAGCCAAAGCCATCGCCAAACGCTTGGAAAATTTGGTTTTGGAATTTACCTTAAATGCGGGAAAAGAAGGCACCACCTTTGGTCAGATTTCAAGCAAACAAATCGTAGGAGCCTTAGCGGATCAAGGCATCCACGTCGACAAGCGCAAGATCATCATGGATACCCCTGTAGCTTCTTTAGGAACTACAAAAGTCAAAGTGGATTTGTACAAAGGGAAAATCATTGGTGTGATCAATGTGCATGTCAGTGCTAAAGGAGCCTAAGGGATTTTAATGATTCAAGAACTGCCAAATGCCCAAGGCATGGAGCAGTCCCTTCTCGGAGCGTTACTCGTCTTTCCGTCTGTCTATTCAGCTTGCCAAGACGCGGATTTGAGTGCCTCCGAGTTTTTTGTGACTGCGCATCAAATTTTGTACAAAGCCATTCAAGATATTGCCCAAAAAGGCCAAGTCATCGACATGCAAAATGTGCTTTTACGCCTGCAAGAAAACGATGAATTGGAAGCCGTTGGAGGGCTTGATTACTTATCCGCATTAATGGATGTTTCTGTCAGTGCCGCGCCCGTTCCCAGCTATATTTCCACGATTCAAAACAAAGCCCAATTGCGCCGTTTAATCTTAGTGGCTGATGAAATCAGTCATGAAGCGGCGACCTCGAATGATCAAATGGATATTATTTTAGACGATTCAGAACGCAAATTGTTGGATGTCACCAGAAGGAGACGCGGCAGTGATTTTAAAAGCGTGCAATCGGTCATTCAAGAAGTGCGAGAAGAAATCGAAATCTTGCGTACTTCAAGAGGCGTGAGTGGAATTCCAACGAGCTATAGCGAACTCGATGCGATGACCAACGGTTTTCATCGAGGAGATTTGATCATTTTAGCCGCTCGTCCAGCCATGGGAAAATCGGCCTTAGCTCTTAATTTTGCCAACAACATCGCCAAACGCAATCAGGGTCCTGTGGCTATTTTTTCTCTTGAGATGCCTGCCTCTTCCTTAATCAAGCGTCTATTGTCAGCAGAGGGAAGAATTGATGGAAAAAAACTCGTGTCAGGCAAACTTTCGCCCACAGAACTCGCTGCATTTGATCGCACCATTGACCAATTTCATCAACGTAAAATCTTCATCGATGATACCTCGATGATCAAAGTCGGCCAAATCTTTTCCAAATGTCGTAAGCTTAAAAGCCAAGAAGGATCAATTGACTTAATTGTCATCGATTATTTACAGTTGATTTCGGGAAATGGTCGTTCTGATTCTCGCCAACAAGAAGTTTCAGAAATTTCGCGCAATCTCAAAATATTGGCCAAAGAAATGGATTGTCCCGTCATTGCTTTATCCCAGCTCTCGCGAAAAGTAGAAGAGCGCACCAACCATGAACCCCAACTCTCCGATTTGCGGGAGTCAGGATCCATTGAACAAGACGCTGATATCGTGATGTTTTTATACCGGGAAGCCTACTATAAACCCGACGAAGAACAATCGACTACTGAGTCAGTCGAACTCTCCCTTAAAAAGCATCGCAATGGAGAAATCGGTACCATCCAATTGACCTTTGAAAAATCCTGCTCGCTTTTTACTTCCGGAATCAATCAAGCCTTGAGCAGTATCATGGAGAATTCTGTCTATGCAGGTTGATCTTTTGTGCTCGGGATCGAAGGGCAATGCGTGTTTGGTGCAAAGTGAATCCACGAAAATCCTCATCGATTGTGGAGGAACCAAGAAGCATTTACAAACTACGCTTTTAAATTGTGGTGCTACACCCAATGAATTAGATGCTCTTCTTATTACCCATTCTCATAGTGATCACATTCGTCAATTGGCCTTATTTCCCCATGTTCCCATTTATGCTTGTTGTTCTTTACCCACTCCTAAAATAAAAGGACAGCCCATTTTCTTAAATTTTCATCCCATAAAGTGTCCTAAAACTTTACACATCGGGGATTTTAAGGTCTTAACCATTCCTACTTCGCATGATTCTGGACCAAGTATGGGCTTTGTGATCAGCCATCAAAATGAGAAATTGGTCTACATCACCGATACAGGTTACTTACCCGCAGAGGTGTTTCCTCTATTGCGAGATGCCGATTATTACATCTTTGAAAGCAATCACGATCTCGAGATGTTGAATCAGACCAATCGACCCTTTTGGTTAAAAGCGCGCATCGCTTCAGATACAGGCCATTTGTGCAATCAAGATGCCGCTCGCTTATTGTCGCACTTTGTCACTTCCCGAACAAAACACATCATTTTAGCCCATCTTTCTAGTGAAGCCAATGATCCACACCTTGCTCTTCAGACTTTACAAGATCGCTTTTTAGCTAGTGGAATCAATTTTTCTAAAATTCAAGTGGAAGCCGCCTTACAATGGACACCTATTCGTATAGGATCTATTTATTCGTCCCTTCCTACTTCTCATTTTGTTTTTTCCAATGACATGGCTTCTTCTCATTAGGTGAAATGTTTTCTTTAAAAAAACGATTCCTATTTTTAGGGCATTTTAAGTAGAATCGTTTTCTATGGGGTGTAGTGTAAGACCATAAATAACCTTTACTTAAGAGGAATAGGTAAAATTATGGATCAAAAAACTGTCAAAATTATTGGTAAAATCGCTACCGTATGTTCAATTTTAATGTACGTATCCTACATCGCCCAAATTCAACAAAACTTAGCCGGTCATAAAGGTGCCTTCTTACAACCCTTTGTCGCTTGCATCAACTGTATTTTCTGGACAATTTATGGCTTTTATTCCAAACCAAAATCGTGGCCGTTGGTTTGGGCAAACGTTCCTGGCATCATCTTGGCTGCTATTACGGCAGTAACTTGTGTGGCGTTCTAAAACTATTTTAAGATCTCCTGGTGAAGATCTTTTATAAGAAAATATTTAAAAGAAAAAACTAGGTCAATAAGGGAATTTCTCTTATCGGCCTAGTTTTTTCTATAAAGAATTCGCTAAGAAGCTTTTGACATCGTAATCAAAAAATCCTTCATCATCTTCCAAATACAAGCAATATCGTGGAGCACCATCCTCATCCAAAGGTCCGTAATGCATCCAGGTCTCACCATATTGATCAGCTATTTTCAAAATATCGCTTAAGCATTGAACAAAGAAATAGCGATCAAAATAGTGCGTTCCCCAAGCTGCCCAAATTTTGTGATTTGGATATTTCGATAAAACTTGAGCGATGACTTTGTTATTTTCTTCCATCCAAGCTGGATTGGCGTTGTGATCCAATTCATCTAAATGAGTAGCCCGTTGAGGATATAGACAAAGAACAATCCACGAATCGTAACCATAGGCTTTAGCAATATGGCGAATCGTTCCAAGAGTAGGAGTCGTGGTAGTAGGTGAGCCAATAGAAGGATTGATGCTCATTACGATCAGAGGATTCTTTCCTTCTGTTCCTAAAACGTAGCGTGCTTGATTATCAGGACTGGTTTGATAGAGCCAATTTTCCATAAATATTCCTTTCTTCTTGTCGCTTATCATAGCGCTTCTTTCTTCCTCTCCTAACGTGAAGCGCCCTTTTTTTTAGGGTTTCTTCTTGAGTAGTTTTTCTCTTTCTTTTTTGAATTTATAGTGAAAGCGATTTAACTTAAAATAAAAAAAAGGAGAGGAAGGAAAAAATGAAGGGAACCTATTTTCTTGGGGCGAATGCGCCTCAAAAATTTGAAGTGCGCCCCCTTGAAAGTTCTACCTTAGGTAAAAATGATGTCTTGGTCCAAAACAAGGCTTGTGGAGTGTGCGGAACCGATGTCCACATCATGCTTGGCGAAAAAGGATCGGCCGAGGTCACTCCTCCAGTGATTTTAGGCCATGAATATTCTGGTATTGTAGAAGCCATTGGCAGTGATGTAAAAAACATTAAAGTTGGAGATCACGTATGCATTGATCCAAACATCTATTGTAACGAATGTGATGCTTGTCGAATGGGAAAGAAGCAAAATTGTGAAAACCTCAAAGCCATTGGTGTGACGCGCAATGGTGGTTTTGCCCAGTACTCCATTGTTCCAGCTACGCAATGTTTTAAAATTAAAGACGATATTCCTTTTGAATGGGCGGCTATGGCGGAGCCTTTGGGTTGTGTATTGCATGGAATTGACCTAGCCAATATTCATCCAGGACAAAGCGTTTTAATCATTGGTGGAGGCGCAATTGGCCTTTTAATGGCCCAAGTAGCTAAGCTTGCCGGAGCAAGCAGTGTAGTCGTTTCTGAACCCGTCGCAAAACGCCGTGCAATCGCCTTACAAATTGGGATAGATGGAGTCGTAGATCCACTTCATGAAAGCCTTGAAGAAGCCTTAGAAGCGCTCAGTGGACGGAAAAAGGCCGATGTCGTCATCGAATGCATCGGAAAGCCAGCGACCATTCGTCAAGCCTTTGATGTGGCTGGTTTTAGTGGACAAATTGTTCTCTTTGGAGTGCCTGCTCCTGAAGCAAGCGTAGAGCTTCCATTGTTTGATGTATACAAAAAAGAACTACACATTACGGGCAGCATGATCAATCCTGATACTCATCAACGAGCAGTGAATTTAATCAATGCTGGTCGTATTCAAATCGAACCTTTAATTACCCACATATTTCCTCTAGACAAACTCGAAGAAGCCATTCGTTGTCAAATGGGCACAGACTCTCTAAAAGTCATTGTCAAAGGGGAATTTGACGAAAAGTAGCCTAGGGCTACTTTTTTCTTTTCCTCTAAAGCGCTTTTTCAAAACAGCTCATCTATGATTGGTCTTATAAATAGATTAAGATATTAAAAATCCTCCCATTTTGATCCCCTGATAGAAAGGAGCCTATTTTATGGAATATAAATCTTTAGCTAAAGGTCATTATGCCCATATGGACTATGAAGCGCTTTATAAAGAAAGATTTGAGGATTCAAGAACAATCCATTTCGACTTTCAAATCAACGGTTCTCCAGCCTTCTTTTTTATGGCTCCTGAAATTTTAGATCAAATCAAAGCCATTTATCAAAAGAATGAAAAATATACTGCCTTTGAAACCGAAATTCCCGTTCTTGATACAGTTATGAACAGCTGTATCTTCCAAGAAATCGAGATGACCAACGAAATTGAGGGAGTACATAGTACACGTAGAGAACTTCAAGAAGCGTTTGATAAATCAAAAGATAAAAACGGACATGGGAAGTTTGTAGGACAAATGCGACAATATATCCGCCTTGTAAACGGGACGAGTTCCAAATTTCCCAAAAATTGTTTGGAACTAAGATCTATTTATGACAATCTCCTTTATGAAGATGTTTTAAGAGAAAATCCTATAGAAAATAGACTCGATGGAGAACTATTTAGAACTGATACCGTAAATATAAGTGGTGGAAATGGAATTGTTCATAGAGGAATCATTCCCGAAAAAGAAATCATTCGCATTTTAGAAACTTCTCTTCAAATTCTTGATCAATCCAAGATCGATCCTATTTTACAGGCGGCCTTATTTCACTTTATTCTTGGCTATGTCCATCCCTTTTATGATGGAAATGGACGTTTTGCTCGCTATCTTAGTCAAATTAAATTAGCAGAAGTTTTGAAATTAGCAGGTGTTTTGAACCTCTCGTTAGCCATTAGACAAGATCGATCCAAATACTATAAAGCCTTTTCTGAATGCGAAAAATTTTGGAATAAAGGAGACCTTACTCCTTTTGTGATTGCTTTTTTGAAGTTTATAGACAGGGCTATGGAAAGCGGTCTACAAGTCCTAGAGGAGTTTAGCTATAAATATAGGGCCGGATTAAAAGCTATTCAAAAAATTTCTCATAAACAGTCAGACTTTCTATTTTTAGAGTATATGCTTCGTATCAGTCTATTCGATGGACAACTTTTAACGCGAAAAGAGATCAGTAAGGCGATTGGTAAAAGTCCGAATACTATTACAAGATTATTGAATACTTATAGTGAATATATTTTTAAGAATACGCACCATAAAGCCTATTCTTATGTTTTAAATCTTAATAAAATTTTTGCTTCAAACGAAAAAATCCAATAAAAAAGCTAGGAGGAACGCCTAGCTTTTATTTTTGGTGAATATAGGCCTTAATTTGACTTAAATCCAAGGAAGGGTATTGCTTTAAAAAGCTATACAGCTCTTTAGCCATCTTTTTGGCCCCTTTGGGATCGGCGGATTCCAAATTTAAAGGTAGTAAGTTTTCATGTAAGGAAAGACGTAAAAGAGCAAAACCATTGCCATGTTCGGTATCAAATTGGATGCGGGCTCCTTCGTAGTTGGGTTCAACAAGCGTAATGTACTTGGATTCCTTGGCAAAGTTTTTCAGATCTTCAATGACTTGTCGCCCATATTCTTGAAAGGATTTCTCATTGATTTTAAAGCGCAACTCCTTTTCATCTTTGGGATGAGCGAGATCGCGAATCAAATCGCCAATCGAATTCGAAGCGGCTTCAATGATGATGCGTGAAGCCAAATAGGCTCCATCATCCAAGAAATAATTGTCTTTAAAGGCGGCATGACCACTGGTTTCAATGGCCAGTTCGGCATCAATGCCTTCTTCATTGAGGCGTTTTGCTTCATTGATGACGTTTTTATACCCGCGTTTGTAGCGATGTTGGTGAATGCCTTTTTTCTCCAAAAATTCTCCCAATTCATTGGAGGTAACGGAGTCAGTCACGACTGTCATCCCCGGATGATGCTTCGCCGCCAAAACGGAGGCTAAAGCCACAATATCATTGCGACCAATGGGATTGCCTTGTCCATCCACAGCACTTGAGCGATCGACATCAGTATCGAAAATGATGCCTAAATCCGCTTTGGAGTCTTTCACAGCTTGGACCAAAGCCGCCATCGCTTGGGGATCCTCAGGATTGGGAATGTGATTGGGAAAGTTTCCATCGGGTTCTAAAAATTGGCTTCCTTCAGTGTTGGCCCCGAGCGGTTTCAAGACTTGTTCGACAAAAAAGCCCCCTGCTCCATTGCCCGCATCCACAACGACGTGTAAATCTTCTAAAGGCAACTCGGGATTTTTCGCTTCCACTTTTTCCGAGATCACATTGCGTAAATGTTCTGCATATACACTCATCAAATCCGACTTCGTAATGGACCCACCAGAACGATGAGAAAAGCGTTCTTTTTCAGCGATATCGATCAGCTCCTTGATGTCTTGGGCATCCAAGCCGCCTCCTTTGTAAAAAAACTTCATCCCATTGCGATTGGCTGGCATATGACTAGCAGTCAGCATAATGGAGCCATCGGCATCAAAATCATCAAACACAGTAGCCATAAACATCGCAGGCGTACTCGAAAGCCCGGTGTCAAAGACATCTGCGCCATCAAAAACCAAACCATCCATTGCGGCATTGGCCAATTTTTGACCCGATAAGCGCGAATCGCGACCTACCGCAATGGTCATGTCTTGTTTTCCAGTCTTTTGACGTAACCACGCAACAAAAGCTCTCGAGAGGGCTTTGACTTCTTCGGAAGTTAAATTAATCGGTTCCTCGGGATTGAGATCTAAGGCCACGCCTCGAATATCACTGCCATTTTGAAGCTCTTTTAAATTCATCATAAAAATAGTGCTCCTTTTTGTTTTGCTTTCTTTTTTAATTTTCAATCTTTTCGATCTTAGAAGGGGGAAGTTTGATCTAATTTTTTAAATAAAAATCCCTATCCTTCAACGATAGGGATTTTCAATAGATCGAAACTATTCCACGATTTTGAATTGGCGCCAAGAGGTTAAATTGTCTAAAAGACCGAGTTCTTCTGGGGGAATATGGCCAATCACATTTTTACGGGGATCAGCAGGCATATCTTTTAGAATGAGGTGTAACTCTCCTTTGTAACGACCATAACCATCGTTGAAGATGACCACATCGCCCCGCTTTAAAGCCCGATTGTTTTCGGGAAAAATGGTTTCATTGGCATAGGTAATTCGTGGAAAGGAGCTACGGGCGGAATAGTCGCTGCGATCTCCTCGTACAAAGTGTTCGTGCTCGTAGAGGACTTTGCGCTCACTTTCCTGGAGTTCTTTTTCCAATACGGGTTTGATATTGACCTTACCAGGAGTGAGTTTAGCGATTTCGATGAGTTCTTCTTCGCTTGGATAACAATTGGCGATGATGATATCATCGACATCTTCTTCAGCCATCATTAAGCGCGCTTGCGCATCCAAAGGCAAATCGCGATGCTCTTCCAAGGTACAAAGGCCCTCATTAAGTGGCCAAGGGCCAAAATTTTCTGGATCATTTTTGCCAATGAAAGCGGCAATGGGGAGATTGTTCTTTTTGATCTCTTTGTTACATTGCCGGAAAAAGTCCATCCCTAGCCCTGAATAGCGCTGGGGATAGAAATTATGGCAAGTAACCAGCTTATCGCGATTAGGATGGTTGCTACAAATGTTGGTGATGTTGCGATTGCCCATACTGGCATTGATTTCAATTTTAAGCCCTTGAGGATTGTAAGTCATGGTAGCCTCTTTTAAGCCATCAAATCCTTCATCTAAGCGAATACCATCCGCATGCAAATCTTTAAAAAATTGAAGATCGTTCCATTTTACGCCAAGATGTTGAAGTACAGCTGGAGAAACATCTAAGAAGACTTCCATCCCTTTTTCATGAGCATAATCATTCATTTGACGAAATTCATCTTGAATTTCTTCAGCACTTTTGTCTTGCACGCTTAAAAGACACGAGAAAATACGGCTAAAGCCATACCGACTAGCTAAATCAATATAATTTTTAATGTTTTCAAGAGAATCATGTTCCGGATATACCGAAATTCCTAATCTTGACATAAAGTCCTCCATTTCCCCTAAAAAATGGCTTTTTGGTCATTTTTATCTTAAAAAAGCAAAAAAGGGGAGCTCATTTTTCTTAGCCGCAGAAAAATTGGCTTTTCTTTATTGTGCCACATCCTTCTCTCTTCGTGGGAAATGAAAAAAGCAGTGTCCAGAGACACTGCTTAAGAAAAAGAATTTTTAAGACTAGCGTTTTTATTTGAGGGCGTGCTCTAAGGCATCGGCAAATTTTTCGGGATCATTTAAGATCGAATCGTTTTCACGAACGGACTGATCTTCTACCACTTCTGGCAACAATTGATCCTCGCTTTCCTCAGGTTTCATCACCGCAGAAGCATAGCGCTCAAATTGAGAATCCGAATGCGGTTGGGCTTGACGCGCCAAACGCTTTGCGCGCAATTTTTCGGCCACTCGACGAACTTCTTCGTTTTGAGGACGATCGCCTTTTGCGCCAGTACCAGCTGGAATCAATTTACCAATGATGACATTTTCTTTTAATCCCACTAAGTGATCGACTTTTCCTTTAATCGTGGCATCGGTTAAAACTTTTGTCGTTTCTTGGAAGGAAGCCGCCGACAAGAAGGAGTCGGTTTCAACCGAAGATTTCGAAATACCAAGCAAGATGGGCTTAAAGGTAGCGGGTTGCTTGCCTTGTAACAAGGCTTCTTGGTTGATTTGCGTAATGTTATTGAGAGAAAGTTGAACACCGACGTTCAAATCGGTATCCCCTGCATCGGTAACGATGACTTTCTTCATCATCTGACGAATCATAACTTCCAAGTGCTTATCGGAAATTTCAATACCCTGCGATTGGTAAACCTTCTTTACCTCTTTGAGGATATAGTTTTGGACTTCATTGACTCCGGCTACAGCTAAGAGTTCTTTGGGATCAAGTGGGCCTTCAGTTAAAGGTTGACCAGCTTCAATAGTTGCTCCAACTTGAACCCAAGGACGAAGGGTCTGGTTGGCATTGATCTTATGCGAGAAGCTTTCTACATCGTTTTTGATGATGACTTCTTGACGTAAAGTTCCATCGATACGCTTGATGGATACGATTTCTCCAGAAGTTTGGGCAATTACAGCTACACCTTTTGGATGACGGGCTTCAAAGAGCTCTTCAACACGAGGTAAACCTTGGGTAATATCTCCACCATCGCCTCCAGCAACACCACCAGTATGGAAGGTACGCATTGTTAACTGCGTACCAGGCTCACCAATGGATTGCGCAGCCATGGTTCCAACAGCTTCTCCTACTTCGACATCTTTTCCCGTCGCCATGTTCTTGCCATAGCACATGCGGCAAATACCGGTGATGGACTTACAGGTAAATGGCGAGCGAATGAGCATACCCGTTACCCCTGCTTCAACGATCTTAGAAGCGATTTCTTCTGTCATGTAGGTATCGGACTCTACGATCAATTCGCCTGTTTCCGGATGGAAGACATCTTGTTTGGAATAACGGCCCACTAAACGATCATAGAGAGGCTCAATGATGGTGTTGGTTTTGCGATCCACTAAGTCTTCTACCCAGAAGCCTTTATCGGTACCACAATCGTCTTCTTTGATGATGACATCTTGTGCCACATCGACTAGACGTCTTGTCAAATACCCCGATTCCGCTGTCTTTAAAGCCGTATCGGTCAACCCTTTACGTACGCCGTGTGTGGAGATAAAGAATTCGGAAACGTTTAATCCTTCACGGAAGCAAGAATAGATTGGAACCTCAATGATGGAAGGAACATATTCTCCGGCTCTCGATTTTCCTTTAGAAGGACGCGCCATCAATCCACGCATCCCAGCTAACTGAGTAAAGTTTGAGGTATTCCCACGCGCTCCAGAAGTCGCCATCATATTGATTGGATTTTTGCGGGGTAAGTTACTCATCAATTCGTAGACGATGTCATCTTTGACATCTGCCCACAATTTGTTGAGGTGACGTTCCCACTCTTCCATCGTGAGCAACCCTTTTTGTTGCATCTTTTTGAGTTGGTCGGCTTTTTCGCGGCCTTCATTGATGTGAACTTCTTTGTTAGGCGCCACTTCAATATCCGAAAGCGCTACGGTGATTCCGGCCACCGTGGAATATTTGAATCCAAGAGATTTAATTTCATCTAGGATTTCTGCGACATCATCCACTTTATAGCGTTTGAAGACTTCACCAATTACTTTACCGAGATCTTTTTTCTTCACTGCATTCACGGTCGGTAAGTTGGCGATGAATTCTTTGACATCCGTTCCAGGTTTAATGAAGTATTTTTCAGGAGTAGCGATGAAGTTTTCATCGGATACTTCGTTGAGGTAGGGGAAATCGGAAGGGAACATTCCATTGAAGATTACCTTACCAACCGTCGTAGCTAAGTAATCGTTGGCGTGTTCTTCGGAGAAAGATTCTTTGTTTAAACCGGATACAGGAATCGCAATGCGGGAATGCAAGTGCACTTGTCCGGTCTTATAGGCCAACATCACTTCATCCACATCGGCATAGACCGTTCCTTCCGCCCGCGCATAGCGTTCCCAAGCGCGCGCTTCTTTTTCAATGCCCGCTTCACGATAGCGTTTGGCTTCCTCTAAAAGTTCATCCTTCGTTTCTTCCATAGTCAAATAGAAGTTACCCATGACCATGTCCTGACCAGGCGTAACGATTGGCTTACCATCTTTTGGACCCAGAATGTTATGACTACCAAGCATCATAACCAATGCTTCGGCCCGCGCTTCTTCACTTAGAGGCACGTGAATGGCCATCTGGTCACCGTCAAAGTCGGCGTTAAAGGCGGTACATACCAACGGATGCAAACGCATGGCGCGTCCTTCAACCAATTTTGGTAAGAAGGCTTGAATCCCTAAGCGGTGCAAAGTAGGCGCACGGTTCAAAAGCACAGGATAGCCATCGATGACTTTTTCTACTACGGGCCAAATTCGCTCATCACGCGCTTCGATCATCTTTTCTGCTTGTTTGGCATTGGTGACTACAGCCGAGTTCACCATCTCATTGATGACAAAGGGCTTAAATAAGTTGATCGCCATTTCACGAGGGATACCACATTGATACATCTTTAAATCTGGTCCTACCGCAATAACAGAACGCCCAGAGAAGTCAACCCGTTTACCGAGTAGGTTTTGACGGAAACGACCTTGTTTTCCCTTTAAGGAATGAGACAAGGACTTCAAAGCCCGTTGGCCAGCGCCTGTAATGGGTTTGGAGCGACGACCATTGTCGATCAAAGCATCCACCGCTTCTTGCAACATTCGTTTTTCGTTTTGTACGATGATGTTTGGTGTGCCTAAGTCTAACAGACGTTTCAAACGATTGTTGCGGGTGATAACACGACGATAGAGATCGTTTAAATCACTTGTGGCAAAGCGTCCGCCATCGAGTTGCAACATGGGACGTAAATCAGGTGGAATAACGGGAATGTTTTGAAGAATCATCCACTCGGGCTTATTTTCCGAATGACGGAAGGCATTGATGGTGTCCAAGCGCTTAATGAGCTTTTTAGATTTTTCCGACATCACCTTCTCGCCCGCATTGCGTGCGAGTTGTTCTTCGACTTTGTGGTATTCCTCTTCCAAATCGACATTTTGCAACAATTCTAAAATCGCTTCGGCACCTGTCTTGGCTTTAAATCCGGTAGGACCATAGAGCGCTTGGTTTTCACGGTATTCTTTCTCGGAAAGAATCTGTTTGTAGTGCAAGTTCGAATCCATTGGATCGGTGACGACATAGCTGACAAAATATACGACTTCCTCGAGTTGTTTTGGGGTCAAATCGAGTAAGAGTGCCATTCTTGAAGGAATTCCGCGTAAATACCAAATGTGGGCTACGGGCGCTGCAAGATGAATATGGCCCATGCGTTCGCGACGAACGGAACTTTTGGTAATCTCAACTCCACAGCGTTCACATTTCACCCCATTGAAGTGTTTTACTTTTTTGTATTTTCCACAAGCGCATTCGTAATCCTTGGTTGGGCCAAAGATGCGCTCGCAAAATAAGCCATCCCGCTCCGCTTTTTGGGAACGGTAGTTAATCGTTTCAGGCTTAAGCACTTCTCCATAAGACCATTTTTCAATGGTCTCTGGAGAAGCAAGCTTTACCTGAATTGAGGAGAAATTATTTACTGACATTCGCTAATTTGGTCCTCCCATTCTTTATTCATCAATTTCAATTTCAGAACCATCCTCATCGATGGATACATCTACATCGTCTAAGTTCAAGGCATGCAAATCGAAATCCTCTTCGTCATCCTCATCGCCAAAGCCATCAAAGGTGGATCCATTGAGCGCTTCTTCTACTGCATCGGGATCCAAATCCTCTTCCAAGCTCGGTTCATCAGCCTCTAAGTCATCGCTCACTTCTACTGCATCTACCGTGATGACATCATCGTGATCATCTTGAGAGCTCACTTCTAGAGTGGAATGATCGTGAGGCGTGGAGTTCAAAGAAACAACGTTGTTATTATCATCAAGGAGGGTGACATCAATGGCTAAGCCTTGTAATTCATTAATCAAAACGCGGAAAGATTCCGGAACGCCAGGTTCGGGAATGTCTTTGCCTTTGGTAATGGCTTCATAGGTTTCAATACGACCAGAAATGTCATCGGATTTGATGGTGAGAATTTCTTGTAAAGTGTGACTGGCTCCATAGGCTTCAAGTGCCCATACTTCCATCTCACCAAAACGCTGTCCACCGTTTTGTGCTTTACCACCAAGAGGTTGTTGGGTAATGGTGGAGTAAGGACCGGTGGCACGGGCATGTAATTTATCATCAACCATGTGGGCCAACTTGATCATGTACATGACACCAACCGCAATACGTTCATCAAAGGGCAAGCCGGTTTGACCATCGTAGAGAACTTGCTTTCCATCAAAGGTCATCTGCGCTTCTTGCATGACTTCGGCTAAGTCTTCATTGGACAATCCATCGAATACGGAAGTCGCAAATTTTTGGTTCAATTTCTTGGCCGCATAGCCCAAGTGAATCTCAAGAATCTGCCCGATATTCATACGAGAAGGAACACCGAATGGATTTAAGATGATGTCGATAGGCGTTCCATCGGCCATAAAAGGCATATCTTCTACGGGCAAAATCTTGGAAATAACCCCTTTATTTCCGTGACGACCAGACATTTTGTCACCCTCGGAAATCTTACGTTTTTGGGCAATGTAAACTTTGACACGCGTATTGACACCAGGAGGTAAATCAGAGCCATCTCCACGGGTAAAGATTTTGGTCGAGTGCACGATTCCCGCTCCCCCATGAGGTACTTTCAAGGAGCTATCTCGGACTTCACGCGATTTTTCCCCGAAGATCGCCAACAAGAGTTTTTCTTCTGGAGAGGCTTCGGATTGTCCCTTGGGCGTAACCTTACCGACTAAGATGTCATTTTCACGCACTTCGGATCCTTTTAAAATGACTCCGTGTTCATCCAATTTCTTTACCGCATTCTCGGATACATTTGGAATATCACGGGTGATTTCCTCGGTACCGATTTTGGTATCTCGGCAATCGAGATCGTATTCTTCTAAGTGAATCGAAGTGTACACATCATCAGATACCATCCGTTCAGACATGATGATGGCATCTTCATAGTTATAGCCATACCAAGTCATATAGGCGATGGTTACGTTTTGACCAAGCGCCAATTCCCCATTTTCCATCGATGGACCATCGGCTAAAATATCGCCAGCCTCAACCACTTCGCCTACCTTCACGATTGGCTTTTGGTTGATGCAAGTCGAAGCATTGGAACGGGTAAATTTACGCAGTTGATAGGTGTGTTCAACCCCTTTGGAATCGGTATTAATGATGCGCAAGGAATCGACATAGGTAATGGTGCCATTTTCTTTGGCCACAATGCCTACTCCAGAATCCTTGGCAATCTTATACTCAATTCCAGTTCCAACATAAGGGGAATGCGGAGAGAGTAGAGGAACCGCCTGCCGCTGCATGTTGGCTCCCATCAAGGCACGAGAAGCATCGTCATTTTCTAGGAAAGGAACACAAGCGGTAGCAACGGAAACGATTTGTTTGGGACTGACGTCGGCCAGTTCGACTTCAGATTTATCAGCGATAATGGTATCCCCATTTTTACGGGCAACGACACGATCATGAATCAAGCGTCCATCTCGTACTTCGTTGGCTTGTGCGATGACGTAATCGGCTTCTTCATCGGCAGAAAGATAAATCGCATCTTCGGAGACGGTACCATCTTTATTGACTTTACGATAAGGCGTTTGAATGAATCCATATTCGTTGATCTTGGCATAAGTGGTTAAATTAGAGATCAAACCGATGTTGGGTCCTTCAGGAGTTTCGATTGGGCAAATGCGTCCATAGTGCGAAGAATGGACGTCACGGACTTCAAAACCAGCACGATCTCGCGTCAATCCACCAGGACCTAAAGCAGAAATACGCCGTTTGTTGGTGAGCTCGGCGAGAGGGTTTTGTTGGTCCATGAATTGAGAAAGCTGGGAGGAAGAGAAGAACTCTTTAATCGCAGCCGTTAAAGGACGAATATTGGTAAGCTTGCGTGGGGTAATGCTAGAGGGTTCCTGAATGGACATTCTCTCTTTTACCACACGTTCCATACGGGAAAGCCCAATGCGGAATTGGTTTTGAATGAGTTCACCTACCGAGCGAATGCGCCGGTTTCCAAGCATATCGATGTCATCATTTTCCCCAAGGCCTTCCATGACGTTGAGTTCATAGGCAAAGAAGGCATAAATGTCCGGAATGGTGACAGTATGCTTTTGGGCAAAGGGATCATTTCCCGTGATGTGGATGGGATTGCCATTCTTATCCAAGACATCAATTTCTTGTAATGCAGCTCCAACCAGCCAAGCATCGATCGCCGCCTCATCTTGTGCCAAGCGGGTACGTAAATCGAAAATATCGCTATCCGTTAAGCGCTCTTGGGATTTTCCAATGGCATAGCGGGGGGCAATGAGTTCAAAATCGGAAGTCTTTAAATCGTTGCCCTGTCCATCGGTTAGGCGATTGAGCGAAAAGAGGCGTTGACCATAATTCAAAATCGCATCTAAATTCTCTTTGGTCAAACGCACCGGTTTGGCCACAAGACCAGCATAAATTTTGACATTTTTACCGGCTAAAGAATCCATCAACACTTTGACATCTTGTGGAGTAAGCACTTGTCCTTCTTCAAAGACTTGACCGCCTGCTTCGAGGTCTTCGGCCAAAACACGGCCTACGAGGCCATTTTGATAATCCACAGGAATATCGACGATATCGGATTCCAAAAATTCAGGCTTAAAGGGATAAGGGTTCATATAGGACCCTTTGGAAAGAGCCGCTGCTAAGGCATCGCGCTCATCTCGCGTCACATGCGTGCCGGCTTCCATGACCACTTGGCCATCGACACCGACGATGTCATGCGCTAAAGTAGCATTCATCGTACGCGCATACGCATTGAGTTTTTTTCCGAGTTTATAGCGACCTGCTTTGGTTAAATCATAGCGACGCGGATCGAAGAATTTGGCTTGCATCAACGTGATGGATCCATCGAGAGTAGGAATTTCATCAGAACGTTGGTTTTCATAAAAAGAAAGCAAGGCTTCTTCGGTCGTTTTTACCTTGTCGGCTAAAAGAGTATTTTCGATTTCTTCATTTTTACCAAAGAAGGAATTGAATAACATGAGATATTGATTCATGTATTCGCGATTCCCCTCATCCGTAATAGGATGGTTGGGAGCTTTATCGATGGCTTGAAGAAAATGATTTAATTCTTTCGTTTCGAATGCATCTTCTCCCTTTTCTAAAGAGAAGGACATTCCTAATGCTTTTAAAAAGATCGAGGCTAAAATTTTACGGCGTCGATCAATGGATACATTGAGCGAGCGCCCATTGGTGTTTTTCTTTTGTTCGGTCATGAATTCCAGCCATGTTCCACGACTTGGAATCAATTCACAAGCGTAATTCTGACGGCCTGTCTTGTTGTCATAGCTTTCTGAAAAGTAAGCTCCCGGAGAACGAACGATTTGAGAAACGATGACACGCTCAGCACCGTTGATGATGAACGTACCGGTTTCCGTCATTAAAGGGAAATCCCCTAAAAAGACAGTATCGTCTTTGGTAATGACTTCACCGTTTTCGT
>CAYTMK010000014.1:22118-41597 GCA_964438885.1 uncultured Erysipelotrichaceae bacterium | reverse complement strand
TGGAAAGAGCAAGAAAGCACTTTAAACATTTCAGCTCAATTTTTATACATAAAAACAGGAATGCGATAAGTTGTATCGCTTAGGAGAATCATTATAAATGAAGAATCACTTCCAAGTTTAATTTTAAATAACCTAGTTTTTGATGAAATTAAATTTAAGCGTTTAGGATTTAAAAATGATAATGAATTGAAAGTTAAAATTGAATCAACAGTCTCTGTTCTTGAAGATGAAAGTTATAAAGTAGTACTCACCGCCAAAGGAAAGAAAAAGAATACTATTTTATTATCAGTTTAGTTGGCCTGTTTTCGTGGGATCGTTCTGTTGAGATTCCTGAAGAAACTCTTATAGATATAACTGGTCAAAATACAGCAGCCATTCTTATGCCTTATTTAAGAAGTGAAATATCTTTAATAACTGCACAGCCTGGAGTCGAATCCACCATATTTCTCCCCATTAATGTAGCTGAGATACTCAAAAGAGAAGAGGATTAATTTAAGCCGCACGCACTTATTGTGGCTTTTTTCTTTTTTCCATAAAAAAGCTCCTAGCTCCATGAGCTAAGAGCCAACTTTTCTCACTAAACTGGCAGGAGCAGTAGGACTTGAAGCCACATAAACGGCTTTGGAGACCGCTGATCTGTCATTGAATACCCAAAAGAATGGTTTTTCTTTTAATGTAAGTAAAGAGAACGTTCGGCTTCAGAGGTAGTGGGAGCCGAATGACCCGATAACAAAAGCGTAGTATCTGGTAAGGTTAAAAGCTTAGTGCGAATGGAGTTTAAAAGATCTTCTCGATTGCCTCCTGGAAAATTCCAAATTCCAGGCTGGCCTTGAAACAAGGTATCGCCCACAAAAGCCACATGAGTATCGGGATCATAGAAAGTGACGGAATCGGGCGTATGACCAGGAGTTGAAATCACTCGCAATTGGCCAGACATCGTGTCTGGTAAAACATTTTCTCCTTCTTGAAAATGTTTAGCATCTTTTACCACCACATAACGGTTATTGGCCTCGGAAAGATTTAAATAAGGATCCAATAAATATAGATCACTTTTGGCATACACAGGAATATTCCAAGCCTCACGTAAAGCATTCACTGCACCTGTATGATCAAAATGGCCGTGAGTAAGTAGAATGCGATCAATCGTCCAGCCATTTTGTTCGACCCAGTCTTTGATTTTTTGTGGTTGAGCGCCTGGATCAATTAAAACAGCATGATGCGTTTTAGGATCTCCATAGATATAACAATTTTCCTGAAATACATCCACTACTGGAAGTTGATAAATTTGCGCCATCGTTAAATTTCACATCCATTGATGGAGCAAGAGGCTCCCGCTAAAGATTGTTGTTGGGCTTTTGCGGCTTCACTGAGTAAAACACGAGCTAAATCTCCAGGAGCAGCTGCGCCATTGACGATTTGGTTTCCGATTTGAAAGAAAGGAACCGCATGAACTCCAGCAAGAGAAGCTTGAGTCTCATCATTGCGAACATCTTGTGCAAATTCGTCACTGTCCAAAACCTGTTGAACACGATTGGGATCCAAGCCCACTTCTTTGGCCACGTCCATCAATACTTCATGATTGGCGAGTTCTTTTCCATCGGTAAAGTAAGCTTTATAAAGAGCGTGATTTAAGGCTTTCACCAAATTAGGGTATTCTTTTTGAGCCAATTCATGAAGCCGATGGGCATCAAAGGTATTGGTATAGCGCGTATTAGCATAGCGAAAATCTAAGCCAGCTTGACGACCCATTTGTGAAATTCCTTCAATGCGGTTGGCCGCTTCCGCTTCTGAAAGTCCATATTTGCGCGCAAAACGAGTAACAGTAGGACCTGTATAAGTGCGACTGGCATAGGGATCTAATTCAAAGGATTTCATCTCCAATTGGACTTGATCTTCCATATTTGCAAGCGCAATGGCTTTTTCTAAATTTGTAACTCCAATATAACAAAAAGGACAAGCGTAATCAGACCAGTATTCAATAGTAAGCATGACAATAACCCTCCATATAGAACATGATTTAGAACTAATTCTAGAACATGTTCTATTAATGATATTAAGAATCTCTCCCCGATCCGTCTACTTTTTTGAACGACTAAAAAATTCTATTCTGATCAAAATTCGTTCTAGAACTCGTTCTAATATAAACTTTTATTTTATCTCTTCTTGGTTTAAAATGAATACTTTAAAGTAGTTATAA
The DNA here is from genome assembly GCA_964438885.1 of uncultured Erysipelotrichaceae bacterium. Lineage (GTDB taxonomy): Bacteria > Bacillota_I > Bacilli_A > Erysipelotrichales > Erysipelotrichaceae > Allobaculum. The sequence goes on along the minus strand of CAYTMK010000014.1, from coordinate 39,400 downwards.
TAAAAGGCATGGAAACGAACATAAAACAAGGCCTCAATAAACGAAGAGGGGAAAGTAAAAAACGCCTTCTCGATGCGACGGCCCATTTAATAGCGCAAAAGGATGCGAGCCAAATTACCGTGCGTGACATTTGTCAAGCAGCCAATGTTTCTACAGGGACCTTTTATCATTTCTTCTCGGGAAAAGATGCCTTGATGATGACCTTTGTCACCTCTGATCTTTTGCCCAATGAACCACTGACTACGCCTTATAATGATCCGGGTGGACGCCAATTTGAACTCTATCAACGATTGATTTCACGTTATGTTTCGTTTGGCCTGGATTTTTTAACCAGCTTTTATACAGCTTCTAATCCAGCTTTGAAAAGCTATATGAATCGAAAAAATGGAAAATTTAATCCCCAAACCATCATGGCCTATAGTCAACAAGAACTGACTCAGGCTGTCGAAGCGGGATACTTATATGGAGATCCCCATCAAATGGCTTTAGACTTATGTACTATTGTAAAAGGAACTGTCTTTGAAGCCTGCTTAGAAGAAGATCCTAGTGGGATTTTAGAACAACTTGAGCGACTCATTCGCCGTTATTTACAAGGTTGTAAACCCGAAAAAACCTGAAAAGCACTTTAGCTTTTCAGGTTTTTTGTATCAAATTCCTCTTGCATTCCCTTTAAAACGGCTTCCATATTCTCAGCGACTTGTAAAACAAAGCTTTCTAATTCTTTTCCTTGATGTGCCGAATCAATCAGTCGAATGTCTTTTACCCCAATGGCTTTGGCTGCCTGAATTCCGGAAAGAGAATCTTCTAAAACTGTGACTTCTTGAGGAGAAGTTTTTAAAATTGTACAGGCCTTTTGAAGCATCTCTTTTTTACTTGGATAGCTTCCATCGTCATAACAGATCGTTGAAGGATCAATCCATTTATCCAAATGAAAACTCTTTACGAAGAAATCGATATTTTCTTTGATAGAAGCTGAGGCAATGGTAAAGGGAATACCTTGGGCTTGAAGTGCATCGAAAAGTTCATAAGCGCCTTGGATGAGATGAAAATTGGTTTGATCTTCTTTGCACAGCCGACGATAGATTTCCTCTTTGTATAAAGAATACTTTGCTTCTAAGGCTGGATCTTCTTTTCCCCCATTTAAATAGCGAATGATCATATGATTGGGTCGGCCATTGCAATGACGATACAGTTCCTCTTCGCTTAAAGGCTTACCTCGTAATTCTTGCGAAATTTCTGTCCAAGCTTTGACATGTTTATCGTTGTCTAAAAAAAGTGTTCCATTAAAGTCAAAGATTACCGCCTTAACTTTGGGCAATGGTTTTTTAAGGACTTCCATATTGATTTTCCTTTTGGTCTTCTTTCTGTATTTTAACCTATAGACTTTAAAGTAAAATGTAGTACAAAATTATTTTTTTGCGTACCTATCTTCAGAAATTTTTCCTTCTAACAGGACCGTATATTAAATATGTTAATGAGTAAGTTTAATCCGTTTCCTTCAGAGGAATAGAATATTTAAGGCATCTAATCGTTATAAGTAGAATCTTATGAGGCGCTCTTTCTTAACTCTCATCAATCACTTTTGTGTTCAAGAAAATGAAAAAACCGTCATCCGAATTGGATAACGGAGAAGCGCTCTTTCAACCGCTCTACGAGCCAATTTTAAAAATGATTGCTAACTCGTTTCAGGCTTAATTTTCTTGCAGTTTTAAGAGCAATTCTTAGTTTCGAGGCTAACTTTCTTTCCTATAGGTCTAGGTCTGAAAAAATTAAACTCTTCTTCATTAAAATTTCATTTTCATTCGTTTGAATCCATTCTCAATGGTATGAATGTAGTTCTCTATAAGAAAATTTTTGATTCCCTATAATAATTTCTAAGTGATAACATCCATCGAACATGCAATCCATATCTATAACAGAAGAAGTATTCCAACCCAATAAGTCTAATGTTTTTAAATTACTACAGTCAAAAAACATTTCTCCCATATTTGTAACCGAAGAAGTATTCCACTTCGATAGATCTAATGCTTCTATGCTAGAGCACTCCCTAAACATGCGATGCATATTCGTAACTGAAGAAGTATTCCAGGTAGATAGGCCTAATGTTTCTAAACTAGAACATCTATCAAACATGGACTGCATATCTGTAACAAAAGAAGTATCCCACTTCGATAGATCTAATGCTTCCAAGCTAGAACAGCCACTCAACATAAAACCCATATCTGTAACAAAAGAAGTATTCCACTTCGATAGATCTAATACTTCTAAGTTCGAGCACCCACTAAACATGCGGTGCATATCCATAACAAAAGAAGTATCCCACTTCGACAGATCTAATACTTCTAAGCTTGAGCAATCACTAAACATGAAACCCATATCTGTAACGGAAGAAGTATCCCACTTCGATAGATCTAATGCTTCTATGCTAGAACACTCACTAAACATGCTATGCATATCTGTCACAGAAGAGGTATTCCACTTCGATAGATCTAATGTTTTTAAGCCAGAGCACTCATTAAACATGTGATACATATCTGTTACAGAAGAAGTATTCCACTTTGATAGATCTAATGCTTCTAAGCGAGAGCATTCACTAAACATGCTAGACATATCTGTAACCAAAGAAGTATTCCACTTTGATAGATCTAATGCTTCTAAGCGAGAGCAGCCACTAAACATGAAATACATCACTGTAACGGAAGAAGTATCCCACTTCGATAGATCTAATACTTCTATGCTAGAACACTCACTAAACATGCTAGACATATCTATAACCGAAGAAGTATTCCACTTTGATAGATCTAATGCTTCTAAGTTCGAGCAACCACTAAACATGAACCCCATATCTGTAACCAAAGAAGTATTCCAAGTAGATAGGTCTACTCTTTCTAAACTCGAACACTCACTAAACATGCTATGCATCTCGGTAAGAGAAGAAGTATTCCATCCTGACAAATCAATTGATTTTACATTTTCTAGATTCATAAAACATTCATTATAAGAACCTTTTGCTCTAAAAGGATTTTTCCAAGAAATATGAAAAATTTCTCTTGAATATTCTTTCAATAGCTTTTTTAAATCTTCTAGAATATTTTCTTGATTATTCGTTGATGATCCAAAAGTCAAAATTCCTTGATCATCAAGAGTCCAAGGAAGGCTTCCAATCGTTCCAGATTTCATATTCTTTTTCTTCTTTCTAAAGTGTGGAAAAAAACACAGAGGCACGTTTTTCAAAGTCTTTATCCTTAATGACTTGAAACCTATTTGTATCTTCTCCCCTATCCTGAATAAAAGTGCTTCTTACTCTCATCTCTCTTTTCCTCATCGACTCGTGAAAATGATTTAACATCTTTCCAAAATCAAAAAAGAGATGGTCAAACGAACACATCTTCAAGGCATTGTTCCATCATTCTTATTCTCATAGCGTTGTTTATGAATTACTTTAGCCATCAATATTAGATAGCTTTTTATTATCTACCGAGTCGCACCCCAAACATATTTAGATTTTGACCTAGGAGCTAGGAACTATTTTTTGAGTAGGGGATCAGTCTTTTTTCCCAAGAAGTTTTAGATCTAAGGGCATGACCAAAAAATTTATATTTCAAATTACACCAGAATTATCTTTTTCGTTGCACTGAAAACTAGGGAATAGTGGAATATACCAGTTAAAGGGAGATTCGGGATCTCTTTGATTCTTTTTCAGGAGACACCTTGTGGCTAAGGGAGAGATTGAGTGATTTAAAGTTGTGAGAGTACTCCATCTAACTTTTTCTTTGCTTAAACTGTTTTCAGTTAGGAAAAAATTGTGGTTTTCCTAACTAGGTAAAGCCTTTTTAGTTGGCAGATTTTTTCAGTTTTTCACCAAGAATAGGATAACTATAAATTATGATTTTATCCCACTTCAAAAAGTATGAAAATTTTAGGAGAAGTCACACATTCGAAGGATCTCTGAACGATAGAAAGTCTGCCTTTAAGCAACGGATAGTGAAAGATTAGAAGTTTTTTACATTGAGTTTTGCTTGGCTCTTTTTTTATCTCATTGAAACGAGGGAGCAGATTTCCTGAGAACTTTTCTTCTACACAAAGAATTTTTTCTTTTTTAACTCTTACCATGATCTGGGGTCTGGATATTAGAGTTTAAAAGTCAATCAAGTTTATTTTGGATGATCTTTTAGGTAAAGAAAAGCCCTACTTCTAAAGTAGGGCTAAAGGACTTTTTATTCGGCTGGAACCGCAAACGCTCCAAATTCTTCTACAATGAAACCTTTAATATCATCAGATTTTAAGACTTCTACCAAAGCTTGAATGGCATCATCATCCACATTGCTTTCTTTGACCGCGATAACGTTCTGGTACGTTTTCGCAGCTTCAGAATCAGCGGCTTCCGTCACCAGCAAGTATTGGGTTACATTTGAGGTTAAAGCATAGTTGCCATTGAGAACGCCAAAATCCACATCGGGAAGTTTAGAAGCCACTTGATCGGCCGCAATTTCTACAATATCTAAATTCTTTGGATTTTCCGCAATATCTTGTACGGTGGCGGTGTTTAAATCCACTCCCTCTTTTAAAGTGATCCAGCCTTGATCTTGTAAGAGATATAACGCACGGGCTTCGTTGGTGGCATCGTTTGGAATCACGATTTGCGCTCCATCGGGAATATCTTCCACGGAGGTATATTTTTCAGAGTAAATACCAAGGGGTTCATAGTGAATGGCTCCCGCAGAAATCAAATATCCATCCACCCCTTCGCTATAGCCATTGTCTTCGTTATAACCGGTTAAATAAGGTTGATGTTGGAAATAGTTGGCATCCAAAGATCCATCGGAAGTAGACGGATTGATGTTTGGATAATCAGAGAATTCTACGATTTCTAAGGTATAGCCTTTATCCGCTAAAAGAGATTTGGCTTCTTCTAAGATGACGCCATGAGGGCTAGTCGTTGCGCCTACACGAATGGTTACACTCTTACTGGTAGTATTATCACTTGAAGTAGAGGAATTGTTGCTTGAAGAACATCCAAATAGGCTAAGGCTTAAGGCTGCAAGAGCAGCTAATTTTGTAAAGTGTTTCATAAATATTCCTTTCTTTTTCTCTCTTTAAACCATCATTAATGGGTTGTTTTTCGGACCAACCAATCGCCAAAAGCTTGAATGAGCGAAATGATGATCAACAATAAAATTAAAACGACAATGGTGATGTCTTGCATCTGCCGTTGCCAACCAAAACGAATGGCTAAATCTCCAAGGCCACCGGCCCCAACGGTTCCAACGATCGCAATTTGACCGATGACCGCAATAAGGGTAATGGTCATCCCTCGAATCATGCCAGGTATATTTTGTTTCAGATAGACATTCCAAATGATCTGCCAAGGACTCATTCCCATAGCAATGCTTGCTTCCACAATGCCCTCTGGAATTTCCTCCATCGCAGATTCCATTTGTCGCGCGACAAATGGGACGGTTCCTACAATCAAAGGCACTAAAGCGGATTTAATACCAATGGTGGTGTGAAAGATCAGTCGTGTAAGACCAACCAACAGAGGAATTAAAATGACAAATGGGATGGCCCGAAAGAGATTGACGATTTTATCCAAGATCCAAAAAATCCAACGATTTGGACAGATGCCCCCTGGCTTGGTGATGACAATGACTACAGCAATGGGAAGTCCAATAATAAACGACATCACACCTGTAATGACCAACATTGTCAAGGTATCGAGTATCGCTTGAGGAAATAAATTGAGGTACTTCATGACATTCGGAGTCCAGCTAGTCAATATGTCCACGCTTGAGCACCTCCACTTCTACGCCATCCTGTTTTAAAAAAGAGATCGCTTGTTGGATTTGGTCATCCGTTCCCGTAAAGATTGTAGTAATGGTTCCAATAGGAGAATCTTGTAAAATTTCTATGTTTCCAAAGACGATGGAACAATCCACATTGTAATCGCGAGAAATTTTGGAAATCAGGGCTTGCGTGGTGTTGGTTTGATCGTATTGCAAGTGTACAAGCTGTTGATTGGGTTTTAGTTGCGTCAAAGGATGCTTTTGAGCAATCAGTTCATAAATTTTATTGGCATTACTAGCGGTAGAAATAAAATTGCGGGTCATCTCTTGAATGGGATGGACGAAAATGGGAATGATATCGCCTTTCTCGACTACTCGGCCGTTTTCCATCACGGCGACACGATCGCAAATTTCCTTGACCACAAACATTTCATGGGTAATGACAATGACCGTAATTCCTCGTTCTTTGTTGATGCGACGAATGAGTTTTAAAATCGTTTGGGTTGTCGCCGGATCCAAAGCGGAAGTCGCTTCATCGCAAAGCAACACTTTTGGATCGTTGCTTAAAGCTCTTGCGATCGCTACGCGTTGTTTTTGCCCTCCCGAAAGCTGGCTAGGATAGGAATCTTTTCGCTCCACCAAATCAATTAACTCCAAGAGATCCATAACCTTTTGATCAATTTCGGCTTTAGGGGTGCCTTGCATCTTTAAAGGAAGGGCAATGTTTTCATAAATCGTCAAAGCGGGAAGCAAATTAAAGTGTTGAAAGATCATGCCAATTTTTTGTCGCGCTTGACGTAAAGCACTTGGGGAGGCCTCCATGAGGTTTTCCCCATCAAAGATGACTTTCCCTTCATCTGGGCGTTCAAGCAAATTAATGCAACGCACTAAGGTGGATTTCCCAGCCCCCGAAAATCCAATGATGCCATAGACCATTCCCTTTCGAACATGAATGGAAACATCTTTTACGGCTTGAACTGCTCCATCTTTGGTTTGAAACGTTTTGGTAACATGCTCGAGTCGAATCAAAGCATTCCCCCCTTTCTTTCAAAATAAAAACGCCTTCACCCCTTTAGATTCTCTTTAGGGCGAAAGCGGATGTTTTCGCGGTACCACCTAAATTCGCATTTTTGTCACCAAAAATGCCTTATCGGGTGCATCTTAACACCCTAGCGCCATAACGGGCGCACCCGTCAAAATCTTTCTTACGATCGATTTTGCGACTCCAAGACCATCTTCACAATTCTCTTGGTGTTTCTTTTCACCAACCAGAAACTCTCTCTATCCTTAAGAAATTGCTACTCTTCTTTTCATTGTCTTTATTTGAGGGAAGACTTTCGTGTTGTGGTCATCTTAGCATGAAATTCAAAAAGTGGGTTCTATAGATTTTTAAAATCCATTAAACAAAATCTTCTTGAAAATAAAAAAATAATCTTTTTTATAAAGAAAAAGCGTTTAAAACGGAATAAATTTTAACTCTTTATGATTTATTTTAATTTTATTTTCTATCTGTCTTTTAGACAATATTCCACAAAAATCAGTTCATTTTTCTAGAATAATTCAAAAAAATAGATAAAAATCACATACTTTTTCCTTCTTTTCTTCAAAAAAAAAGAAGGATTTCCTTCTTTAGAAGATCAAAGAACTTCAATTAGAATGCATCAAGGAAGCCAAGCCATTTCATAAAGAAAAAAGACGCAGACTTCTTAATTATAGATGTGGAATTTTACGGCCGAGCAATTACGGGCTTGCAAGCGATTGGCTTGGGCTACAAAATCATGAAGCACTTCGGTAAATCCAAGGGAGGACTCCATTTCATGGGCACTCTTTTTAAAAGTGTTTTTTTCCATTAAATCGTGCTGTTCATTGCGGATTTGGTCAAATTCTTGACGTGTTTCTTTCAGAATGTGTGCTGCCCGATCATAGTCTCCATTTTTGGTAAATTTTAGCGTTTTCATCATTTTGTGGCGAATGTTCCGATTGGAGCTATTTAAATTAAAAAGTTTGATTCTTTCTTGTTCTCTAGTCATAGTCTTTTTTCTCTCTTTTCTGTAATCGTGTTCACAAACTGTGAGCATTTTTGGGAAGGGAAAGCCGAATTAGAATGGCTTTTTTCCTTTGACATTCAAAGTGTAACAAATGAATTCTTAGACAGAAAAGGCAAATACACACAAATTTTACTTGAGTAAAGTTCCTGTTAAAATCATTTTTCGACTCATTAAGACCATATTAATATGAATAAAAACATTGAATTTTCCTAAAATTAAGATAATTTTATATTCCTTTTCTTTATTTCTCTAAAAAAGCATTTGGCTTGACACCTTTTTATTTAAAAGAGAGAAAAAAAACAAAAGAAAGTTAAGTTTTAGGGATAGAGAACCTTGAAGCGCTTGTTCTTCTTAAAATCTTTTCCTTTTTGGTTTCTGAGATGTTCGTTTTTAATGAACAAATAGAGTTCTTAAAAAATCTCTTGGGCAATTGCCTTTTTTTAAAGAATTTCCATTTTCTTTAGAAAATTTTCTTCTCAGAAAAGATAAATTTTAATTATTAAAATGGTATAAAGAGAGTATGAAATTTTCCTTTCCTATTTTTCACAAAAAAGATCTGGTGATTGCCATTCATGGATTTGGTAAAAAAACCAAAGATGAGATGAGTCCTTTGGCTTCTTATCTTGAAAAAGAAGGCTTCGAAGTGTGGACCTTTTCTTATTATGATCCAGAAGATTTGAGCGATGTCGATTTTCGCAGTTGGATTGTGCGCTGTGAAGTAAAAATTCGTAAAGCCCTTGATGAAAAGCGCACTGTTCACTTACTTGGCTTTTCCATGGGAGGAGTCATTGCCTCTTATCTAGCGAGTGTTTATCCTGTATGCGATTTATTGTTGGCTGCTCCTGCCTTTTATCCCCTTGATTTTTCCAAAATTGAAAAAGCGGCCCGCAATAAAGTCATGTCTTCTGGTCAGGATGGAGCGATGAGCTCTGCGCAAACGCGGGCTTTTTTAAACATTGTTTCGCGCTATCGTAGTGCGGTTTATCAAGTGCATTGTCCGATTTTAATTTTGCATGGCAATGCGGATGAAGTCATTCCTCCAAAATCGTCGCGTCGTATTTTTGCAGCTATTCCAAATTCTCAAAAATACCTTGTCTTTTTAGAAGGAGCTAAACATCGCTTTTTATATGATGGAGCCTATGAATCTTTAGCTTTTCCGATTATTCGAGATTACTTTCGCCAAGAGATTCATCCTCAAGTCTATCCCACCAAACCACCCACCACGCGTCAAATTCAAAAAGCTGCCCGAACTCTTGAAAAACAAAAAGCAAACCAGCCCTCTCGCCCAAGCACCAACTGGCCGATAAAGGTGGAAGAGGAGTTATAAAATAAATAGAAAAAAATTGACAAAGGTGTTTGAATATTACCTATTCATAAGGAAGTGAGGAGTAAAACCTAACTGCTGAAAAGATAGGCATTTCAGTCAAAGCCTTACAGAGGTGGGACAGAGAAAAAAAGAAAGGAGGACGAAGAAATTGTTAAAAAGCTATAAGACAGAATCCGACTTCCCAACAGAAACATATTATCCATAGAACAATTGGGGTATGCTTGTCTATAACCTTTATCTAGCGCGCACTAAAGAAATCTATGAAAAGGAAAAAAGATTTATTTCAGGATTTCTCAAAGTGGCTAAGAGTATCTTCCGCAAAATCCTTTCTATGGATTAAGGAAGTGAGCAGTAAATCAGTTAAGAAAAGCATTATGAATGCAGATAGAGCTTTCAGAAATTTTTTTAATCATAAAGCAAACGAACTGGAAGAAAAAATCAAAAATGTGAAAATGTATTTTATGAGAAATGGAGTAAAACAACCTATTTTGTGTGAACGCCACAAAATCAAAATACCAACACTTGGTTGGGTAAGACTTAAAGAAAAAGGCTCCGACAAATTTAGAAACACATATCATAAAAAGTGGTTCTGTTTCTATGAAGGCAGGCAGATGTTTCTGTTTTAGTAGAAGAAGCAGAAGAGAATAAGCCTGTTCTAATTTGGAATTGGCATTGACTTAGACCTAAAAGATTTTGCGATCTGTTCAGACGGCAGAACTTTTAAACAATAAAACGAATCGTATCAGGAAACTCGAAAAAAGACTGAAACGAGAGCAGAGAAAACTTTCGAGAAAGAAAGTCTGAAAAAGTTACCAAAAAATAAGAAGAAAGGAGAAGCTACTCGATAAACAAAAACAAAAGCTGAAAGTACAAAAACTTTATCACAAACTAGACTGTATCAGAACGGATCAATAAAGTGGTATCCGAATTAGTGAAAACCAAACCAGCTTGGATAACACTCGAAGATCTGAATATCAGCGGAGAGGAATAGACATCTTTCAAAGGCCATTGCATAGCAGAAATTCTTTGAGTTTAGAACAAAGATAACTGCAAAATGCAAGGAATATGATATTGAATTACGATTTGTTGATAGATTTTATCCATCAAGTAAAACCTGTCTGTGGCTATATCAAGCCTGATTTGAAGTGATCAGAGCGAACATATTCTTCAATATGGATCCACAATAGACAGAGATTTCAATGCCAGCCTGAACCTGAGAGATTGTCTGACTTATCATCAAAGTAAGTACTGTAGGCTGGGAATTAACGCCTGTGGACTGTAGAAGAACTTGTGAGTAGATTATGACTTGTTATAATCGAAAGCATACAGGATGAAGCAGGACTCAATATGGTTTCGTCCATGTTTTGAGTAGCAGAGTACGAATCACTAACGAAAAAAGCCCATAGGTTTTCCTATAGGCTTTTTCTTTAGCGATTTTTTTGAATCATATCCAGTTTGAGATCGAGTAGCTTTTCTGAGAGATCGATGTAGTATTCTTGGGGATTAGAGAAGCGCTTGATTTCATCCCAAAGAGTTTCTTGTTCTCGTGCACAATAATCACGAATGCCGATCAAAGAAGGAGAGCGATAGACAAGTTTTCCCTTGATAAAAATAGGAACAAGAAGCTCACGAATTTCATAGGTATCCGCTTCAAAGGTTTTATTTTTCCATTTGTTCATAGGATGATATACGGTTAGATCTTGATGAACATCAATGGCCTCATCAGTTAAGGTCATCAAATCCGCCAGCGCTTTTCCATCTTCAAGATTATAAATGCGATAGAGTTTTTTATCTCCAGGATTTGTGATCTTTTCTTCGTTTTCGGAAAGCTTAATGCGCGGAACCATTTCTCCTTCTTTTGAAATGGCGGCTAGCTTATAGACTCCACCAAAGACAGGAGAGTTTTTTGAAACAATCATATTCTCGCCTACACCATAAGAATCAATCTTGGCTCCTTGTCGATCGACGAGGGATTCAATGAGGTATTCATCAAGCGAGTTGGAAACAACAATGGAACAATCCTGCATTCCCTCTTCATCGAGTCGACGGCGAATCCGCTTTGATAAATAGGCCATATCGCCCGAATCAATGCGCACTCCTTTTAAGCGATATCCATTGGGTTCTAAGTAATCCTTAGCCACTTTAATGGCGTTTTCTAAACCAGATTTAAGCGTATTGTAGGTATCGATTAATACTGTACAAGAATCAGGATACGTTTTAGCATATTCCAAAAAGGCATCATACTCGTTATCAAAACTTTGGACAAACGAATGGGCCATCGTGCCTAAAGCCGGAATTCCAAATTGTTTTCCCGCTTCCGTATTGGCCGTCCCATGAACACCAGCAATAAAGGCGGCACGGGCACCTTGAATGGAGGAATCGAAGTTGTGAGCACGCCGCGCACCAAACTCCATGACCGCTTTTCCTTTAGCAGCTTGTACAATGCGTCTGGCTTTGGTGGCAATTAGCGTCTGGTGATTGATCGCAAGCAACAGAGCAGTTTCCACAAGTTGGGCTTCAATAAGAGGAGCACGGACTTTTACTAAAGGTTCATAAGGAAAGACTGGCGTTCCTTCGGGAACCGCCCACATATCCCCAGTAAACTGGACTGTAGAGAGATAGTCCAAAAATTCATCGCTGAAGCGATGAAGACTTCTCAAATAAGCGATTTCTTCTTCTCCAAAGTGAAGATCTTGAATGTATTCAATTATTTGATTAAGGCCGGCAAAAATTGCAAGCCCTCCATTGTCGGGATTGCGGCGATAAAACAAATCAAAAACCACTTCTTCGTTTTTCCCTTCATTGAAGTACACTTGGCTCATCGTCAATTCATAAAAATCCATGACTAAGGATAGGTTTCTTCCATCTTTCATAACACAACATAGATCCTAAAGAAGGATCTTCCTTTCTTGTTTTTTTCTTTTTTTGCGTTTTCTTTACAAAATTCTATTTTTATCTTTCACTTTAATCCAAATTTACCTTCTCTTTTTAAGATCGACGATTTTTAAGTCTAAATGTTTAAAATTGCGAAGAGAAATGAAAAAAGTCAGAAGAATTTCTCTTCTGACCAAAAGAATCTTACTCTTCTTGTGAGGATGGGGCCAATGGATCTTCGATCGGATCGTCTAAAACTTCTCCTGTCTCCAAGTCAATGTTTTCAAGTTCTAAGTAATCTGTTTCTGGTGTGGGTTCTAATTCCATTTCGTCCTGGACTTTAGAGGATTTTTTACGGCCTTTTTTCCCTTTCGCTTGATCTTCCGCTTCAATTTCCTCACCTAAGCTCGAGCCATTGATAAGTGCTTGAACTTGCGATTCAATTTCCTTACAGATCTCTTCATTAGCCCGCAAAAATTCTTTAGCGGCTTCTTTGCCTTGGCCAATGCGGTTCCCTTGATAAGAGTAGAAACTACCTGCCTTTTTGATGATGCCATTGTCTACCGCTAAATCAAGCAATTCGCTGAGCATATTGAGACCTTTTCCATAGGTGATTTCAAGTTGGCAGGTTCGGAAAGGAGGAGCCACCTTATTTTTAACGATTTTAACGTTTACTTTATTTCCAACCACTTGGGTTCCATCTTTAATGGGTTCACTTTTACGAATATCAATGCGAACGGAAGAATAAAACTTCAACGCATAACCACCAGGAGTCGTTTCGGGATTTCCATACATTACCCCTACTTTTAAACGCAACTGGTTAATAAAGATCGCAGTGCACTCATTTTGATTCATGATGCTCGACAATTTACGCATCGCTTTGGACATCATGCGCGCCTGCACGCCCACTTGCATGTCTCCCATTTCTCCATCCAATTCCACCTGAGGAACCAAAGCAGCTACCGAATCCACCACTACTAAATCAACGGCTCCACTTTCAATGAGCATCAACATGATGTTCAGCCCCTGTTCTCCAGAATCGGGTTGGGAAAGAATGAGTTCATCGATATTCACCCCTAAATGCTTTGCATACACGGGATCAATGGCATTTTCGGCATCAATAAAGGCTGCTCGTCCTCCTCGCTTTTGGACTTCGGCAATGGCATGAAGCGCTAGTGTCGTTTTACCAGACGATTCTGGGCCATAGATTTCAATGATCCGCCCTTTGGGATAACCACCAATGCCAAGAGCTCGATCCAATAAAAGAGAGCCAGAAGGAATGGGTTCTACATCCACTCCCACACGTTCGCCTAGTTTCATGACCGCTCCTTTGCCATATTCTTTTTCAATGCTTTTTAAAACACCTTCGAGCAACTGATCTTTATTTTTAGTCTTTTCTTCGAGGGTATCTTTTGTTGTTTTTTTAGCCATACTGCATATTCCTCACTTTCTTTGGGGATACTCTTTTTATACCTTGAATAGTGACACTATCAATGTCACTAGAAAAACTTTTAGGAGAATAGTTCTTTTTTGAATCCTCCTTTCCTTCTTTTTAAGCACTCTTTTTAGAAGGATCACTCCAAAAAGAAAAAAGCAGGAAGACCTGCTTTTAAACTACATACTTTCAAAAACATAGCTTTTCAGTTTATCAAAATACACCCAACCAGAATACAAACTAGCCGCAGTAGCCAACCAAAGGACAATCTGGGCCATGGGAATCTGCCAGAGAACAAAAGGCCAGTTACAGGCTAAAAGCAAAAGAATCGCAATCATTTGAAAAACAGTTTTTAGCTTTCCGGAAAAACCAGCTGAAACCACTTCTCCTTGACTAGCCGCCGATAAGCGCAATCCATCTACGATCAGATCTCGTGAAATCATCAAGAGAACTGGCCAAATGGAGGCTTCATGTTGATAAACCAATAAAATTAAGGTGGTATTGACGAGCATTTTATCAGCAATGGGATCTAAAAATTTTCCAAAGGACGTAATCAAATTGCGTTTTCGAGCAATTTGTCCATCCAACATATCCGTCAAACTCGCCAACGCAAAGAGGAAAAGAGCTAAAGCGTTGCGTAATCCAAAACCACATCCAGGAAGAATTAAATAGGCATCCTTTGGAATACACAAATAAACCACCCACACCAAAGGGACCATCACTATGCGTAAAACAGTGAGCTTATTGGGCAAATTCATATTTTCACAGCGATCCTTTCTAGTCTCATAAATCAAAACAAAAATTGGATTTTAGTTTGACCCTTTTCATCGATGAGCAAGTATTCACTTGAAATGTCTAGATTGTCTAAGCGCAAACGATTTTTATCTGAGCCTTTCGTAAAAACAATGGTAAGTGTTCCATTTTGACTTGGATTAAGTTCATAGATTTGACGATCGCTCACTTTTTGAGAGAAAACAGAATGATTGTTCCATAGAATTTGGACTTCTTGAGCCAGTTCAGGGATAAGTTCAATGTCAATTTTCTTTTGAGCCATAAAGCCACTGATCTTATAGGTTCCAAGTTGATCGGTATTAGAAATGGTTAAAGTTGAGTTTTGAATCGTTAAATTCGAGACTTCTGAAGAAGAAAGACCATATTTACGCTGTTTAAACTCATCGGCTAAACGTTGGGTAGTGGCTTCTTCCAGAAGGAGTTCTTTTTCGCGAGCGATTTTTCGCTCTGCCAGTGAAGTTTGCGCCGCATTTTGAGCAAAATAATTTAACATCGAAAGACCCAAAATAGCACAACTCGCACTTACTAGGATGAGTTTAGACAAGCGATTTTGCGTTCCCCAAGTTACGCGTTTTGTTTTGCGTTTCGTCTTTAAAGGTTTCTTTTTAGAGGAAATATTCTTTTTGTTCTTTGGCTTTCTTTTTATTTTTTTTTGAGTGGCTTTATAAGATTTCTTACTCTTCTTGATTTTAGAGGATTTATTTTTGGAAAATGAAGAGCTTTCTTCCTTGGCTTTTGTTTCTCTTTTCTTAGAGTTTGGACTTTGGGGCGAAATGAGGCTTAAAGAAGGCGAAGAAGAACTCGGCAAAGCTCGCTTTTCTCGATGGCACAACATCATAAAAGATTGCACATCCTCTTGGACTTCTTGAGCGATTACATTCCAATTGACCCCAATGGCATCGCAATAGCCTTCTACTAAAGCCGGAACATAAGGAAGACCTTGATCTTTAAAAATCTCCAAATTATGTTCTTCTAAGGCTTGAACATATTCGGGTTTTAATCGAGTTTGTTGCGATACTTGTTGAATGGATAAATTTAAAGCCAAGCGCCTTTGTTTCAAAATTTGATAATAAAACATTTATAATTCATCCTTACTACCAATTGTTTAGAAAATTAAACAATTAAGAAAAAAGCCTAGAGCTTTTTTTCACGTTTCAATCGAGAGTTATCGTGCCTTTTCAAAGATGATTTTTTCTTTTTTATTTTAGGCGCTTAAACCGATAAATAAAAGCGTTCTTCAAGGAATTCAATAGCCAAGCTCCTTCTTAGTTTCTTATTACTCTA
Organism: uncultured Erysipelotrichaceae bacterium; assembly: GCA_964438885.1. Taxonomy (GTDB): domain Bacteria; phylum Bacillota_I; class Bacilli_A; order Erysipelotrichales; family Erysipelotrichaceae; genus Allobaculum. Next base: position 23,857 of record CAYTMK010000014.1, on the reverse strand, counting down.
AAAAGAATTTTTTTAAAACTCAAAGTGTAAAGATTTAAAAAAGCGACTTTCTAGCTACTTTATGCGTTGAGGTGAGTAGAACGGAGCAGTTCTTCCAAAGCATCCACAGCTTTTTGAGATCCTACAGGAGAGGAGGAAATGCTATAGACATTTTCTTGGTCAAGGATCGTTTCCTCTTGTGTAGCTTCTTGAATTTCTTCTTGATCTAGCATGGACTCAACTTGGGATTCGATGTGAGCTGTGTCTTGACTAGAATCTTCCCCGAAGAGATTGGTTTCCTTGGAGGTTATTTCCTCTTCACCATCTGATATAAAGTGATCGTCATAAACAGTAATATTCGTAGAGCGATTGTGAATACAATCTACAATGGTAGCTGTAGCGGTTGGTCCATTCGATGGCAAAATATAATAGTATTCATCTTCTTTTCCAGCAATTTCATGATAAAGGCCTGTTTTTAAACTGGCTTCGGCTTCGCTTTTTGTATAAGGCGTAGCATTTAACCTTGAAGAGGTAAAAGTAATGGTTAAGCCATCGAAGGTTTCAATTTCAAAAATGAGTTGTTGATGCGCCGAATCGTAATCATAACGGCCAACAGAATACGCTGGAAATTCAATTTTTAAAGATGAATCGGGAATGGAAAGAGTATGCGTCGTTAAATCGACATATTCATAATTCGTTCGAGAATCATAGGGAATGAGGGTTCTTTTGGGATCCGCTAATCCTTGGGTCGTTTCAGAAAGTAAAGAATCATTAGAGGAATGGTGACTTTGAATGCCTAGAATTACAATGGCTAACAAGAATAAAAAACTCAGTCCAATAAAGGCTCCTCCAAATACTCCAACCCTTAATGGGGTTCTTTTCGTTTTCTCAGATCTTTTTTGTTTTTTGGGGGGAGGAGGCAACATTGGGGCTCCACAATGCAAGCAATAACGAATGCCAGAAGGGTTTTCAAATTGGCATTTTGGACATTTCATAGGCGCTTCTCCTTTTTTCACATCATTTTAAAAGGCCTCTCACTTCACACAGGTTTTGCCTCTTATCCTTATTGAGAGGGAAAAATTTCACAAAGTGGAGTATAAATAGGACCATCTGGAGTTAATTGGGAAGAAAACAGTGTACAACATTTCACTTCAAAGGATCTAGAAGGAAGATGAAGGAAAAGAGATTCAGGGACTTTCACTTTACGAATAAGGGTGATATGGGCTTTAAAAGGTTTCGCATCAAAAATAATCCCTGCCTCTTTTAATTTTTGACGTAAGGTAAAGACATAAGAATGCAATTCTTCACTCTTAAGCGCTCCATAACATAAGTTTCCAAAAAATCCAACGCGCTCTAAGGATAAAGTGAGTTTGGGCAAGGGGAGAGATTGAAGAATGGCTTCTATTTGCGCACAGGCTGTTTTTGATTGTTCTGCTAAAAAGGCAAGCGTGATATGAAGATTTTGAGGAGAACAAAAACGACCTGTGACTCCTTGTGCTTTCCAATCATTCATTTGGGTTACTAACAGTTCCTGAATAGATAAGGGCAGTTCCAAAGCAATAAATAATCGCATACTGAATCCTTTCTTCCACATCATGGCTTGATAACTTTATAAAAATATCCCAAAAAAGAATTTTCCTTATAGGTATAGGAAAAGAAAGACTGTCTAAAAATTTTAGCCAAACAAGAAAATTTTTTTCTTCTCTTTTTTCTTCTCTAATAAAGAAAGTTAAATTGAGAACGATGATGAAGCCAGAAGC
>CAYTMK010000014.1:0-22018 GCA_964438885.1 uncultured Erysipelotrichaceae bacterium | reverse complement strand
TTTTTTCTTCTCTAATAAAGAAAGTTAAATTGAGAACGATGATGAAGCCAGAAGCCCCAATCGATTTCTAGAATCGCTTTTCATCCACGCTAATTCGAGGCAATTCTGGGATCACTAAAGTAAAAGGACTTTTTTGAGGGACTCTTGCCTTTAGATAGGGATGAAAAATTTTTCTGGCCCAAGAAAAATTTTTGAAATCCCTTTAGAACTCTTTTAAAACTTGACAAATAAACTAGACTTTCTATGAGATGTAGGAAGTTTTTTTTGCTTTTAACAGGGAGTGCTAGAATAAGGCCATTCTTAACGCAAGGCATTTTAGAACCTTTATCTTTTTCAGGGCATTTTAATTCATAATGCCACAAAAAATACTTCACCTAGCGAATCATTCCAATTTAAACAAAACCTTTAGATTTACTTCCTAAATGGTTTCGTTTTCAAGTTTGGAAAAGCACCTTTAAAGAGAGGAAAATAAGGGAGAGATTGAGAAAGGAGTGTTCGGTATTCCTCCTCTTACAGAAAAACTGTAGGGGCTTCCTAGCCGAGTCTTATTATGAGCGGATTTTTTGGAACTGCCTTAAAAGAAAATTGTGATTGTGTACCAGATTTATTTTTTGGGACGGATTACCATTCTCATTTAGGAACCCGTCGGGCTGGGATGGTAGTGCATGGCAAGGATGGATTTGTGCGATCCATTCACAACATCGAAAACGCTCCTTTTAGAACGAAATTCGATAAAGATCTCGATCGCCTAAAAGGCAATTTAGGGATTGGTTGCATTTCAGATTACGAATCCCAACCTTTGCTGATTCATGGCAAATTTGGCTCTTTTGCCATTACCACAGTAGGACGGATTAACAATTTAGCTCAACTCGAAAAGCTTTGTTTTGAAGAAGGCGTGAATCATTTCTATGAAATGAGTACTGGAGAAGTCAACCCTACAGAACTTGCGGCCGCTTTAATTTGTCAAAAAGATACCATTGAAGAAGGATTGACTTTTTTGCAAGATAGCATTGATGGATCTTTATCCGTTTTAGTGCTCACAAGCGAAGGAATTTATGCTTCGCGTGATAAATTGGGGCGTACCCCTATTGTTCTTGGTCATAAAGAGGAAGGATACTGTTGTGCCTTTGAAAGCAGTTCGTTTCATAATTTAGGATATAAAGTGTATGGAGAACTAGGCCCAGGAGAAATTGATTTCATCACGCCTAAAAATGTGGAAGTGAAAAAGAAACCTGGAAAAGACATGCAAATTTGTTCTTTCTTATGGGTCTATTACGGCTATCCAACTTCGACCTATGAGGGAATCAATGTAGAAGTGATGCGCAATCGTTGTGGGGAGCTGTTGGCGCAACGCGATAAAGGCGTGGAGGTAGATAGCATTGCTGGAGTTCCTGATTCGGGTACAGCCCATGCAATTGGCTATTCCAATGTGACGGGAATTCCCTTTACTCGCCCTTTTATCAAATACACTCCAACTTGGCCTCGCTCGTTTATGCCCACGAGTCAAACACAACGCAATCATATTGCTTCTATGAAACTCATTCCCGTAGAAGAGTTAATCAAAGATCGTAAGCTACTTTTGATCGATGATTCCATCGTTCGTGGAACCCAGCTTGGAAATACAACGCGTTTCTTATACGATGCTGGGGCCAAAGAAGTCCATGTTCGTCCAGCCTGTCCCCCTATTATCTATGGATGCAAATACTTAAACTTCTCTCGTTCTACTTCCGAAATGGATTTAATTACGCGACGCGTGATTCAAGAATTAGAAGGTGGGCAGCCAAGTCTTGAAGTCCTCAGAGAGTATGCCAATCCTGATACCGAGCGCTATGCCAAAATGGTGGAAAAAATTCGAGAATCTTCCAATTTTACCTCTCTTCGTTATCATCGCTTAGATGATTTGGTGAAAGCCATTGGCTTACCAAAATGTAAACTGTGTACCTATTGTTTCGATGGTCACGAATAAAAAAAAGCGGTTCAGTCTTGAGATTGAATCGCTTTTTTGTGTTTTTAGCCTATATAAAAGCAGGGAAAGAATTAGAAAAATAAGAAGTCTTCTAGAGGTTCTTCTAAAATAAAGGGAATTTCTTGGAATTGATAGGAATCAAAAAGAGAAGCATCTTGAGTAGGCAAAGAAAGCGAAGAGGAAGAAGTGAAAGAGGAAGAAAGAGAAGAATCCGATTCTAGCAAGGAGCTGTCGGACTCTAAGGAAGAGGATGTCGGAGATTCTACTTGGGTAGGAAGATATCCAATCGCTACGGTGTCATGAATTGTATAAGGATATTGAATAAATTGGTAAGAATAACCACTAAATCCAAGAGCTGGACGATAATGGACCATTTGATTGGTCTTGTCATCAATACAAGTTTGAAAGGTGAGGCCGTTGTGGGCTCGAATACGAGCGATTTCATCAGGAGTAATTTCATCTGAAGCGATCCAAGTCTCATCAAAACTATAAAATTGCCCATCTACTTCGATTTGGGCGACCAAAGAGGCAATCTTTTGACCATTTGGCGTATTGCGATGAGCGATAAACCAACCATCTGCCCATAAGCCAATTCTTCCATCAAGAGGTGCACTTGTCTGACCTTGCCAAGGAATGTAGGAAATAGACCAAATTTCTTCTGGAATAGAAGGGTCATCCAAAATAGAGTTCTCTTTTTGCGGGGGAATTTCTAAAGTCAATTCATTCTCTTCTTGGATTGGTTGATCTTCTCGAAAAGAAAAATCCGTTCCTTGCTCTAAAAAGACAGGTGGAACTTCATCCTCTTCTTTTTTGGTCCAATCATTCATCAAAGAAGAAACTTCTTCTCGCAAAGAAGGGCTAAAATGAATTTCTTTAGAAAGAACTGGCGCTTTTAAAACAGAGTCTTTGAGAAGGGATAAAGAAGATTCTCTGAATAAGGAATGGTCGATAGTTGATTGAAAAGGGACCATACTTAAAGAAAAACAGAACACAAAAGTAATTTTTTCCATTTTAGAGGAAGAAAAGAAAGAACGTGTCATGCTCACTCATAAGAAACCGCAAAGGATTCTATGCCTTTCTACCACTTTTTAGAAACCACTTTTTTTCTCTAACCACTTTTGATTAAAAATTAAACGAACTATTAAGTGAATGTGAAGTTTTTTTCAATTCTAAGCTTATTAAGGAAAAAGAAAGCCAATTATTGATCTAGGAAGATTTAGAAGGAAAAGGAAATCAAGAAAAAAGGAAGATAAAAAAGAGAAATATAAGGAATGAAAGCGCAATCATAAAAAGTGGATAAATTGTTTATAAATTTATTTACTCGCTTTGTCAAGATTTTAAACTCGAATAAGAGATTTCTCAGCGAGAATAGAAGACCGTTAAAAGAACTTCTTTTAAAATGTATTTTTTTAGGTTGAGCATTTTTCTCTTTTCTTCCTACATTCTTGTTAAAATTTCTTTAATGATATGGAGGAAATTTTATGACGGAAGAACAAGCTCATGTTGCTTGGTTAAAAGATAAAGCCACTAATCTTGGCCTAACCTTTAGTGAATATATGTTGTTTTTAATTTTTGAAACGCTTGATCATTCTCAAGCGGTTAATCCCGAACAGCTTACTGCCGCTCCTTGGGAAAGCGCAGAATAATCAAAAAGCTCTTTCTAGTTAGAAAGAGCTTTTTGGTTTAAGAAGCCATAGCGCCATCTACCGGTAAAATTGCTCCTGTAATATAGCTTGCTTGATCAGAAGCTAAGAACAAGAAAGCTTTAGCGATATCTTCTGGTTCTCCAATGCGTTTTAAAGGAATAGCTTGAATCATGGGTTGAATCATTTGGTCAGGAAGCGATTTAACCATATCGGTTAAAGTCACACCAGGGGCCACTGCATTGACCCGAATACCAAATTTGCCCAATTCTCTAGATAAAGAGATCGTCATTCCGTTGATGGCATATTTTGAAGTGGGATAAGCCACTCCAGCTGGTTGGCCATTTTTAGAAACCATACTCGAAGTATTCAAAATCACTCCATGACCTTGGTCTTTCATAATCACGGCTGCCGCTTGGCTACAAACATAGGGCGCTACGACATTTAAGTTGATGACTTTGGTGAACAAGTCTTCGGTGTAATTCATAAAAGGAGTGGATTCAGATAAACCAGCATTGTTGATCAAAACATCAATGGAGCCATATTTTTCTTTAATTTCTGCGAAATCTTTACGAATCGCTTCTTCATTGGTCAAATTTGTCCAACGGCCTTCCACCATCTCATTGTTTAATTCCGCTAAAGCTTTCGCAACCGTTGCTTCTCTTGAGCCATAAAGAACGACCTGATACCCAGCATTCAAAAATTCTTTTACGGTAGCCAGTCCAATACCGCGCGTTCCGCCCGTTACAATACATACAGACATTCACTTTTCCTCCACAATTAAAAATTCAAGAGCCTCTATATTGTAAGCGCTTTTCTAAAAAAGAAAAAGAATTTTTAAATATTCTCTTCGGACCTCATTACTTCTCTTCTGTTTTAAAGGGAAAAAGCGATTGAAGTTTGGCGTTAATCATGGCCTTATTTTCCGCAAGCTGTTTAAAGCGATGGCCATTGACTCCAGAAGGATGAGGAAATCCGTGAATAATTCTTTCTTCTGGTAAAATACCTGTTTTAGTCAGTTGCTCATCCACAGCCTTTCCCAATGGAATAAATACAGCGTCAGGATAGGTTTCTTTAATTTTTTGAAGTTGGGTAGTACAAATGGCGCTTAACATGGGAGATCGATCGATTTTAGGCGTATGGCCAGTATAATTTTTCCCATGACGAAAAATAGGGTAGGGAAGTAGAGCGGTGTTATCCATTAAATGACAATTGGGATCAAACAATTCTTGAACCGATTCGACTCCAAGTCGTAAAGCTAGATTCGTTTGATTGGCTAAATCAATTAAATTTTGACGCATGGACCCACCAAAGCGAGCGTGTACTTTTGCTAAACGCAATAGGTCTTCTTCGCAATTTGATGCGTTTTGTTTCACTAAGTTAAAGGAGAGTTTCATTTGTTCAAATCCAGGACAAATTCCAATAAAAACGATTTTAGCTTTTGGATCCATATAATCGGTATGGGCGCAATAGTATTCTTTTAAACCCGTTTTTTCTTCTTCTTTTAAAAGCAAGGCCTCCATATTTTTTTTATCGAGTTCATCCATAGATTTCATAATAGGTTGAAACCGTTTGAAATTTTCGTAGTTTGGCATGGCTTTCCTTTTCATCTCTTTTCTTAGGTCTTCTTTCGTTTTTTCTTTAAGTCTTAGTATTGGATCTATTTTTGAGAGCTCTTTCGCTTCTAAAATCTTCCCTTTATAGTGATAAGCAAGGATTTATACCACTTTCTCTTTAGACAAAGTGGGTTGAACCTCTTTATATTCCAAAAAGAAAAGGAGATTTAGGATGAAAACCGTTTGGATTGCGACTGGCAATGCCCATAAAAAAGAAGAATTTGCGGCGATGTTTGGGCCAGAAGTTGAGATCAAAACCATTCAAGATTTACCCCTAGAGCTACAAGAGAAGCTTCAAATTGAAGAAACAGGAACGACTTTTCAAGAAAATGCCTTGATCAAAGCCAAAGCTCTTCATAACTTAGTTCACGCTTCTGTGATTGCGGATGATTCAGGCTTAGAAGTGGATGCTTTAGATAAGGCTCCTGGTATTTATTCATCCCGTTTTATGGGAGAAGATACCTCTTATGACATTAAAAACCAAGCCATTATTGAGGCAGTAGAAGGAAAAGATCGCACCGCTCGATTTGTCTGTGCCATCGCTTGGGTAAAAGAAGATGGAACCGAACATGTTTATCAAGGAACCATGGAAGGCTTCATTCATGACAAAATTGAAGGGGAACATGGATTTGGATATGACCCAATTTTTTATTATCCCCCTTTTCATACTACAAGCGCCAATGTAGATCCCGCCCTTAAAAATAGCGCTTCTCATCGGCACAATGCGTTGAAATTGTTGATGAAAGATTGGAAGGAATTAGCATGATTCATGTAGTGTTGTATGAACCCGAAATTCCAGCGAATACGGGAAATATCATTCGTACTTGCATGGCTTCAGGCTCTCGCTTGCATTTAATCGAACCTCTAGGCTTTAGCTTTGAGGATAAATACTTACGCCGTTCAGGAATGGATTATATTCGACAAGCAGATATTCATATTCATCCCAATTGGGAGGCTTTTTTAAAAGCCAATCCCAATGCAGATCTCTATTTTATGACGCGTTATGGGAAGAAAGCACCCACCGCGTTTGATTTTTCCAATGCGAATCATGATTATTACTTCGTTCTTGGCAAAGAGAGCACGGGAATTGATAAAAAGATTTTAAAAGATCATTTGGATCGATGTATGCGCCTACCCATGAAGGCCGAGGCGCGAAGCTTGAATTTGTCCAATTGCGCCGCCATTTTAGTCTATGAAGCTTTGCGCCAACAAAACTATCCTGACCTTAGTACGAGTGAAGAAATAAAAGGAGAAGACTTTTTAAAAAATTGGCACCCTGGAGATAGCATTCAAGGATGAAAAAATGGAGTTCAAAAGAAGACCATCCTTTCGTAAAAAAGATGGTCTTTTCTCGTCTCGTTCCTTCACTTTTTCTTTAACCTCTAGAGTTACAGCTCTCTGAGCTCTGGAGTATTTCTTCTCTAGACTCTTTCTGTATTTTGAGTCTTAGGGTCAAAACATTCTCCATTGATATAGATGCTGCTCTTAAAATGTGTGAATCGGTGTTAAAAAAAAGACTCTGCGCTGACCAAAGAACTCTTAGCCAAAGCCGGTTAGGATGAAAACAGGCTAAAGAAGATATTGAACAGGCCTTAAATCGTTTCTTTTTTCCATTTCATGAAACCATGATTACGGAGTGAAAAGAGGTCAAAAGCCAAAATAAAGCCATAGTTAAAGGCTCCTGTAAAAGCCCAGTTAGAACGGATGAAATCTTTGGGGAATTGTGTGAGAAAATTGAATGGGCTAGTATACTACTTCTTAGCTCTTCATTTTTTCAGCCTCGAGTTCCATCGAAAATAATGAAAATGACTAGTTGAAAACCTTGAGAAGAAATGGAGGAAAATCAATCGTTTTTTCTTTTAAGGAAGGTTTAATGGTTCCTGTTTAAACATGAAAAAGAAAGCTCAGGAGCTAGTAAACTGAGCTTTTTTCTTTCTTAAAAGATCTGACATTCCTTTATTCTTGGAATATGGGAACCTATTATCGACGAATTAGATCTTTCAATCTATGTTTTATAAGACGATAATTAAAGAGAAAATAGTTTGTAAATGCTTTTCAAAAATAAGATCTTTATAAGGAAGAGAAGTATTTTTGGGCCTTTAAAGTAAAGAAAACATTTAGTTTTCTACTTATATTTTTTATTTTTAATGAGCTAAGAAAAGATAAAAATAATTGATGATGCAAAAAGGTCGAAGATTCTTAAAGAATTAAATTGAAAAAATTTTAGTCTATTTTTTCAATTTTTCCCCTATAAAAAAGTGGACCCAGAAAGCTTTAAGGAGAAAGGAAAGCACGATGTTTAAAGAAGAGACGACCTTAGCTGAAGCTCTCACCATCACGGATAAACAGGCCTATTATGATGCGGCTTGTAAACGTCTTTTGGCCGAAAAATCGATTTTAGCTCTTATTTTAAAAGCTTGTATTCCTGCTTATAAAGAAATATCTCTAGAAGAAATTGCCCAAAGGTATATTGAAGGAACGCCCCAAGTTTCAACCGTCCCCGTTTTTCCTGATCAAGAAGGAACTTTAATTAAAGGCGAATCAACGGAAGACAAGTTAATTTATGAAGGAACTGTTTTTTATGATATTCGTTTTCGGGCACTTCTTCCCAGTTCTAAAGAGCTAATTCCCATTTTTATTAATCTTGAAACTCAAAATGACTTTTGGCCAGGCTATTCATTGATCAAACGAGGGATTTATTATGGAGCAAGAATGCTCTCATCCCAATACGGTCGTGAATTTATTTCTTCCCATTATGACCAACTTAAAAAAGTTTATTCAATTTGGATTTTTCCAAATCCCTCTCAAAAGTTTAAAAATAGTTTAACGGAATTCTATATTGACCAAAAACACATAGGAGGTCAAAAAATACCCGATTTATTGGAGAGAGATTTAATGCGCATCATCTTTATTGGATTAGGAAATCCCGAAAAAGCAGAGGAAGAAAGCATTTGGCGAATGCTAGGAGTCCTTTTAAGTGGCCAGATAAGTGTAGAGAAGAAACGAAATATTTTGGAAATTGAATATGGACTCAAAATGACTTGCAACTTAGAAAAAGAGGTGATGGAAGTGAGCAATCTAGGTCAAGGCGTTTTTACTCAAGGATTAGAAAAAGGATTAGCTCAAGGACTAGAAAAAGGGCTAGCCCAAGGCCGAATAGAAGAACGTTTAGAAATGCTTCAAAAAGTCATGAAAAAACTAAATTTCAACATTGACCAAGCCCTTCAATTTGTAGATATTCCTCAAGATCAACAAGAGATGTATCGAGAGCTTCTAAAAGATAAAGTTTAAAGTCTAAATCTTGTAGTTGTAACAAATTAAAAAATTTCTTTCTTTAAAAATAAAGGTAGAGTCACTTTTTAATCTTTTTTAGGCTAACCTTTTTATCAAGGGACTATAATAAGCCTCTGCTTATTATAGTCCCTTCTTTTTTAGGTAAGAGCAAAAGATTAAGTTTTCTGTATTGCTTAAGAAGTATTCCCCAATAAATATTTTATAGGATATCTATATAAGTTATAGTTTAGCCAATTTATTCTATCTTCTATAAATTTGCTCTATATAAATTTTTCTATTCTCATGAGAGGAATCAAGAAAAATTTAAGCGAGTTAAAAATTTAGAAGAAAAGTGGTCTTTTTTTAGTCCAAAGATTAAAAATTTTCAATTTTCTATAAGAAGATTTTCTTACAAAAGTATTCTATAAGGGGAAATAAACCGAATGGTCCAAAACGAGAGCAATAGATAAAAATGATTGGAATCTTTATTCCTTGTTCTCTTTAGGTCTAAAAGATTTCAAAAGGTCAGGAAAAATGAAAATTAATCTTCATATAGGAAGGCCTATATAAAAAATTAGATTTGTAAAGATAGAAGACTTAAAAATTTAATCATAAGACCTAACATTTTTTTTGTAGAAAGATGCTTAAAAGCGCATAAGTAAAGCATTAAGATGAATTTTGTTTTCAAAAATTTAAGATTTATTCACATAAACTCACATAATTAGATATACATCCTTTATATAAAGGGGCTATATCTATAATTTGTTTGGAAATTCTTAAGAAATTCGAAATATCTTGATTAGAGAATTTTGCCACAGGAGCGAAGTCGTGTTAATTTATTGATGTTCGAAAAGAGAAAACGGGAGGACGATTATGAATTTTGTTGAGAAACACAGCAAGCTGCTCGCCGTTGCGCTTTGCTTATGTGCTAGCGGACCAATTCTTTCTACTGTTCATGCATATGAAGTACAGCCAGGTTGGCATACAGAGGGAGAAAGCAGCTACTATGTCCTAGACAACCATAAAAGAGCCAAAGGTCTAACCGTAATCGACGATGAAAAATACTTTTTCGATACCCATGGTATGATGCAGTTTGGCTGGCAAAATGTCGACAATCAAACCTTCTTCTTTGATAATTCTGGAAAAGCCGTTACGGGTAAAGCTGAAATCCAAGGAACGACTTATAATTTCTTAGGTACTGGGGCTTTAGCCTCTGGTTGGATGGAAGATGGAACTTACCATAACGAAAAAGGCTTTAAAGTCGCAAATCAATGGGTTAATGATGATAATGGAAAATATTATGTCAATGAGGAAGGTTCACCTGTAACCAATACTTGGGAAACCATTGATGGAAACGACTACTACTTTCAAAATGATGGTCGTACCGCAATTGGTGAAGTGCAATCTGAGGCAGGTACATTTTATTCAGATGATCAAGGTATCGTCAAAACAGGTTTTCAACCTCTTGAAGGGGCAATGGCTTATTATAACGATAACGGCACGATTAACATGGACAATTACAAGGAAATCGATGATGTCACCTATGCGTTCAACACCGATGGAACCTTGTTAACCAATACACAACGCGATGGCTTCGTTATTAATGAATCTGGTGCTGTTTTAACTCCAGAAGGAACGCCAGCGGATATTGAAAGCGTTCCTGTTATCCCTCAACCAGAAGTTGCGCCTACAGAGTGGATCGGAAATACCGAGCAAGAAGTTGTTTTTCCAAGTGAAGAGGTAGTTGTAGTGGAAACTCCCGTAGAGTCCCACGCTCCTGTTATTGAACAAACTTCACAAGTCGATGTTCCAACCGAACCTGTAAATGAAGAGTCACAATTAAGCCCAGAACCTGGAGGACCTACTCCTGAACCTGTTGCTCCTATAATTGAAGAAGAGCCACCTGTAAGTGTAAGCGAAGAGCCACAAATTGCTGCTCTTGCAGAGCCTCAAGTGGAAATTTCTCTAGAAGCCCCTGCGCCAGTGGAACCATCCCAACCAGAGGCTGAAGTTGCTCCTTTATCACAAGAACCTGCGGTAGTAACCGAAACCGCCCCTGTAGGAGAAGAACAACCTCTAGGAGGAACTGAAAATACGCCTATAGTGGAAGATCAATCTGTTCTTCAACTAGAAATCCAAGATGTCGTGCAATATGAAATCGGGGAAGAAGAAGCGACTATGCCTGCGCCAATCGCTGTTCCAGGAAATGAAGTCATTGCTGGAAGCGATGGATTTTATGTAGCTCAACCAGAAGTGGGGGAAGAGAATCCTGCACCTGTTGGTGAAAGTCCTGATCAAGGATATCAAGGCCCTGCCCCAGTAGCAGATGATCCAAACTATATTCCTCCTGAACAAACTTATACTCCAGTAGAAGCTCCCATCATGGAGCAGCCTGTTTATTCTGGAAAAGCTGCGACGATTTATGCAGCTGCTTTAAGTCAGCTTGGAGTCATCCAAGATTGCACTTCACTGGTCACAAATTCCTTGGCCGCTGCTGGTGTCTATTTCCATGGTTGGCCAGAAGAATACGCTTGCGTGGGAACGTGGACCTCGGATCCAATTCCCGGAGATATCGTAATTTACAGTGGTCATGTTGCGGTATATGCTGGCAATGGAATGGCTGTTCATGGTGGTTGGAATGGATATACTACCGCTCTTGCCTCTATCAACTGCTCACAAGCATTGATCGGATTTATTCGTGTTTCTTAACCTTCAAAATGTCTCCTTATAAGGAGACATTTTTTCTTTTAAAAAGATTGAATAAGAGATTTTAAGCCCTAAAAGTGAGAGAATTATAGATTCTTTTAAAGATTTTAGAGAAGAGAAGATGACTTTTTTTCTCAAAGTTAGGCACAATAGAAAACAATGTCTTTTTATTTGATTAAGGAGTTGAATATGATTGAAATTCGAAATGAGAAGTTTACCGAAAATGTGTTAAGCATTCGTTATTTGTGCCCCTTAGAGCGTAAAACCATTACGGCTTGGAATATTTTGGTTCTTATGCTTTGTGGCCGAAGTCGCAAATACTCTACCCGAGAAGCAATGGCTCAGGCTGTATCTCATGCCTATGGCTTGCAAGGTGGGTATGGCTTATTTGGTTATGGATTGCAATTAATGATTGAATTTCGGATGCGCTGGATTCGCGAAGATCTCATCGATCAAGTTGAGTATAATCACGAAGTTCAAACACTCCTTCATACCTTTCAACATGAGCCTTTATTGGAAGAAAAATATCTCGAAGAGGCCAAGTACTTGTTAAAAAAACGCTTAGAAGCCCAAGAACAAGATCCCGATGGGAAAGCTTTACAGTTGGCCTGTCAAAAGGCCGGAGAAGGGACCCATTTTGCCTTGAATCTTTCTGGGTATTTAGAAGAGGTGGATGAAATTACTCTTGAAACCATTCAAGATTTATTTCAAACTCTTCAAAAAGCTCCCCATATTACCCTCTTTAGTGGAGTTTTGAGCGATTCTTTGCGTCCTCTTTTTCAAGAGGAGGAAAATTCGAGCTTAAACGTGAAGTGGAACCTTCTAAAGCCTAGTCTCCTTCCAAAAGAAGTCATTGTAGAAAAAGAGATCTCCCAAAGTTCATTGGTTCAAGTTTATGCCACTGGAGTGGCACCTAATAGTCCTCTTTATCCCGCTTTAGTGGTCCTCTCGGGTTTACTCGGAAATTCTTCTGTATCCTTACTCTTCGAGATCATTCGAGAACAATACAGCTATTGTTATGCCATCTCTTCCTCTATCATTCGCTTTGATGGCGCGCTTTTGATTACGACCGCGGCGCATCGAAAAAACTTTCCTAAAATTCAAGAATTGATCACCACTATTTTGGACGATATTCAAAATCAACGCATCGATCCAAGCCTTTTAGAAACGATAAAAAAAGAGCTGTGTAACAATATTCGTTTACAAAAAGACAGCTTAGTCGGTCCAATCAACCAACAATTTGTTCAAACCATTTTAAACCAAGAAGAATCCGCTCAAGATTTCATCAAGAAGCTCGAAGCCGTTAGTGTAGAAGATGTCTCTAAGATGGCTAAAGGCCTTCAACTGGTAGCGAGTGCTCAATTGCTTCAAAAGGAGGAAACTCCTTTAGACTTTGAACTTATCTAAAACAGAAAGAAGAGGTGAAGATATGAAGCTTCCAATCAAGCGTGAAATACGGATCTTAGAAAATGGCTTAAAAGTCATTCTCATTCAAAAAAAGGGATTTTCTAAGTCCTTTTTTTTAATGGGAGTGCCAGCTGGCTCTTTAAATCAAATTGATTTGGTCGAGGGACAAACTATTGGCCATCGCTCTGGGTGTGCTCATTTTTTAGAACATCAAATGTTTCGTTTAAATGGAGAAGATGTCACTTACCCTTTAGCGCGTGTCCAAGCGCGATGTAATGCGATGACCACTTATTCCATGACATCTTATTTTGTTTCCACGCAAGCGGATCCCTTTGAACCACTACGTCTTTTAATTGATTTTGTTCAAACTCTTGAAATTACGCCTGAAACTGTAGAAAAGGAAAAAGGCATTATTTTAAGCGAATATTACCAATATGAGCAAGATCCTGATTCTAGACTTCAATTGGAAACCTTTCGCTCTTTGTATCAACAATTGCCTTTAAAGGAAGATGTCTTAGGGACCATCCAAGACATTCAAGACATGAGCCTACAGGATTTAGAGAATTTCTACCAAACTTGGTATGATTCTTCTCAACTTGTCTTAGTCGGCATTACGGGTCAAGAATTAGATCCTTTATTTTCTTTCATTGAAGATCTCGAAAGAAAGTATCCAAGTCAAAGGATATCCAAAGCTAAGCGGTATTTACCGGATGAACCTCAAGAAGTGGCACGAGAACACTTTGAACTGAAAATGGATGTCCAACTTGGTTATGCTGGATTAGGGGTCAAATTAGCGCCTATGGGAGAAAATTGTTCAGGGAAAGAAATCGTTAAAAAGGATTATATGTTGAATCTTTGGCTCAATGCCTTTTTTGGACCGCTGGCCAAAGATTGGCAGACTTGGCTCGATACCCATTTAATGGCCAGCGCAAACCTGGCAGAAGGCGATTTGGATACCGATCATGGATACATCATGATTTATGCTTTAACGGATCGACCTCAAGAATATCTTGAAACGATGAAAGAGATCTTAAAAAAGAAGCCGCTTTTAACCCAAGAAAAATTTGAAAGCCTTTTGATTCAGGAAAAAGCCGGATCCATTCGAACGTTTGATAATTTTGATTCCCTCGCTTTTGTCAGTCTTGAAGGAGCCTTTGGAGACTTTGACTTTTTTGAAGACCTTAATGTGTTGAATTCCATTACTCTTGAAGAAGTCAATGACTATATTGCTTCCTTAGACTTTTCAAACGTATGTGAAACCATCATCACTCCTTTGCATTCTGCCTCCATAGAAGATTGAGAAGAAGGAAATTTTTAGCCTTGTCCTTTTTTTAGCACATGTAAGGGATCTGATTAGGCTACATTTTCAAGGATTTGCTACATTTTTTGATTCCAATTTAGTGCTTTTAAGATGCGCTTAACCTCAAAATGCTTTGTGTTTAAGCGCTTTTTTCGTTTTCTTTTTTGTTTAACTCCACATCTAGAGAGATTGATTTCTTTTTCGAGCGACTTCTATACTAGGATCACAGCTATTTTTTACCTTGTCCTATTTTTAATTTTTCCTTTGTCTATCTTTTTTCTTCCTTCTTTATCTTTTCATATTTCTCTTTTAGAAATGGAGCCAATTGTATGAATCAATTTTGTTTAGTGGGCAAAATTGCCTCTCTTCCCCAACTCAAAACAAATCCTCAAGGGTGGAAAAGCTGCAATGTTCTTTTAGAAGTTGAAAGACCCTTTGCGAACTCTAAAGGACAATTCGAAAGTGATTTGATCAATTTAGAAGTTTGGCGGGGAGCTGCGGAAACCTTGAGCAGTTGTGCCAAGATCAACTCTTGGATTACGGCGAAAGGTCGTATTCATTCCAAGGCCACCAAAGAGAACCAAGATTCCAATCACTACATTTTGATTGCCGAAAAAATAGAATATATCCATTAAAAAAAGACCATCTGGAATGAGATGGTCTAAGTTTCAAAAACTAACGGTTGTAGTACTCAACAACGAGCAATTCATTGATAGGTTGTTGAGTAAAGAGTTCAGAACGTTCTGGGAAACGAACGTATTTGCCTTTCTTCTGATCTTTGTCAACTTCTACGAAATCAACAAAAGCAGGAGCAGCTGCTAAAGCATCAACGATATAAGGTTTATTTTTATCTTTTTCAGCTACTTCAATAATAGAACCTGGACGAACGCTGTAAGAAGGGATATCCACTTTCTTACCATCCACCAAGATATGACCATGGTTTACAAGCTGACGAGCAGCACGACGCGTGGGAGCAAATCCCATTCTGTAAACGAGGTTATCCAAACGGCTTTCAAGAAGAACTAAGAAATTTTCACCAGTGGCACCAGCTTTTCTACTTGCTTTTTGGTAAGTATTCGCAAATTGTTTTTCAGAAAGTTGATAGACGTTACGAATTCTTTGTTTTTCTTGTTTTTGTAAACCGTAGTTAGTGAGTTTTACACGACGGGTTTTTCCATGCTGACCTGGAGCATAGGGACGACGGGAAAGTTCTTTACCAGTTTCGGAAACTGAGAAGTTTAAACGGCGAGAAACTTTCCAGGTAGAACCTGTATTTCTAGACATTACTTTTCCTCCTATTGTCTTCTACAAAACAATAACGGGATACAAATCTCCACTGCGGGTGCCAAGGACGATGTTTTCTCCAGACAGCTTACTGTTACTCACATCTCTAAAAGCCTTAGCGCCGATGCAGTGGCTTTGTATGCTGTTATGCGTGCCGGATGATCATAACAGAATCCAAATAGAAAAACAACCAAACGAATGCTTTTAGCAAAGGAAACAGGGGAGTTTAGTTTTTCTTCTCAATGATGAAATACAGCTTTAAAGTTCTTGAAAAAAGGCTCATTCCCAAAACTTTAAACGGTGAAAAGGGAAGTACAAAAGCAGAGATGAATTCTTTACTCAGAGAACTTTAGAAAAGATGACTTCTTCCATTCCATATAGAATCATCAAACTCAATAAAGTATTCAAAGAATCAGAGGATTCGAAAAGGTCTGAGGTTATTCTTCAGTTTTCCAGCGAATGATAGAGCTAACAACAAAGGTCATTGAAACAGTATAGTAGTAGAGTATTTTACTTAAAAACCGTACTCTTCATTTAATGAAGAGTACGGTTTTTATCCTAAAAAAGAGTTTTATAGGAATCTAATTCAGTTTGTCATATTCAAGCTCAGTAGGAAGGTTTTTCTAAAGGTACGCCCTTGTTGGGCTAGTTTTCAATTTTTTTAAAACCTCTAAATCAGGATTAGGATAGATGATAAAACCATCCACTTCTCCTTTTTCCAAACGGATGGGAAAAGCAAGTTGTTCGGTATCTATTGAAAATTGAGCATTTACTCCTATCTTATTTCCTCTTGCATCCAGCCTAATCCATTTTTTATAGTCTTTAAGGTAGACTGCATTGAGTCCGTGAAAGATAAGACCAGGCGCTGTTTCATCGTCTAAAACTAACTTTTGATAGCAAAAGCCTGTGGGAATTCCTTTAGATCGCAATAAAGCAGCGAGTAAGTGAGATTTCGCAAAACAAATCCCATGTCTAGCTTTTAAAAGACTTCCGAAGCGGTACACGTAATTTTATCGGCCTTTATATCGGTAGAATGAGAAATGTGATCTCTGACCAATTCATAGGCTTGTTTAATAAAATCGATCTCGTCATCAGTTTTTTGAACTATCGGCCAATTCTTGAACGGATTCGTTATCATAATCAATCACACTGTCAGCCTTTAGATATTCGTCAATGTCATTTGAATATAAAGTTATCTCCATTTTTTCTCTCTTAAAATTTCGATTTATTGTTGAATCTTTTTATTTTTGCTTTTCGCTTTTACGTTGAAATCGTATAGCCTAGAGTTTTCGCTCTAGTTGAAAAAGATAAAAAAGGAAATATGTAGCTAAAGATCATATTTCCTTTTTTATTAATTAAATATTTAAAGCTTCTTTTTTTGATTCAGTGAGTGGATTGCGACTTTGTCTGATTTAAATAGGCTTCTAAGCGCTTTTGAACATTTTCTTGCAAATTTCGGTAGAAAAATTGGTAATCGTATATGTGATATGAGCCTTCCGGAAGATTAGGAATAATGGCTGGAAAATCACTCATCACAACATCTGTAACTTTTAAAGAACCTCGTCCAGGAGCGAGATAAGCTCCACAAAGAGCGATGTCTTCTTCTACGATATTTCCATCATAGTCAGTAAAACAAGCGCCTTCATTTTCCTCTTTGTAAGCGGGTGTACTATCCGTTTTCCAATTGAGAGGATTAATGGAAAGTGTTTGAATGCCAGCAGGTAAGATGAAAGTATCGTTAATGGCTTCATCTTCACATTCAAAGGTAACAATTACGCCTGTATCCGTTTCGCCTTGAGCGGCTTTGAGTTGTGGATATTGATCCACCATCTCTTGGGTTAAAGGCCAGCCAATCGCATAAGTAGCCACCAATTGATCTTGAAGAGCGGATTGATCAAAATATTCCTTCATTAAGCGATAGCACATGTCCGCTCCTTGGGAAAAACCGGCTAATACAATAGGGCGGCCTTTATTGTAGTGAGCCAAGTAATAGGCAAAGGCTTCAGAAACATCTTGATAAGCTGCCTCCAAAATGGCCTCACGCGTTTCTTGATCTAGATCATAAGCCATCATGGATGCTTGTTGATAATAAGGAGCATAGAGTCGCGTATTTTCTTCATAAATGCCACGCTCCATATTTAAAGCGCCTAAAAAAGAAGCCTTATTTTCTTCATCGTCTAGCGACATATTGGTTTCTTCTTTCATGTCAATGGTAGGACACACTAAAAATAAATCAGCTTCTTTGTCTTCACCAATTCCAAGATAGGCCCAATTTTCTGCTTGGCTATAATCTGTGGGATCTAAGCGAATAAATTTGGATGAAGTGGAGGAGACGCTGCTTGTCGTTATAGAGGAAGAAAGACTAGAAGAGCTTTGGCAACCAAGCAAAGTAAAACTGGTTAAACAAGCCATTAAAAAAGATTTGAAACGAGAAGTCATAAATTTCCTTTCTAAAATAAAAGTTTTTTATACGGAAAAAGGTAAGCATTTAAACAAAGTTTGAATAAGAGAATTAAGAAAATAGAGCTATATAAGTCAATCTTTAAAAACTCTCTACTTGGAATTTGACTTTTAAAACCTGTTTTAAATCGATCTTTTTCCTAAAAAGTTGAAAAATTATAAAAAGAATTTCCAAAATTCTTACTTCCTTATAGGAATAATAAAAGGAAGTGAGCAATGTCAAGAAGGACTAGAGTGCCTTCATGCAAAGGAAGTACATTTTGTTATAATGAAAGACGAACGAAAGGGGGATCGTTTCATAATTTATGGAAGATTTTTGGAACCAGTGTGTGAACTGGTGCAAGAATGCTTATGAATACGTTGTGAACCATGTGCCCATTGAGGTCATGATTTATATTGGCATTGCTGTTCTCATCTTGATTCTTGTGGGCATCATGTCAAGGGCCTTAAAAAAGAGACGGGTTCAGAAAAGATTGTCCGAACTCGAAGTTGAAGTCAATGAGATTCGACAAAATACCCTGCAATCTAAGTTCAATAAAGCGACATCGTTCGCTCAGGCCAATGAAGATCTCAATGAACGCCTTAATGAAATTAAGCCAAAATACGAGATTTGTATTCAATCCGTCCAAGCTTGTGAAAATCTCTATGAAAAAGCTGTAGATTATTTCAATCGGCATAAGTATAAAAAAGCCATTCGCTCGATGGATGAAGTGGAAACCGTCTTAGAAGATACGACAGAACGCATTCGTATTGTCAATACGTCTTTGGACAGCGTTCTTTCTCGGGAGTCGGAAATTCAACAAAAAGCAGAAGCGGCCAAAACAACTGTTCGTAAGCTTAAAAAACAATTTGTGGATCACCAAGAGATCTACTATACCGGCGCTCCTTTTATGGAAGAAAAGCTTGCTACGATTGAAGCACTTGTCACTTCGCTTGATGCCAATCTAGACTCTTCTTCTTTTAACAAAGCTAAAGAAGACATTGACCGCATCAATGATAAAACCAGCGATTTTGCGAAATACTGCAATGCCTATCCAGCGCTGTATCAAAAAGTTAAAAAAGAATTGCCTGATCAAATCCAAGCTGTAAAACAAGCCGCTTCAAGTATGGAGGCGGAGCGAATTGATCCATCTTATCTCAAAGTGGACGATAAGCTTGATGCGATTCAAAACGCTCTAGATGAAGCCATAGTGCGTTTGGACAATGGCAATTTAACGGCTGCCGCCAAAGACATTGATGCGGTCACGGATCAAGTGTTGGCTTTACAAGAGGATGTTACCCAAGAGCATGCTGCGTTTAAAGAAATTCACAACAACTTGGAATCTAATTTTGCGGTGGTGGATCGCATTGAAGAGGAATTGACCGAGATTACACGTTTATATGCATCCATTAAAGATCGCTTTGGTCTAGAAGATTGGACACGTCGCTTCATTCAAGCCCGAGAGAAGATGGATCAGATTAAAAAAGAACGCGATACCATTCAACATCAACTCAGCGAAAGTGATTCTTTTCAAGTAGAAGTCATCAGTGGCTATCGTGAATTCTCTCAAGAGATCGTTTCTTTTAGCGACGAAGTGGCCGAGATGAAACAAATGTTGGTAGGAGCGAGTTCCGATGAAAGTCGAGCACGTAAGCAACTGATGAAATTACAACTGATTTTAAATGAAGTCAAATTGTCCACCAGCATTAAACAACTTCCTGCCATCTCGGAATCGTTTGAAGAAGATATGGCCGAAGGAGAACGGAAAATCGCTCAAGTGCAAGCGGTTTTGGATTCTTCGCCTTTGAATGTCAATGAACTCAATCATACGTTGCAAGATGCGATCGACTTCATTTATAAACTCTATTCCAATGCAAGCAATTTAGTCGGGGTTGCTGTGATGGTGGAAAATGCCATTGTTTTTGGCAATCGTTTCCGCTCCTCCTATCCAGCTCTTGATCTTGACTTAAACAAAGCAGAGATTTGTTTTCAAAATGGTGAATATACAAGAGCTTTAAAACTCGCTATTCAAGCCATTGAATCCTTGCATCCGGGCATTTATGAAAAATTAGTGGCCCGAAAAGATCCGGCGGTGATGAATCAAACATGATCTATTTCGACAATGCAGCAACGACTCCAGTCAGCAGAGAAGTTGCTGCTCTTTTTATCCAATTGCTTGACGAATACGGAAATCCGGATTCGTTACATCAAAAAGGCCGTAAGGCTCATAAACTTCTAGAAACCAGTCGAGAGCGCATTGCCAAGATGTTAAAAGCGAAGCCTGAAGAAATCATCTTTACTTCTTGTGCCTCGGAATCCAATTCCATGGCTATTGTCGGCTATGCTTTAGCCAATTCGCAGCGTGGAAAGCGTATTTTAACCTCCAATTCTGAACATTCTTCCTCTCAAGGCGCTATGAAATTTTTAGAAAATCTTGGCTTTGAAATTGTTCGACTACCCATTCATCAAGATGGCACCATTCATGTCCAGGATGTCCAAGAAGCACTTACTGAGGATACCTTACTTGTTTCCTTACTCCATGTTTCCAATGAAACGGGAGCGATTACCGATATTGGTGCCATTGCCGATGTGGTTCATACCCATCCCACTTGTGTTTTCCATGCCGATTGTACCCAGAGCTTTGGAAAACTTCCCATTCCTTTTGAAAAACTGGATTTGATGAGCATGTCGGCCCATAAAATTCATGGAGTGAAAGGATCCGCTTTGTTGCTCAAACGGAAAAATTTGCTCCTTCAACCCCTTCTTTTTGGCGGTCAACAAGAACAAGGCTTACGCGGAGGAACGGAAAATGCACCCGTTCATATTGCACTCGCGAAAACTATTCGCCTAGCTTTAGAAAACCAAGAGACTAACAATCAAAAAATTAAAGCCGTCAAAGAACGCATTCTTTCACGACTCCAAGAAATTCCAGGAACCAAAGTTCTTTCTCCTCAAGAAGGGGCGGATTCTATTTTATGTCTTTGTTTTGATTCCATGACAAGTCAAGTGTTACAAAATGCTTTAGATGAAAAAGGCATTTGTGTTTCGGCCATTAGCACTTGTGAATCCAAACACAGTGGAGCCAATCCAGTGTTACTCAATATGGGATGTTCCCCAAAAGAAGCGACACACAATATTCGCTTATCCTTTTCCCAAGACAACACCATAAAAGAAGCGGATGCCTTTATCGAGGCCGCAAAGGAGATCGTCAATACCTATGGATTACCGCTATGATCACATATTGATTCGCTATGGCGAGCTTGCCTTAAAAGGAAAAAATCGCCGAAACTTTGTTCAAAAATTACTTGAAAATGTTAAGAAAGCACTTAAGGGCTTTTCTAGTCTTGAATTTGAGGCGGGCTTTGATCGGATGTACATTTATTTGCACGAAGAAGATGTACATGCTGTTTGTGAGGTGGTTTCCAAAGTCTTTGGCATTTCCTCTCTTTCTCCGGCCATAAAAACAGGCCCCACCATTGAAGCCATTTTAGAGGCCATTTCCCAATGTGTGGATTTGTCTACCCCGCATACTTTCAAAATCCAAGCTCGCCGTCATGATAAGTTATTCCCTTTGCGCTCAGATGACATCAACCGTATGGCAGCTACAGTCATTTTAAAAAATAGTGATTGGAAAGTGGATGTCCATCATCCCGATGTCACAATTTTGATTGAGGTTCGTAAAGATGCAGCCTACATTATGGCCGAAAAAATTGAAGGCGCAGGTGGTTTTCCTGTGGGAATTGGCGGCCGCGCTATGGTGCTTTTATCTGGTGGGATTGATTCTCCTGTGGCGAGCTATTTGATGATGAAGCGTGGAGTCCATATTGAAGCCGTTCACTTTGCGGCACCTCCTTACACCTCGGCAGAAGCTCGAGAAAAGGTTCTTACTTTAGCACGCTTATTAGCCCCTTATCAAGGAGATTTAGTCGTTCATATCGTGCCTTTTACCACGTTACAATTGGCGATTTATAAAAATGCTCCTGAAAGCTATGCTATTACCTTGATGCGTCGCATGATGATGCGCATTGCGACAGGATTAGCCCAAAAACGTCATTGTTTAGCCATTGGAACAGGGGAAAGTGTAGGCCAAGTAGCGAGTCAAACGCTAGAAAGTATGTATGTGATCAATCATGTCACCAATATGCCAATATTGCGTCCAGTGGTTTGTTTAGACAAAGTGGAAATCATGGACATCGCCAGACGGATTGGAACCTATGAAACGTCCATTTTGCCTTTTGAAGATTGTTGCACCATCTTTACCCCTAAAGCCCCTGTGACCAAGCCAAAACTTGAAAAATGCTTAGAGTATGAGAGCCGTTGGGATTATAAAGAGATGGTTCAAGATTGCATCAATATGGCTCAAACCATTCGTCTTTCTCCCCA
>CAYTMK010000013.1:0-42512 GCA_964438885.1 uncultured Erysipelotrichaceae bacterium | reverse complement strand
AGGTATTTCTTTAGGATTGAAATTAACCTCACCCACAAAATATGCGTAAGAACCCTTAATTCACCTGTGGATAAATTTTCCTTTTCCTGTTTTTACCAATTGGTCTTTTTCCCATTACTCACTCATGCAACAACAGTAGGAAGAGAAGATCAAAGCCATATCGAAAAAATTTTTAGGATCGATCAGCTGAAATCCGCCTTTTTTCAGTATTGGATTCAAGTAAGCTTTATAGTCCGCAAGAACTCGATCGATGGTTAAAGGTCGGATAAAATTTCCGGAACTATCGAGTGGGTAATAATCCGGATCATTATTAAAAGTTAGGTCGAACTCAGATTCCATCTCAACCAATCCGTATTCAAATGGATCCTCCTCGTAAATGCAGACACAGGTGTTGTACAAATGATGAAAAAGACTCATCAGACTCGTACGAGGAATGGGCTTATTCTCCTCCCATCTTTCAGGGAGTTTTCGGCTCAGAAATTTATTCATTTCCTGAATCACAGAATTCAGCCGAAGCGTATCCGGATTTGATAAGGAATCTTGCGATAGACTTTTTGGCTTAATTTCCATCAAGAAAGCCGAATCAAAAGATTGAGTATCTTCTTCATAGGATTCGACAATCAAACTCATCATAAAGTTATACATAGCCTGAGCGGTTCTGTTTTCATCGTGATGAGGAAATGGACCTCTGCCTTTTCTATCCACCAAATCAAAGTTTTGCACAAGATAATTGACAAACCCTTTCTCGTTGAGTCCTAGCTTAAAGGGATCCGTTAGCGGTTCGAAATAAGATCGATAGACATGGGTTCCCTGCACTAAATTTTTTCTTGCCTCAGAAGTTCGTCTTCTACATTCTGTGATCATTCGATTGATAAGAGAAATTTTTTCAGGTACGGGAATATCGCGTACCTGTGCATATAAATAAATGACTTCGACATAGTTTCCGTAATTAATGCCATACCCAGTGGGTTCGCGCTCAAAATTTCTACGCTCTTGGCGCACAAGTTGAGGCTGACCATTACGAACCTCAAGACTTCCCTGCTCGAGCGTCTTCTGCAAATCGGATTCTAAAAACCGGACTAAATTATTTTGATAATATTCATGAAACAAATTTTTTTCCAAACTGATAATTGGAATCTGTGAAGAAACTTTTTCGGCTGCGGCTCCAACAGACAGTTCAGGAGTAAAAGAATCCGCACAGTCGGATAGACCTACAAGGGTGAAATTTGGCTTTTCTTCTCTCGTATCAGGATCCACATGAATTTGAATGTGATAGTTATTGATCACAATTGGAACACCATACGCAATGGCCAAAAAGTACAGATCCCGTCGAGTCCCACCATTCGAGCTGAATTGACCGCCTGCCAAATTTTCACAAATATACAGCAATCCATAACAACCAGCTAGCTTGCGCTGGTCTTTGGTTGCGTTTTGTAAACAGTCAAAAATGTCATCTTGTATCAGCCTTACTTGCTCATCCACATCTTGTGGAAACACATTTCCATTCTTCTTCTGGATATATCTTTTAATCACCTCTAGGCCTCCGCATCCTAAAGGATGCAACCCTCCGGCATATTTATAAAACTGCTTAAGAAGGCGGAGTCGTAACGGATCGTTATGCCAACCATCTTCTGGATCTTCTAGAAAATTAATCACCCGTTCCAGATACGTTTTTGGGGTAGGAAAGTCATTCAAATTTTCCTGAAGGAGCTCTATCATCAGCTCTTTTTGATCTTGAAACTTTTCTTTAGGAATACGTCTAATCATGTTGATATAGTAATCGGCTAACTGGTTGGGTGTATAGGGGACATCAATTTTGTCAAACAAGCTGTAGAGCTGTTGTAAAACAGAGGGACGAGCACTCGTGCGCTCTTTATTTTTCAATTCACGGGCTTTATTCATTAACGTTTCCTTAGAAACCAGTTGATTGAGCCGCTTCTCTATTTTGTCTAGATTTGTACTGGCGCGCATGGTAAGTGTTCTGTGCATCATATTTGTCGCTTCTCAATTTCTAATTTTAGGTAAGTCAGATTTATAGAGGATTGTCATAAAAAAGAAATACAAACGTTGATTAAAAAATTCAAGACTCAAATTTTAATCAAGAACCCCTCAGTTCCCGAAAAACTAATCTTCTACCTATAAACTCAAAAGAAATACGCCTTTTGAACCATGGATTACGGATTAGGGAAAATTGAAGAGTGAATTTCCAAACCGATTTGATATTGGAATGGTTGACTTGCCCAAGGATCAGCTAGAGGATTCAACAAAAATTTTATTGAATCGTTATACTTATAATAATCTATTAATTGAAAAAAATGTTAAGTTAGAGTGTATCAAAAGAAATCCTTATTATTCGGTTTTTAAAGATGAATTCTAGTATTTATGGGATTTAGTACAATTAAATTCATATGAATTTTAGATGGAATATCTAGGGCCTTTGCCACTCTTGTAAGATCGATATTTTAAAATTGATCATACCGTTTTTGAAAATTGCATTTTGGCTTAAGAAATACCAATTAATAATCCTTGTGGAAGGAATCTTTAGGGTATGAACAGAAATAAAAAATAGAGAAAAAGGGTACAAATCGGACCGTGAAGAAGCTAAAGCTTTGTTTTGGATCGATTGCTCAACGAAAAAATGTTAAGTCAGAGTTCTATGAAGTCTTTTATCTGGAACATTTTTTAGGATGAAACGATCGTGATCGCATGAGGATGGATGGAGGATGAATTTGGCTGCCCCGAGCTTTCCTATTCTTAAGACGGTGGCTGGTTTTAAGCCAATAGGAAGGATCTTAAAAAAGGCGATTAGAAGCAACTCCACAAGAGCTATAAATCTGAAAAGTAGAAATTGAAATTTTAGGAAAAAAAGATCGAAGGAAAAGTATGAAAAAAGTAAAAATATTTTTAGCTTCATCCATTGTAGAACTCCCAGAGGAGAAGATTCATTTAGGCGACTTCTTCAATTTCCTAAATGAGCATTATTTAGATAAAGGAATCCACTTTTCTCTCGTTCAATGTGAAACTGATCCCGTTGCCATGGTCGATCAGCAACTCTTGACCTATAATCCAGAGATTCAAGACAGTGATCTCTGTCTTTTTATCTTCTTTAAAAAAGCAGGCGATGATACCCAACACGAATTTGAAATCGCTTTAGACAACTATCAGAAAACAGGAAAGCCTTATATCCTGACTACCATAAAACAGCTTAACGATTCAAATAATTTCACCCAAGAAGTCCTTGACTTCATGAACAAGTTGGATCAGGAGCTTAAGCATTTTTATCATTTCTACAGCAATCTTGACCAGCTGAAGCTTTGGATTATTCGACAAATTATGATTCTTAAGCTAGATGCCACTGAACTCACGATCGATGGAAACTTTATTTCTATGAATGGTGAAAAAATCGCTGATCTATCCAATATTCCTACTTTCACCGGCAATAAGGAACTAATGGACATGAAAAGCAGGTATCAGGAAGTCTGCCAACGATACACCATTCTTCGAAAATCTATGATAGAAAATATGGAAAATCCGGATGAGAATCTTTACAAGAAATATTCTCAGATTGTCGCTGAAAAAAGCAATCTAGAAAAGGAAATAAAGGAAAGGTCTCTAGAGCTTCTACAGACGCTACAGAAAATTGCCAAAGACACAGCTGAGGGAGAGCTAAGTGATCGGCTCCGAGAGAATTACAGACTAATTGAGTTAGGAGATTATGAGGGAGCTTTAAAGGCAGTGGATCTAGATGAAATCATGTTGGATATAGAAATCCATAGCAGGGTAGCCGATGGGATGATAAATAGTCTTGAAACCAATATCAAGGAACTGGATGCACGAATCAAAACGCTTGAGAAGAAAAGGTTAACTCAAAAAACGGTTAGAGAAATCCGAGAAATTTATACCAAAATTTGGACTTTATGCCAGAAATATAGAGTAGGTAAAGAGTATTTATTGGATTATAGCAAGTTTCTTAGAGACCAAAATGATTACAGTCAAGCCATAATAATTATCGAACGGCTCCAATATTATTATTCAGACCCAGATGTTGAAGTCTCTGATAAGGCTATGGCCGATCTTAACAATACCTTAGGTGTTTTATATTTCGAGACCCAGAGAATGAAAGAGGCGGAGACGGCCTATTTACGGACCCTAGAGATCCTCAAGAGACTAGCCATGAATAATCCTGTAGCATTTAAACCGAAGTTAGCAGATACCTATAATAATCTAGGGTATTTGTATTCCAGCACCCAAAGAATAGAAGAAGCCGAGGACGCCTATTTACAAGCTTTGGAGATCTTAAAGAGACTAGCTACGAATAATCCAGTTACCTGTAAACTGAATTTAGCAAACCTCTACAATAATTTAGGAGGTTTATATTTAAAGACCCAGAGAAAGAAAGAAGCGGAGGAGTTCTTTTTACAGGCCCTAGAGATCTTAAAGAGACTAGTTGCGAATTATCCAGCTACCTTTGATCCGAGGTTAGCAGATACCTACAATAATCTAGGAGTTTTGTATTCCGAGATCCAGAGAAAGAAAGAAGCAGAAGCAGCCTATTTACAGGCACTAGAACTCTTCAAGAGACTGGTTCCGAATAATCCAGAGGCCTTTGAACCGGATTTGGCACTTATCTACAATAATCTAGGAGTTCTGTATTTCGAGACCCAGAGAAAGAAAGAAGCAGAAGTAGCCTATTTACAGGCACTAGAGATTAGAAAGAGACTAGCTGCGAATAATCCAGAGGCCTTTGAATCGGATTTGGCACTTGCCTACAATAATTTAGGAGGTTTGTATTTAAAGACCCAGAGAAAGAAAGAAGCGGAAAGGGCCTTTTTACAAGCTCTAAAGATTCAAAAGAGACTGACCACTAATAATTCAGCTGTCTTTGAATCGGATGTGGCAAACATCTACAATAATTTAGGAGGTTTGTATTCTCGCACTCAAAGAAAGAAAGAAGCGGAGACCGCTTATTTACATGCTTTAGAGATCTTAAAGCGATTAGCCACTATTAATCCAGTGGCCTTTAAATTGGATTTGGTAAGAATTTACCAAAATCTAGAGAATTTGAATTCCAATTCCAAAACAAAAAAAAAGAAGCGAAGAAAGCGTATTTATAGACCCTAAAGATCAAAAAGAGATGAGTAACTTGAGAGTGATTTATGGGTTACAGTCTCTTTCAAAAAAGCCAAAATTAGGGCCTACGTTATTTAAATTAGAGGCATTTTTCGTAGTGATTGCTCATGAAATGGAGTATTGGAGGAATTTGATTCTTTGTCATCCACTTTTTTCCTCATTCCTATTGATAAAAAAAGGCCACGGGGTTCTTAGGTTTTCCTAAAAACAAACCGTGGTCTTTGTTTTTTAAATAAGCGAGTGATTTTTCCGTTTTCGTCAATATCCATATCTAAGCCCCTGGATGTTTAGGAAGATCTAGTAGGATGAAAACTTTTCCGGTTAAAGCGACAATAAAACTAGCCCCTAAAGAAGGACGAAGCTCTCGAACGATAATGATAAAGTCTTTAGGAGCACCTATACTTTAGGATACTCTCATAAAGAGATCTGCGTTTTGGCCATGCCTCCAAGCATTTTATCTCAACCAAATTTTTTGAATTGTTCGCTTGGCTCCTTGGCCTCTTCGCTAAATTTGCCCCCAGAAGCGCTATAGACTTTTTGGGCAATCGCCGCAATTTTGTCTTCGATGCTGTTATTGGATTCGTAAATAGGAGCAAAGATGTTGTCTTACTCCCAAAGTTCAAAAACTTGGTTGGCTAAATCGATGGCTCCTTCTCCTCCTTTAGCCCATACTTGGGATAAGGAAAAATGATGGTGGGAGCTGATATCGAGACAGTATTTCTCTTCTACTCCTCGGAATAATTTAATGAAAGATATTCTTTTCATAGAGAAAAGCAATATAAAAGATACGAAATTCTTTATGGTAAAGGATACAAAATTTTGTACGTTTTTTAGGCTTTAGAAAATTTAAAAATCGTTTGGAGGAAAAGTATGAAAAAAGTAAAAATATTCTTAGCTTCATCCATTGTAGAACTCCCAGAGGAGAAGATTCATTTAGGCGACTTCTTCAATTTCCTCAATGAGCAATACCTCGACAAAGGAATTCATTTCTCTCTCATTCAATGTGAAACCGATTCAACTATCATGGGTAGTCAGCAGCTCTCGGTCTATGATCCTGAAATTCGAGATAGTGACCTCTGTCTTTTCATCTTCTTTAAAAAAGCAGGTGATCAGACCAAACATGAATTTGAAACGGCTTTAGAAAACTACCAAAAAACGGGCCAGCCCTATATCCTGACTACCATAAAACAGGTAAGCGATTCAAACAACTTTACCCAAGAAGTCCTTGATTTCATGAATAAGTTAGATCAAGAACTGAAGCATTTTTATCACTTCTACAGAAATCTTGATCAACTCAAGCTTTGGATTATTCGACAAATTATGATTCTTAAGCTAGATACCACTGAACTCACGACAGATGGAAACATTATTTCCATTAATGGTGAAAAAATCGCAGATCTATCCAACATTCCTACTTTCATCGGTAATAAGGAACTCATGAACATGAAAAGCAGGTATCAAGAAGTCTGCCAACGATACAGAACTCTTCGAAAATCTCTGATAGAAAATATGGAAAATCCGGATGAGAATCTTTACAAGGAGTATTCTCAGATTGCTACTGAAAAGAGCGATTTAGAAAAGGAAATAAAGGAAAAGTCTTTAGACTTACTACAGACATTGCAAGAAATAGCTGAAGACACAGCCAAGGGAGAGCTCAGTGATCGACTACGGGAGAATTACAGATTGATTGAGTCGGGAGATTATGAGGGAGCCTTAAAGGCAGTGGATCTAGATGAAATTAAATCGGATATAAAACTCCACAGCACTTTGGCAGACGGGATGATAAATAGTCTTGAAATCAATGCGAAGGAACTATATGCCCGAATCGATACACTTGAGAGAAACGGGTTAACTAAAGAAACAATTAGAGAAATTCGAGAAATTTATACCGACATTTTTGTCTTGGCTCAGAAACACAGAGTTGGTAAAGAGTATTTACTGAATTACAGTTGGTTTCTTAGAAAACAAAATGATTACGAGGAAGCAATAAGGATTGCGGAACGACTCCAATATTATTATTCAGAGCCAGAGATTGAAGTCTCTGATGAAGCGATGGCATCCCTTAACAATACCTTAGGTGTTTTATATTTCGATACCCAAAGAATGAAAGAAGCAGAAGAAGCCCATTTACAGGCCCTAGAGATCCAAAAGCGACTTACCACGAATAATCCTGCTACCTTTGAACCGAATTTAGCAGCAACCTACAACAATCTAGGGGCTTTGTATGCTAATACCCAGAAAATGAAAGAAGCGGAGACGGCCTATTTGCAGGCTCTAGAGATCCAAAAGCGACTTGCCACGAATAATCCTGCTACTTTTGAACCATACTTAGCAACAACCTACAATAATCTAGGAGCTTTGTATGCTCATACTCAGAAAATGAAAGAAGCGGAGATGGCCCATTTACAGGCCCTAGAGATTAGAAAAAGACTGGCCACGAATAATCCTGCATTTTTTGAATCGGAATTAGCAACAACCTACAATAATCTAGGAAATTTGTATTCCACAACTCAAAGAATGAAAGAAGCTGAGACTGCCCATTTACAGTCCTTAGAGATCCTAAAAAGACTGGCCACGAATAATCCTGCTACCTTTGAACCATACTTAGCAACAACCTACAATAATCTAGGAGCTTTGTATGCTCACACCCAGAAAATGAAAGAAGCGGAGGAAGCCTTTTTACAGGCCCTAGAGATTAGAAAAAGACTGGCCACGCATAATCCAGAAACTTTTGAACCATATTTAGCAACAACCTACAATAATCTAGGGGCTTTGTATGCTCACACCCAGAAAATGAAAGAAGCGGAGATGGCCCATTTGCAGGCCCTAGAGATCCTAAAAAAACTGGCCAAGAATAATCCAGTAACTTTTGAACAAAACTTAGCAAAATCCTACAATAATCTAGGAATTTTATATTCTGACACCCAAAAAATGAAAGAAGCAGAGAAAGCCTATTTGCAGGGGCTAGAGATTCTAAAAAAACTGGCCAAGAATAATCCAGTAGCTTTTGAACCGGATTTAGCAACAACCTACAATAATCTAGGGGCTTTGTATTCTGACACCCAGAGAAATAAAGAAGCGGAGGATGCCTATTTAAAGGCTCTAGAGATCCAAAAGCGACTTGCCACGAATCATCCTGCGGCCTTGGAACCGAGTTTAGCCAGGACCTATTATAATTTAGGGGCCTTGTATTCTAAAACCCAGAGAAACAAAGAAGCGGAGGATGCCTATTTAAAGGCTCTAGAGATCTTAAAGAGACTGGCCAAGAATAATCCAGTAGCTTTTGAACCATATTTAGCAACAACCTACAATAATCTAGGAATTTTATATTCTGATACCCAGAGAATGAAAGAAGCGAAAAAGGCCTATTTACAGGCCCTAAAGATCAGAAAATTGATTAGTTAAGTAACCTCATGAAAATCGCTTGAGCTAGATTTTATAAAATATGGTTCTTAAAAAAATTACTCTATACTTTATTTAATTTGGAAGCATTCTTGGTAGTGATGCTCATAGATTTGATCTTATTCATCCATTTAAAATGAGTAAAAAGGCTAAAAAAATATACTTATTTTCATCATTCCTAAAAAAAGTCCACGGAGACTCTTTCGTTTTTTACGTCAGAACCTTGCCGTGGTCTTTGTTTTTAAAATAAGCCAGTAATTTTTCCGTTTTCGTCAATATCCATGTCTAGCGCACTTGGATGCTTGGGAAGACCTGGCATGGTGAGAACTTTTCCCGTTAAAGCGACGATAAAACCAGCGCCTAGAGAAGGACGCAGTTCTCGAACGGTAATGGTGAAATCTTTGGGAGCACCCATGCGTTTGGGATCATCGCTTAAGGACATCTGGGTTTTCGCCATGCAGACGGGCATTTTATCCCAGCCCAATTTTTTGAATTGTTCGATTTGGTTCTTGGCTTCTTCGCTAAATTCGACTCCCGAAGCGCCATAGACTTTTTGGGCAATGGCACTAATTTTGTCTTCGATGCTGTCGTCGACATCGTAAAGGGGAGCAAAATTGTTGTCCTGTTGGCACAGTTCGACGACTTGGTTGGCTAAATCGATGGCTCCTTCCCCACCTTTGGCCCACACTTGGGAGAGAGAAAGAGGATGGCCATTTTCTTTGCACCAGGCTTCTAAGGCTTCGATTTCTTGAGGCGTATCGGAGTCGAATTGGTTGATGGCCACGATATAAGGTAAACCGAATTGTTGGACGGTATCGATGTGTTTGGCTAAGTTGGCGCACCCCTCCAACATGGCTTGCACGTTTTCCTCTTTGAGATCATCAAATTCTACGCCACCATGTTGTTTTAAGGCGCGGATGGTGGCCACAATCACCACGGCATCGGGATGCAAATCGGCCATGCGGCTTTTGATGTCTAAGAACTTTTCGGCTCCAAGATCGGCTCCAAAGCCCGCTTCGGTCACGACATAATCGGCCAATTTCAAAGCGGTTTTCGTAGCAATGACAGAGTTGCAGCCATGGGCGATGTTGGCAAAGGGTCCACCGTGAATTAAAACAGGATTGTGCTCCAGGGTTTGGACTAAGTTTGGCTTAATGGCATCTTTCATGACCATCGCCATGGCCCCTTCGCACTTCAAATCCCGTACATAAACGGGTTCATCGTCCATGTTGTAGCCAATAAGCATATTACCAAAGCGCTCTTTTAAATCCATTAAGTCCGTGGCCAAACAAAGTGCGGCCATGATTTCGGAAGCGACGGTGATGTTAAAGCCATCGGTGCGCTCGATGCCATTGACTTTCGCACCACAGCCGATTTCCACTTGGCGCAATGTGCGATCGTTCATATCCAAGCAGCGCTTGAAGGTAATTTTATCGGGATTGAGGTTGAGTTCGTTGCCTTGGTATAAGTGGTTATCGATCAAAGCACTCAATAAGTTGTTGGCGGTGGTGATGGCATGCATGTCACCGGTGAAGTGCAAGTTGATGTCTTCCATGGGCACCACTTGGGCATAGCCTCCACCGGCTGCGCCTCCTTTTAACCCAAAGACGGGGCCTAAAGAGGGCTCACGCAAGGCCATCATGGCTTTCTTGCCAATTTTATTCAAGGCATCGCCTAAGCCAACGGTGGTCGTGGATTTGCCCTCGCCTGCTTTGGTGGGGTTGATGGCGGTCACTAAAATTAAGTGACCATCTTTTTCGTTTTCCAATCCTAATGCTTCGACATCCACTTTGGCTTTGTTGCGACCATAGGGTTCTAAGGCTTCTTGGACAATGCCAGCTTTATCGGCAATGGTCGTAATGGGTTCTAAGACGCATTCTTGGGCAATTTGTAAATCAGTCTTGGCCATATTCGAGATCCTTCTTTCCAATATCATGGCGGTAGAACAGCTTATCGCATTGAATCTTTTCGAGTTCATCATAAGTTTTGGCCATCGCCGTGGGCAAATCCTCTTCGAGGGAGACCACCATCAAGACGCGACCACCATTGGTTTTTAAAAGGCCATCTTCTACTTTGGTGCCCATGTGATAAACCAATCCATCGATATCCTCTACTCCTTCGATAATGGCTCCACTAGTCGAACTAGCAGGATAGCCCTCACTCGCTAAGACAACGCCATGGCTGGTTTTATCACTCCAAGCAAGGGCGGGTTCTTGATCATGCATGACATCCAAAATGGCTTGGACAAAATCGCTTTCTAACCGACAAAGGATGACTTCGGCTTCGGGATCGCCAAAACGGGCGTTGAATTCGATAACTTGAATGCCATCTTTGGTCACCATTAAGCCGCCATACAAAAAGCCAGTAAAGGGCACACCCTCTTCGACGAGCGCTTTAGCCATTGGACGCATGATGGTTTCCATAGCGGTCTCTACAAGTTCTGGTGTGATGGCTTTAACCGGAGAATAGCTGCCCATCCCTCCGGTATTGGGGCCGGTATCCTCATCGCCTACGCGCTTGTGGTCTTGGGCACATTCTAAAGCGACAACCGTTTCACCATGGACTAGAGCAATCAGCGAGAATTCAAAGCCTTCTAAGTAGTCTTCAATCACAACACTATTGCCTTCGAGTTCAAAAGCGATCTCTAAAGCTTCAAGTGCTTCTTCCTCACGCATGGCTACGGTAACACCTTTTCCCGCTTTTAAGCCATTTTCCTTGATGACAATGGGTGCGCCATGGGCTTTGACGTAGTCAATGGCGGGTTGTAGCGCATCAAAGGTTTGATAGCTTGCAGTAGGAATGCCATACTTTTTCATCAAACCTTTGGCAAAATCCTTGGAGGATTCCACTTGCGCGGCCGCTTGAGTGGGGCCAAAGACTTGCAGCCCCTGTTTGGCAAATTCATCAACAATACCAGCAGCCAACGCATTTTCCGGACCGACGATGGTCAAATCGATGTGATTTTCTTTGGCAAATTGGGCGAGTCCTTGAATGTCGCCATCGCCAATAGGGACAAGTGTAGCAATCTGGGCCATGCCGGGATTGCCTGGTGCACAATATAAGGTTTCACAGAGGGCGGATTGGGATGCGGCTTTGGCCAAAGCGTGTTCCCGTCCCCCTTTTCCAATGACAAGAATGTTCATAATCAAAGTGGCTTAAAAGCCAATGCTTTTAAACCTCTTCTCCTTTCTTAAAAAAAAGTCCTCTCGTTTAAAGATGAAAGAGAGGACAAGCCTTTCCTTAAGGAAAGAAAAACTTAGTGCTTAAAGTGACGAACGCCAGTGAAGACCATCGCAATGCCGTTTTTGTTGCACTCTTCAATGCTCAAGGCATCTTTGATGGATCCTCCTGGTTGAATGATGGCTGTTACGCCCGCTTTGGCCGCTTCTTCTACGGTATCGGGCATGGGGAAGAAGGCATCTGAAGCCATGACACTGCCTTTGGCCTTATCACCCGCTTGCTCGATGGCGATCTTTGCAGCACCCACGCGGTTCATTTGACCCGCTCCAACCCCGATGGTTTGATCGTCTTTGACCAAGACGATGGCGTTGGATTTGACGTGTTTGACGATGTTCCAACCAAAGAGCAGCTGTTTCAATTCCTCTTCGGTGGGTTTACGATCCGTTGGGCAAGTGAGGTCTTCGAGGGAGACTTGATGGGTATCCATGTCTTGCACCAACAAGCCATCGTTGACGTTGGTGTATTTAAGGGTAGTGTTGGGAGCCAATGTCGTATCCAACTCTAAAAGACGAATGTTTTTCTTACGCGTCAAAATCTCTAAGGCCTCTTCCTCAAAGGCTGGAGCGATGACGATCTCCAAGAAGATTTTGGAAAGTTTCTCGGCCAACTCGGCATCCACCGGTTCATTGAGGGCCACAATGCCACCAAAAATGGAGACGGGATCGGCATCGTAGGCTTTATCCCACGCTTCGTTGATGGTCTTTCCAATCCCCACTCCACAGGGATTCATGTGCTTTAAGCCCACGGCCGCGGGTTGGCCTTCGAATTCCTTCAACACTTCAATGGCCGCATTGCCATCTTGAATGTTGTTGTAGGAGAGTTCCTTACCATGTAGTTGCTTGGCATTGGCCAAAGAATACTTGGGATTCATCCCTTTGTAGAATGCTGCGTGTTGGTGCGGGTTTTCGCCATAGCGAAGATCTTGCACCTTATCAAAGGTAATGGTGAGGCTTTCAGGGAATTCTTCTTCGGTTTTCTTGGTCAAATAGTCTGCGATCATCGCATCGTAGCGAGCGGTATGACGAAAGACTTTAGCGGCCAAGTGTTCGCGCGTATCCAATGTGGTTTCGCCAAGCGTTTGGATTTCCTCTAAGACTTTTTCATAGTCTTTGGGATCACAGATGACGGGAATGAAGCGGTAGTTTTTGGCTGCGGAGCGAAGCATGCTTGGCCCCCCGATATCGATGTTCTCGATGATCTCTTCATGACTTACGCCCTCTTTTTGAACGGTTTCCTTAAAGGGATATAAGTTGACGCAGACCAAATCGATGTTATCAATGCCAAGCTCTTCAATTTGACGCACGTGATCGGGATTGTCCCGCACGCAAAGAAGTGCACCATGGACCCTAGGATGCAAGGTTTTAACGCGACCATCCATGATTTCGGGAAAGCCGGTGACATCCGAGATGGAGATGGTTGCTACCCCATCGTTTTCCAAGGCTTTGCGCGTTCCCCCTGTAGAAATGATTTCATAACCAGCTTCTTGTAGCCCTTTGGCAAATTCGCTTAGACCGGTTTTATCCGAAACGCTGATCAATGCTCTTTTCATCAAAATCTCCTTTCCTTCTTCAGAAAAGATCAAAGTCTTTCCTTATATTTATATTTAATACACCTATGAAGTTTTTAGGCTTCGTGTACGTCTTGTTTTAAATGCGCAACCGCTTGATTGATGCCACGATAAAAGAGATCGTACTCTTTGGCATGGACCGCTTGCTCAAGCTCTTCTAAACTCCAAGCAGGATCGATCGCAACGGGTTCTTGAATGATCACTGGACCAGTATCGACTCCTTCATCGATGTAATGTACCGTGACCCCCGTTTGAGGCACTTTGGCTTCATAGGCATCTAAAATCGCATGCGCTCCTGGAAAGCTTGGAAGCAAAGCGGGATGCAAGTTAACGATGCGTCCTGGATAAGCTTCTAAAAGCGTGGGACCCACAATGCGCATATAGCCAGATAAAATGATGAGTTCAATGTCTTGTTCTTGTAGCCATTTGGCTACCTCGGCTTCAAAAGCGGCTTTGTTTTCATACGTTTTGGGCACAAAGCAGCGAGCAGGAATTCCATAGGCTTTGGCCTTTTCAAGGGCCTTGGCTTGAGGTTGATCACTCATCAAACACACCAGTTCAGCCTCCAATTTTCCTTCTCTTTCTTTGGCCACTAACGCATCAAAATTGGTACCTGTTCCCGATGCAAACACGGCTGCTTTCATGAAACGAGTTCGACCTTTCCAGAAGGCGTAACCTCTCCCATGATGTAGCTATCTTGACCAGCGGCTTTTAAGACATCTTGGGCTTTTTGCACATCCTTTGGATCCAAGGCGATGACATAGCCAATGCCCATGTTGAAGACGTTATACATTTCCTGATCGGTAATGTGGGAATGCTTTTGAATAAAGTCAAAGATAGCGGGTCGTGGAAAGGAAGTGGGGTCCACTTTCACGCCAAGGCCTTCGGGAAGCATTCTAGGAATGTTTTCAAAGAAGCCACCCCCAGTAATGTGGGCCATCCCATGGACATCGACTTCGTTTAAAAGGGCTTTGACGGGTTTTACGTAAATCGTGGTTGGCGTTAAGAGCACATCCCCCAAGCGTTTGCCATCGAGTTCTTCAAAGGTTTCTTTGGGATCGAGATGGTTGTCCTTGAAGAGCACCTTGCGCACCAAGGAAAAGCCATTGGAGTGTACGCCCGAAGAGGGAAGACCGACTAAGATGTCACCTTCCTTGACCTTTTGGTTGGTTAACAATTTATCTCGATTGACACCGCCGACACAAAAGCCAGCCAAATCGTAATGATGAACATCGTACATATCGGGCATCTCGGCGGTTTCGCCACCAATCAAGGCACATTCACTTTGTACACACCCATCGGCTACGCCTTTGACAATGGCTTCGATAACTTCGGGATGGTTTTTGCCTACGGCGATGTAATCCAGGAAAAACAAAGGCGCAGCGCCTTGCACGATGACATCGTTGACGCACATCGCCACCGCATCGATGCCAATGGTATCATGTTTGTCCATTTCAAAAGCCATCATCAATTTCGTGCCCACCCCATCGGTACCCGAGACCAAGATGGGATCTTGTAAGCCGGCCTTTTTGACATCAAACATGCCGCCAAAAGCACCAATAGAATCCAAGGCTCCAGGCACTTTGGTGCGCGCCACGTGCGATTTGATGCGACGGACGCTATCGTAGCCAGCTTCTAAATCCACACCGGCTGCTTTATATTGATCTGCCATTCGTATTCTCTTTTCTCTCTAAAAGCCATCAAGCCTATAGTACTTGATGGAGTTAATCGTCTTTTCCTTCGTGGGTAAAGAAGTGAACGCCACTTTGGAAAATATCTTGGTTGCGATCCAAGGAAATGTTTTGGAATAGGCCCTCTTCATAGCGTTCAGAGTGGCCCATTTTGCCTAGGATCATGCCATCTTCTGACAAAATGCCTTCAATGGCCAACATGGAACCATTGAGATTGTGCTTGGGATCCATGGTCGGATTTCCCTCTTCATCGACATATTGTGTGGCAATTTGGCCATTGGCCGCTAAGGACTCTAAAAGGGCAGGATCAGCCATGAACTTGCCCTCCCCATGGGAAATCGCTACCGCATGCACTTGACCAGGGGTAAATTCTTGCAACCAAGGCGAATTATTGGAGGTAATGCGGGTCGTGGCGATGTGGGAAACGTGACGGTTGATGTCATTGCGGAAAAGCGTCGCAAGTTCTTCGCCATCCTTGTCTAAATCGCCAAAGGGTAAGAGACCGGATTTGACCAGCGCTTGGAATCCGTTGCAAATGCCAAGAATCAAGCCTTCATTGGCCCGCATCGTATCGAGTGCAGCTTTGATTTTGGGGTTGTGCAAGACGGACACAATGAATTTGCCCGAACCATCGGGTTCATCCCCAAGCGAAAAGCCACCGACCAACATGAAGATTTGCGCCTTTTCGATTTCTTTGGCCAAAGTATCAATGGATTGGCTGACGTGATCGACATCCAAGTTGTTGAAGACCACAGTATGCACTTCGGCTCCTGCGCGTTCAAAGCGGGCTTTGGTATCAAATTCACAGTTTTGGCCAGGGAAGACAGGAATCACGACCACAGGTTTTTCCACTTTCGTTTTGGCATAGCGTTTTTGGCCTTGATGAAGTGGTGTCTTTTCGGCTACCTCTTCGACTTCAGAAAGGCTGGCAAATTTGGGATACAACTCTTCATAGCGGGAAGTCCAAATTTCATAGGCTTCACGAAGCGAAAGAATTTCATGGTTGACGCGTACCACGGGACGCTCACTCGTATAGCCAAGCAACAACCAATTGGGGGCTTCAACTGGATCTTTGGTTTCGACCACTAGACTTCCTAGATTGAATCCACAAGGAGACATTCCATCTGGTAGATCGATTTCAAAGCCGATGTTGTTGCCAAAGGCCATAATGGTGGTCGCCGCTTCGATTCCTCCATCCTTGACAGGTCGAGCTGCGAGGATATTGCCCATATGGTTTTGTTCCATCACACTGGTGAAATTGGCTTTGAGGGCTTCATAGTTTGGCGAATGATCAGCTAAAGGTTGATGATGCACCAAATAAAGCGGATGCCCACTGCCTTTTAAAGAGGAGCTGATGATGTGATCCGTATTTTCGGTGGTTACTGCAAAGGTAATCAGGGTAGGGGGAACGTGAAGGTCGTTGAAGGTTCCCGACATGGAGTCTTTACCGCCAATCGCAGGCGTTTCAAAGGCCATTTGCGCTTTGAGCAATCCCAAAAGCGCTTGTAAAGGATAGCCCCATTTGATGGGATCTTTGCCTAAGCGTTCAAAGTATTCTTGATTGGATAAGCGAGCGCGCAAGGGATTGGCCCCTAAGGCACTCAAACGCGCTAAGGCTTCTACCACCGAATATTGGGCACCAAGCCAAGGGGAAAAACGCGAGAGCATGGGGTCAAAGCCATAAGTCATCAAGGAGCACGTTTTGGTAAAGCCATCCACGGGTAATTTTTGCACCGAACCCACTTCAGGGGTGCGCTGCGTTTTGCCACCAAAGGGCATCAAGACGGTCGATTTTCCAATCGAGGCATCAAACATCTCCTGCAAACCGCTTTGATCAGCTACATTGGCTTGACTGAGCGTCCAAGCCAACGAACAAATGGTGTCATCGGTGATGGGATCAAAGGCGGTCGTCATAAAGTAATCAAAGGGATCACACTTGGCTTCTCCTGGTTTGATGATGACATCCACGACTTGACGCACGCCATTGGTATCCAAGAATTTGCGCGACAAATCCACAATGGTTTGCCCTTTCCAGTTCATCACCAAGCGCTCTTCTTCACTGACCGTGGCCACTTGAATGGCTTCTAGATTTTCTTTCTCGCATTCCTTCAAGAAGGTTTCCAGGTCTTCTTTGGCGATGCAAACGGCCATGCGCTCTTGGCTTTCCGAGATGGCTAGTTCCGTTCCATCCAATCCCGTGTATTTGACAGGCACCGCATCCAAATCGATGACTAAACCATCGGCCAATTCCCCTACCGCTACCGATACACCGCCAGCGCCAAAGTCGTTGGCTTTTTTAATGCACTTGGTGGCTACAGGATTGCGAAATAAGCGTTGTAGTTTGCGCTCCATTAAGGCATTTCCCTTTTGGACTTCTGAGCTACACGTATCCAAAGAGGTATCGTTGTGTTCTTTAGACGAACCGGTCGCTCCCCCAATGCCATCGCGTCCCGTCGCACCACCGATGTAGACGATGACATCGCCTGGAGCGGGCTTTTCGCGTTTGACATGGCTTTTGGGCGCTGCTCCCACTACGCCTCCCACTTCCATGCGCTTGGCGACATAGCCCGGATCAAAGATTTCTTCGACATAGGTCGTGGCCAAGCCGATTTGGTTTCCATAGGAGGAGTAGCCTTTGGCCGCGGTCTTAGAAATCTTAGATTGGGGCAATTTGTGTTCAAGAGTTTGCGAAAGTGGAGCGGTGATATCACCTGCTCCTGTAATGCGCATGGCTTGATATACATAGCTACGGCCGGAAAGCGGATCGCGAATGGCACCGCCAATGCAAGTGGCCGCTCCCCCAAAGGGTTCGATCTCAGTAGGATGGTTGTGGGTTTCGTTTTTAAACATCAAAAGCCATGGCTCTTTTTGTCCATCGACTTCCACTTCAATCGAGCAAGCGTTGATTTCATCGCTCACTTCTTGATCCTCGAGTTTACCGCGCTTACGCAAGGTCCGCCCAGCAATCGTAGCCAAATCCATCAAGGTAATGGGTTTATTTTCGCGGCCAGTTTCTTGGCGCAAGTTCAAATACAATTGCCAAGCCTCTTCGAGTTGTTCATTGAAGGAATGGTCTTCAAAAGCCACTGAGCGCAAAATCGTTTCAAAGGTTGTATGGCGGCAGTGGTCTGACCAATAGGTATCCAAAACACGAATCTCCGTTAGCGTTGGATTGCGCTTTTCTTCGCTTTGAAAGTAATTTTGAACAAAGGCTAAGTCTTCTACGGACATCGCTAAGCCCAAATCACGCACCAGCTTAGAAAGACCCTCTTGATCAAGCTGTAAAAATCCTTCTATGATGGGCACATCGTGGGCGATGACATTTTGAGAGTCATCCAAAATCGCAAGATTTTTTTCTCGAGCCTCTACCGGGTTGATCATGTAATGCGAAATGGCCTCAAGTTGCTTGTCATCGACATTTTCCATGACCATTAAAGTGCCCGAATGAATGCGAACATCTTTTTTATTGTTCAAAAGCATCAAGCACTGCATCGCCGAATCGGCCCGCTGGTCGTATTGACCAGGTAGGTATTCAAAAGCCAAAGCGGTTTTATCGGTTAAATCGGGTAGATCGACCACTTCATCAATGGCCGGTTCGGCCAAGACATGGGCTTCAAGCAGGTCGATGTCTTCTTGGGTCGCATTGAAGATGTCATAAATGGCATACAATTCTAAGGCGAAGTCATCGGCCAAGTTTAAATCTCTTTTTAACGATTCTTCTAACGATTTGGCTTCGACTTGAAAGCCAGGTTTCTTTTTAATCAGACGTCTTGTATCCATTAGGCTTCCTCCAAGTAGGATCCGGCCAATACGGTTTCTTTTTGCGTCTCTTTAAAGTCTTGGAGCGTTTGAGCAATTTTTGGATCAGATAAAGCTAAAATTTGGGCCGCTAAAATCGCCGCATTTTTCGCTCCCGCTTTGCCAATGGCTACCGTGGCTACGGGAACGCCTGAAGGCATTTGGACAGTCGATAATAAGGAGTCCATGCCCCCTAAAGCGGCGGTTTGCATGGGAATACCAATCACGGGCAAGATCGTGGAACTGGCTAAAACACCAGCCAAGTGCGCAGCTCCACCAGCTGCCGCAATAATGACTTTCACTCCATTTTTCGCCGCATTTTTAGACAAGTCCAAAACGGCCTCTGGCGTGCGATGCGCAGATAAAATGCGCACCGTATAGGGAATTTCAAAGGCTTTGAGCTGCTCCATGCAGCCTTCCATCGCAGGCAAATCGGAACGACTGCCCATCACGACGAGCACTGTAGTAGGTTCCATCTCGTTTCCTCTTTTTTCTTTCTTTTGGTAAGACGCTTTGAAAAGCGCGATTGTCTTTTGTCTAAGAACAAAAGAAGACCAAAAATTGCTCATGTCTCACAAGCAAAAAGGCGCACCGAGGCACGCCAAAAAGGGAGAAAAAGGAGTTGAAAAAAGCGCTTATTTTCCAAAATCGTTGCGTTTTCACCATCGTTCTACCTCCCCAAATCGGGCTTCTTTGTGTAGTTTCATCCTAGACAAATTACCCATTGTTTTCAATATTGGCTTTATGGAAACGCTTATCTTTATTGCCAGTCAATGTTTTGTAACTCTACGAAAAATGAAAGCCTATTCGTACCTTGTTTCATTTTGGCAAGTCATTGCAACGCGTAAGGTGACCGATATAATGGAAGCGACACAAGCCAAAAGAAAATAATCTTGAAGAAAATAATCTTGGCTTATCTTGTCGTTTCGAAGCTAGAAATAAGGAGACTCTAAGTATATATGGAAGAAAAAGAAATGTTGTATGAAGGCAAAGCCAAAAAAGTGTTTGCCACCGATGATCCAGATGTGGTGATTGTGGATTATAAAGACG
The DNA here is from genome assembly GCA_964438885.1 of uncultured Erysipelotrichaceae bacterium. Classification (GTDB taxonomy): domain Bacteria; phylum Bacillota_I; class Bacilli_A; order Erysipelotrichales; family Erysipelotrichaceae; genus Allobaculum. The sequence goes on along the minus strand of CAYTMK010000013.1, from coordinate 22,634 downwards.
ATGCGACGGCCTTCAATGGATTAAAAAAAGGCACCATTAAAGGCAAAGGTGCCATCAACAACCGCATGAGTAACTTTTTAATGAAGCGTCTAGAAGAAAAAGGTATTCCTACGCACTTCGTCCAAGAAATCGACGATCGTCGTACGGCGGTTAAAAAAGTGGACATTATTCCTTTGGAAGTCATCATTCGCAACAAAGCGGCGGGTTCGTTTTCCAAGCGCTTAGGCATTGCCGAGGGCACTCCACTTCTTTGTTCTACGCTTGAATTTAGCTACAAAGACGATGATCTTGGCGATCCTTTGATCAACGACTACATGGCCAAGGCCATTGGAGTGGCCAGTCAAGAAGACATCGATCAAATTACCAAGTATGCCTTTGCGGTCAATGAAGAGTTAAAAGCCTTCTTCCAAGAGATTGGCATTGAACTCATCGACTTTAAACTGGAATTTGGCAAAACCAGCGATGGCACCATCGTTTTGGCCGATGAAATTTCTCCCGATACCTGCCGCTATTGGGATTTGGCCACTGGAAAGCATTTGGATAAGGATACCTTCCGTCGTGATCTTGGCGATCCAGAAGGGGCTTATCAGGAAGTCTTTGCGCGCATGGGGTTTGACGCATGAGTCACGATGTGTACCAATCCCCACTTTCTAGCCGCTATGCCTCCAAAGAGATGAAGCATCTCTTCTCGGAAGAAAAGAAGTTTCAAACATGGCGCAAACTCTGGATCGCTTTGGCAGAAGCCGAACAAGAACTTGGCTTAGACATTACTGATGAGCAAATTGCCCAGCTCAAAGAACACGCTAATGACATCAACTACGAGGAGGCCAAAGCAAGAGAGGCCATTGTACGGCATGATGTCATGAGTCATGTCTATGCCTATGGCTTACAAGCGCCAAAAGCCAAAGGCATCATTCACCTTGGGGCGACAAGCTGTTATGTGGGAGACAACACCGATTTAATCATCATGCATGAGGGCTTGGAATTGCTTCGCAGTAAGCTGGCTGCCGTTTTAGCGCGTCTCGAAGCGTTTGCTTTAGAATATAAGGATATGCCCGCTCTTGCCTTTACCCACTTTCAACCCGCACAACCTACTACAGTAGGCAAACGCGCTTCCTTATGGGCCCAAGATTTGGTCATGGACTATGAAGAAATTTCCTGGCTTTTGGACCATAAAAAGCTTTTAGGCCAAAAAGGCACCACGGGTACTCAGGCATCTTTTTTAGAGCTCTTTGATGGCGACTCCAAAAAAGCCGCTCAAATTGATCAACTCATCTGCGAAAAAATGGGCTATGATCAGTGGTTTGCGGTGTCCGGTCAAACCTATCCGCGCAAATACGACACCCAAGTGTTGCACGCTTTAGCGGGGATTGCGCAATCCGCGCACAAATTCAGCAACGATCTTCGCCTATTGCAACACAAAAAGGAAATGGAAGAACCCTTTGAAAAGGGACAAATTGGCTCCTCGGCCATGGCTTATAAGCGCAATCCAATGCGCAGCGAACGCATGGCTGCTTTGGCCAACTACATCTTAGCCGATACGATGAATCCTGCCATTACGGCTTCTACCCAATGGTTTGAACGCACCCTAGATGATTCGGCCAACAAACGCATTGCGATTGCTGAAGCCTTTTTAGCCGCCGATGGCATTTTGGATTTGTATCTCAACATCACCGACGGATTGGTGGTCTATCCCAAGGTCATTGAAGCGGATTTGCGCAAAGAGCTTCCCTTTATGGCGACGGAAAACATCATGATGGATGCGGTTAAAGCCGGTGGGGATCGTCAAGAACTCCATGAGGCCATTCGTGTCCACTCCATGGAGGCCGCTAAACAAGTCAAAGAACTCGGTTTAGAAAACGATCTTTTAGAGCGGATTGCCAAAGATGATCGCTTTCCTCTTTCTTTAGAAGAACTTGAAGCGCGCATGAATCCTTCTTTGTATATCGGAAGAGCTCCAGAACAGACGCAGGAGTTTTTTGAACAAGTCGTAGATCCCATTTTAGAAAACCATCCTGAAGCTAAAGCTCTAACGGCTGAAATTAACGTATAATATCTTTAAGAGGTCTTTTTCGCAAAGATCTCTTTTTTTTTATGAGAATGGAGATAATCTCTATCTTTCTCTTCCCCTATTATCTTATTCATTTTCATATAATCACTATAAGCTTGGATCCGATAAAAGAGTTCCATAAACTAATGGATAAGATGGCCTGATTTAAAAAAATTTGAAATCACTCATTGTTCAAATAAAACGAAAAGAGAGTTCTCTAGATTAGGAATAAATAAAGCAAAGATAAAAAAAACGTTTTGAAATAGGCCAAAATGAAAAAAACTTGAAGAATGAGAAAGAGTCTTTCCTTCCATAGCATAGATAGAAGAGTGAAACTTAATCCAATTTCATGGCCTAAGCGAGCTTACCATGACTTCAGATAGAGATTGAAATTGATTTTTGAGGTCTAAATTTTTAACTTTTAAGTGAAGGTTTTGATAAGAGATGGATTTTGTTTTAATCCTAAGGAGGTACTTTGGATAGTTTTTCATTTTAGTGACCAAAACAATCTAAGGTTCTAAACCAAAGATTTTTCGAATTAAAGTTTTTTCTTGGAGGTGTTTTTGTGAATCTTGTTCATAACAATATCTTGAAAAAGGTTGTTGATCTTACTGAGTCTTTTATCTTGGAAATGCCTAAGGATGAGCGAAAATCCTATGGGCAATTCTTTACGAGTTTGGAAACAGCCGTTTTTATGGCTTCTCTTTTTACTCTTCCTGACGAGGAGGTAATTCCTGTTTTAGATTCTGGGGCGGGTAGTGGTATTCTTTCCGCTGCTTTGATCCTTAGAATCTTAAATGAAACGGATCACTCCGTTCAACTGACCTGTTATGAGAATGATGAGAAAATTCTTCCTCTCCTCAAACAAAACCTTGATTTGTTAAAAGAGGTTGGATCGGATCGATTTGAATATTGTATTCGGAATGTGAATTACATTACAAGCCAAAGAGATCTATATAATTTGACTCTAAATGTACAGGCAAGTGTCCCCGATAAGTTTTTACTATCGATCTCTAATCCTCCCTATCAAAAGATTAGTAAGGATGCTCCTGAAGCGTTATCTATGCCCGACATCTGTTATGGAACGCCCAATCTATACTTTCTTTTCATGGCTATGAATATGTTTAACCTAGAAGATGATGGCGAGATGGTCTGTATAGTTCCTCGCTCTTGGACTTCGGGGGCTTATTTTAAAAAGTTTCGGGAGAAGTTTTTACAGGATTGCTCATTAGAATACATTCATCTTTTTGAAAGCAGAAATAAAGTGTTTCAATCAGAGAAGGTTCTTCAGGAAACTGTAATTCTGAAGGCTAGAAAATCTACTTTAAAGGGTGATACGATCACTATTTCTAGTACAGTAGGAAATCAGGACTTTAATGCTATCCATACCATTTCCGTTCCTTATAATCTTTTAGTTTCTGGCCATGACAGTTATGTCTTTCTTGTTTCCAATCAGAAGCAAGTCGAAGCTTTAAAGAAGTTGAAGTCTTGGAGATATACGCTTCCAGAACTTGGATTAAAGATGAGAACAGGGCTGACTGTCGACTTTCGTCATAAAGCCGAGTTAAATGAGACAAAAGTTCCTGGAGCAGTTCCTCTTTTTTATATGAGCCATTTCAAAGACAATCAAATCATTTTTCCTAATGGAAAAGAATATGAATATTTGAAAACCATTCATTCAGGATTGTTACAACCAAATAATAATTATCTTTTCGTAAAGCGTTTTACGACTAAAGAGGAGAAGAGAAGACTTCAATGTGCTTTATATTTTCACAAGAACTATCCAGAGTACTCTCAAATTAGTACCCATAATAAAATCAATTTCATTGGTTGCGATGGGGGATTGGATGAAAAAACCTTAAAAGGATTGTATGTTCTTTTTAACTCCACCTTGTACGATGAATATTATCGAATCCTCAATGGTTCTACTCAGGTTAACTCAACGGAAGTAAATTCCATGCCTGTTCCAGATCGACTAACTATTGAGAGAATGGGAGCTGATCTCATGGAGATGAATGAGCATTCCATTGAAGCTTGTGATTTAATCCTAGAAAGGTATATCCATGAAGGATAAGACAGAAATCCTAAAATCGGTTTTAAGAGATTTAGGGATAAGTGAAAAGTACATTACGGACCTAACTATAAATTCTCTACTTGCTCTATCTGGATTAAAACCTTCTATGGGTTGGAAGGAAGCTACTAATAATAGAATGCGTATTCACGATGTTATCTTGTTTATCCGCAATAATTACTCAAAAAGTTATGCAGAAAACTCTCGAGAAACGATTAGAAAAAGCGTTATGCATCCTCTCAGAGAGGCTGCTTTTATTGAAGATAATGCTGCTATCGTTCCAACCAACAGTCCTAAATATGGTTACAAATTGACTTTAGAGATGCTTAAAGTGATTCAAAGCATAGGATCTGAATCTTACCAAGAAGCTTTAAGTGATTTCAAAGAACAGCATGAATCTCTAATCGATCTGTACACCTCAAAGCGTAATCTCAACAAGATTCCTATTACAGTAAATGAAGAAAAACTAGAGTTTTCTAGTGGAAAACATAACCAGCTACAGAAGAATATCATCGAAAAGTTTGCTTCACGTTTCATTCCAGGAGCCGAGTGCCTTTATATTGGGGATACAACAGACAAAGATTTGGTAAAAAATGTTGAAAGGCTTCATGAGCTTGGTTTTGAAATTACACTCCATGATAAAATGCCGGATGTAGTCCTGTACCAAGCGGAAATGAATTGGATTTACTTTATCGAAGCCGTTGTTTCTAGTGGAGCGATAACTCCTCAAAGAATGCGTGATTTAGACAGAATGACTAAAAATGTCACGGCTGGAAGAATTTATGTCACCTCTTTTCCGGACTTTAAAACGTATAAAAAGTTTGCTAATAACTTGGCATGGGAAACGGAGGTTTGGATTGCTGAGGAGCCTGATCACATGATTCACCTTAATGGGCATAGGATGCTATTTCCAAGATAAAAATTTATCTATATACAGCTGAATAATCTATAAAAATAACTCTATATATTTTAACGTTAAGTTCATCGTAATTTCGGTACGATCCAAGTTTTTAAATTTGATGAGCCAATTTCCTGAATTTCATTTTCAGTTTACTTATGTATAGCTTACCTTGTTTAATTTGGTCAATAATCCATTTGATTGCCGAAGCTTTTTGAAAATTATCCTAAAGTAAAAGCTTTAAGAGGTCTTTTTCCTAAAGACCTCTTTTTTTATTAAGGAGAAATAGAGAATAGAAATGAAATAATACCTTACTGATCCCTTTATCTCATTTTTCGCCAAAGTTTAAAAGCACTCGCTAAGCTTTGCCGAACTGAGAGATATTAGACTTCTATGTTCGAGATGCGGTATGACCTGCTAGCCGTCGTCACTATACTTTCCATAATCAAAAAAAACGCTAATCCATAACCCAGTTCTTCATCAAAACTTAGGCTTTCGGCCAATGAGTATTGGTCAAAATTCGATATTTTAAAAATGGCTTAATTGCGACAAAAATACATGTAAAAACGTCGCATAAAGAACATTTTTGCATCATAAAGAAAAAAGATCTGAATAGATATTAAAACGAAAAATCTATTCCCAATTGGTAAAATGGAAACATTCCTATGCCAAAAAGGTACTCTGCATTGTAGGTGCGCGTCAAATTGGAAAGTCGACCATAGCACGAATTTTTGATCATAATATAAAGTGATTTGGGAAATTAACTTTTTTCTTTCTCACATTAAAAAATCAGCGCGGATGGAACGCTATGAACCTACCTTTGTTTGACTAGAACTTGCAGAAGCTATGGAACAAATTAAAGCCTTTACGGCTGATTCTCATAAAATTCTTGGAATGTAAAGCTCCATTCTAGGTAACCTTGATTATATATTTGGATTATATATAAGGAAGAAACTATATCTGTGTTCCAGGCTTAAAGGGCAATTTTAGCGGAAATTTGAAAAGAAATATATGGTTAAAGATGGTTATTTAATTACGGACATTTCAGTTAGCGGCGCTTTTGAATTTGGATTGGCTTTAGTCGAAAGTCTTACTTCTAAAGACAAGAAAGATAAACTAGAAAAACGAACCTCCTGGAAACTCTAAAAAAAGATCACAAAAAAGCTCTACCTTAACAAGTGTTGAAGTAGGGCTTTTTTTGTCCAGTAACTATTTTGGCCTTAGGGCTATCGTTGGCGTTTATTGATTATAAAGCGTTAGTTTTTCAGATCGAGAAGGCGAAAATGGCAATGTTTGTTTAGTTGTGAAAAAACTATGAGGTATGGGAAGATCTTCTTTTAGCAATTTCTTTTTGGATATGGCCATGGAAATTAAGCCAAGCTTTTTTTATGGCCAAAGTAATGGCAATACAAGTAGGAAAAAATGGAGTAAAAGGGGCAGCCCAAAAGGCCAGAGCACCTGTAGCCATCCACATCGCCCATTTCCAGTGAAAGAGAAAATAGAGGAGATATCCTCCCCATACAGGAATATACATGACGATAACTACTAGGATAAACAATAATAAAGTTTGCCAATTATCCAGCTGATGCCATGTTCCAATACACCAATTTTTAAATTTAATCCATAAATGTTGCATACTCTCCACCACTCAAGTTATTCTTGGATCCAATGCCCTTTTTTGACCAATCTAAAGCGGAAACGTTCGTGGTCTAAGGAAGTTTGGCTTGCAGTTTTAAAGCCAATACGAATTTAAAAATCTAGAGATAAAAAATTTCCCATAATTAAACTTCCACAAGTAAAGCTCTAAAACACTTTTTTAGATTATATAGGAATAATTCAGGTTTTTATCTCTTATAAGTACACTTATTTTAGAAAAATTATTTTTATTTATAAACTTACTCAAGTGAAAAATGAAAAAAAGAATCCCCATTTTACCATTTAGACAAAATGGGGAGTTCAAAATCAAGAATTGAGAATGGCTTTTAAAGCTGGTATATCACTACTATGCCAATGCATCCTTTATAGTTCATTCCATAAAGTTTACCAAAGCGTTGAATGGTATATTCTTCATCCTTTAACATCCAAGGTTCAGGAGTAGCTTCTCCTTACTCTTTCTATGTTTTATAAGGATAAAAGAGTTCTATTTAAGAGCTTTTTAGAGGTTTAATAATTCAGAATGAGATCCAGTAGAAATTAGAGTTAAAGTTAGAACCTCATTTTCAACAAGATAGATGAGTAACCAGTCTGGCTGAATATGACACTCCCTATATCCTTTCCAATTTCCTTGTAATTCATGATCAGAGTACTTTTTAGGTAATCTCTGGCCTTCTAATAACAAATTTACTACTTCCTCAAGTAATAAAATATCTCGTCCTTGTTTCTTGCAACGTTTTAGCCCTTTTTTAAAAGCTGAAGTGTAGACTAACTGATATTTCATAAATCCATATCTTTTAAAGCCTCCGAGAAACTATTAAAACGGGGAGTATTCGGATCATGGCTGATTCGTTTGGCTTCCTCTAATGCTTCCACTACTTCTGGTTTATAGTTAGGATAAGTAATTTCAAAAGGAAGACCTCCTCTTAAAACAACTTGTTTTAAAAAAATGTTTACCGCTTCAGAAAGATTCATACCTAATCCAGATAATAATTCAGAGGCTTGTTTTTTAGTAATTTCATCTATGCGGATTTGAGTAGGACTGCTAGCCATTTATTCTACCTCCTAAAGTATATTCATTGTAAACCATTTAGTTAATTCAACCAAGAACTTTAGTGACATCTTAAATTAGGGAGCGTTAAAAGCTAACAAGAACTATAGCAAGCCATATACTTGACCGAGTCGCTACAATATAATGGAATTTGATAATCTTAGCTTCGTTAAAAAGTGCAATAACCAACCTTCTCAAGCGGAATTTCTACGAAATTTCGCGAAGCGTTGGTTTTTTGTCGTGCTTTCTTGAAAATCATTCTTTTAAGGGCACAAAATATCTTGTCTTCAGTACAACTAAAGTAAGGAGGTGGAGAGGATGGAGTATGCACAATTATTGGATTATATTGATTTGTTTCGGGAAAAGGCGGAAAAAGGAAAGCTGGTTATCTTTGTGGGAGCTGGAGTATCTTGCAACGTGGAAGGAATGCCCAATTGGAACGATTTGATCATTCAAATGGCCAAAGCTATTGGCTATTCGCGTTGTAACTCGTGTAAACACAAAACTGCGGATTGCGCTAAAAGTTGTCAACTCAAATATGATTTCTCTACCGAAGATTTCTTAAAGATTCCCCAATACGTCTATAATTTTGATCGCAATTTGTACAATGAGATTTTATCGAAAACCATTGATATTAAAAATGTCGATGCGCCCTTATCTTCCGCTATTTTTAACATCAATCCTGTTCACATCATTACGACCAATTACGACCAGCTTTTGGAGTCCTCCAAACACATCTTTCGTGAACAATATGAAGTCATCGTACACGATAAAGATTTACTCACCACCGACAAAAGCAAATACATCATTAAGATGCATGGCGATGTTTCACAACCCGATAGTATCGTTTTAAAAGAACAAGACTATTTAAGTTATTCTCACAATCATGTGTTGATGGAACACTTTATTAAATCTCTGGTAGCTGATCACATCGTATTGTTTCTTGGCTATTCCCTTAATGATTACGACATCAAGCAAATTTTAAGTTGGCTTAATCATATGCGCTTTCGAAACGATGCCTTGGATCAAAATCAAGGAGTTGGATATCTCATTCAAGACCAAGAGAGTGTAGATCCCATTCAACAAGCCTACTTTAAAAGCAACAATGTAGAACTCATTAACATTCACTCCATGCCTCTTGTTGGCGACATTCCCTCCAGTTTAACCAACGAACTCGGAAAACGCCTCTACAGTTTTCTACAAGTTATTGCCAATCCGGCTCTAGAGAATAGTCCCTCTTCCATCAAAAAAGCCATTCATTTCATGGAACAATTTGATTTTGTAAGCTATGAACAAATTTTGAATTTCTTATATGTTAAAAATTATAAAATTCAAGGGACCAATTTACGTCTTTTCTCCGAACGGACTTATATGCGTTTGATCAACTTTATGAATTCCAAAGAAAAAGAAGCCGATCAATTGAAGCAATTGTTTCTCAATGCAGGAATTGAGGGAATCCTTGGCGTAAAAGATCAAAAGACCAACTTTTATTCTCTCACTCAGTTTTCCCAAAACGATTTGTTTCACGATCCATTGTTTACTCTCTATTTAACCAACCAATACGATCAACTGCATAAAGCTTTAGAAGAGATCAAAGAAAAAAAAGACCCGCATCAATGGAACAAATGGATCTTTTATCAAAGCCTTATTCATGGGTATTCCAATATTTTAGAGTCCAAAACAGAACTTGACGTATCTCTTTTAAAATTGGATCAGAAAGTAGCCTATTTGTATAACCAAGCGGTCATTGAGCAACAAAAAACGTATACCTTTGATTTCACCCAAGGCCGCCAATTTATCGACAATCTCTCCTCTCGTAAAGAGCGGGAAATGTTTTCTGGCTATCTCGATTTGGATGAGGGCCATTCCAAAGCGCGCTTAACGATGCATAAAGCCTTACAAGTGCTCAAAGAAAACATGAGCAATCATAAAGTGTATTTGGAAATGCGCATGGTGTATGAAAAGATTTATACCCTCAAACAGATTGTGATGACGCAATACTTCTTTTACTACAACAATCATGCCCTTTATCAAGGCTTTAAAGGCGTCAAAAGCTTTTTTCATCCCTACATTGAAGCGATTTTATGCGCAAACAGCGATGTGGCCGAGAAACCTTCTTATGTCTTAGGAGACATTTTGATTCCCACGCAAAAGTATCCAGTGGATTATTTGGACATCGACATTTTGACAAAATTCATTGCCCCAAAGGATTTGAGTACTCTGATCAAATCCTACAATGTCAGCAAGCTCAACATCGGCGTACAAGAAGTGGCCTTTTTAACGAACTGCTTTCAAAATATTTGCCGATCCATTGTCCAAGGTAAAACGTATGGATTCAAAAAATCTGCCTTTTCTACGCTTTCCAATCTCATTATTTTGTTAGGATTGGTGGATTTAGAGGAGGAGAATCAAAAGAAAATTGTGGATTCGATTGGTGAATTGATCCAAGATGAAGAAATCATCACCAAATTTTTCTCCATTGAATGGCCCGATTTTCGGCAAAGTTTAAAGGAACTCGCCAAGCTTTGTCGTACCTTACCTTTTAAGCGGGATTTAAAAGTATTGGACCAAATCATCACAATTATCGGTAAAAAGCATTTCTTAGAATATGCAACTAAAGTGAACTTTGAAAGTCTCCGTCATTTACTCGGCTTCTTTTTAACCCAAGATGAAGAGACAACAAGCCGCATTGAATCCATCATCGATCAAACCGAAAAATTTCAGGATAAAGTGACCTTGCTTCGACTCTTTTATCCCTATATTGTGGGGGAAGAAACGCAACAAAAATACAAAGACTTCTTATCCAAGCACTTTGCGCTGCTTGATCCTGAAGCCATTTATGATTTTGTCTTTTCTGAGTGGTTGAGTCTAGAAGAGTATTCGATTTCCCAGTTTTTAAAGGAAATCTTGAAGATGAGTCAAAAAGAAGGCTCCTATATGGGCTACTACTATGAACAAGTGGAAACCAAACTCGATTGTGTGTATGTCCTTTATCTCAATGGAAAAATTGAGGACATCGGCCCATTAAAAGATTTAGCGCCTGGTCGTCCTCATCTGCAATTTTTGTTGGATCCTGAGCATTTTGACTATTCCCAAGTGGATTTTTCCAATTATATGTGGCGAAATTTTGCGCGCTATCCCCAATATATGCAGTCCTTTATCGCACATAAAGACCAAATTATTCCTAAAATCCAAAACCGCATTGAAATGGACGAAGCGAGCGAAACAGAAAAGAAAATCTTATATGGTTTCTTATTGGATGAAGATGAGATTTGGTAAGTTTTTAACTGGTTTGAAAAAAGTTTAGGGCCTAGAAGGATAGGGAATAGAAGATCTTAAGGCCGGCTATTTAAGGTAATAGTGCCGGTTTGGCCAAAATGGGGACTATAACGATGAAGAAGAAATCGTTATAGTCTCTTTTGTCGTATAAAAAATATCAACCTAGTGACTTGTATCTCTTACCAAAATCTGAATATAAAACAATTGGAAAAGTTAGGCTATTAACACTTTAAAAAAAAGATTACCTTAGATGAAGGAGCATTAAAAAATAAATTCTATTTGAAATAACTATCAAAACTAGGAATGTAATTACCTAAAATCAATATTTGTTAGCTCATTTATCATTTTGAGTCTCCTTCAACTGAAAAGTGTAAATAAATATCTTACCGGATTATTCCGGTTTTTCTACTTGACAATAGATAATTGTAGTTAAATGGACCTTATAAGGTAAATATGAAAGTTTTAAAAATAAAAGCAATGGGCATATTGTGATTACCGAATACGCCTCAAGAGAAGAATTGTAGATATTGACGCCTATAGGCTAGGCTTAAGAGATAATTGTGCCTATATCGATTGCAAAGAGTGTGAGAAAAACTATTACATTGACTATGTACAATCTGAATTGCGCTGGCAACTTAAGGAAAGAAGAGGGAAAGAATATGAAAGATGTAATGAATTTCCGTATACATGGGGATAACATTGTAGAATGTGAAAGAATAGTCCAGTTAATTGTTCAGGAAGTTAATCCAATCAACGTTAAGTATGTTTTATTAGAAAGCTCAACTCCACAGGTCGAAATCAAATTTTCATACTTAGATAATCATTATGAATGGAGGCTTGAACTATTACCTGGGTTTAATAAGAAAGGTAGAAGCAGATGGCCAAATAATATTTTTACCGTTCTTGGAGAAAACGGCAGTTTTCTCAATGAAACTCCAGATGCTATCATCACAAGTGTTAAAACTGAAAAAAGTGTTTCAGAGGAAATTTTATTAGCCATTGAATTTTGCAGTGCAATTCAAGCTGGAAATCAGGCATGGCAACGAAGTGGACGTGCCTATTCAACTGCAAGAGCAACTTGTCCATATATTTATATTGTTGATTTTCCAAAATATGAACTAGATCCTAAAAGCCGTGAGAGGAAATCGCTACGCTTACCGAATCCGGTGGTACCATATAGTTTTTATAATTACTGCCAAACTAGTAATACATTTGTAGCACAAATTTTTGTCAAGTCGGAAGAATTTAGGCATGCAAAGAATACTTTCAATCATGCCTTCCCAGAAAAAAGCTTTGGAGATAAAGAATTAGGTAAATATCTAGTTTATAGAATGATGGGTTTTGATACCGCAGAATTAGAGAAAGAAATTAATGAAAAAAGCAACAAAATTATAGAGTTTTTAGCAGATGAAACCGAAGGAAATTCAAAATATACCAGTACTGATTGGCAAAAACTCTTAGCTTCAAATAAATCTCTGATTGATTATTCCGCTGAAAATCGTCACTTCTGTTTTAGAAAAAAAATTTCAAACAAAGGCCATCATGGTAAGTCAGCGGCTTTTGTCAATTTGGTTGAAGAATACAGTAGCGGATGCGGAGCTAAAGATATTCCTTTTGGGGTAATTCCAGCTAAATATCGGCAGATTTTCTCATTAAGATTAAAAAAACTTTACCCAGCATTTTCGGATTCGATTATCAAAGAAATTGGTCATCCTAAAAATAACTTAGTCATTGCAATTATGAAAGGATTTAAACCTCGTGGTGATGATAACCGACCAGATAGAGGAATTCTTCCGTTAGCTTCTATGTGCTCTTCAAAGAATACAGATTTCCTTTCCTTTATTTATGGGCCGATATTAAGCACTAATTATTTATTTCTGAAGAGCGATCCGAAAAAATTATCAGATAAAAACGGATTTTGGAAATCTGTTTTCGCTATTAGCGATTTTATTATTATTGATTCTCCAAAAATTAAACCCGAAGGAGATATTCTAGAGGTATTTCATAACAAAAGCGTAAAAAAACAATTTCAAACCATTAGAATAAATAAAGATAAAAATTACGTTATATCTTCTCCCTTATTTCATGCCAAAGTTACTGACTTTCAAGAGGATGACGTTGATACAGCTATTCATTTCTTATTTACAAAAACATTAAGTAATTATTGTTTCGAGGGAATGTGTAATCCTCCTGGTGGAGACTGGTCCAGCTTGACTCTGAATGATGGAAACTGTCAAGTTCGTTGGCTTTCACTCCCTCGGATTAGTAAAGACATTAACGGAAAACGCCCTGATCATGTGATAGAAATAAATTGTAAGGAACTCGACAAACCTTTGATTTTGGTTATTGAATCTAAAGAAAAAGCAGTTGATTTAGAGCCGAATGTTGGTCCCAGCTTAATTAACTATTTGGAAAAGCTGATGACCTATATCCCCAACGTTCAAAAGAGAAATCTTGATCTTGATTGGTCTGAAGGAAGTCATAAATTATCAAGCAGTAATTATCACTTTGTTTCAGCCGCAGCTTATTTAAGTAACAAATCACTTCCCAGTTCCACTGTATTTAAAAATAGTAACTGTGACTTATTATTCGTTATGAAGCCAAGAGAAAAAGGCTGGGACATTAATATAATTGCAAATCCTAATAATAAGAGAGCACAATCTGTAAAAGATATAATCATTTCACTAGTTAAAAAAGAGAAAACAAGAGAATTTTCAATTAGTTAATTCATTTATCATTCCCAATTTAAATATAACGATTCATATACTTCTTGACTTTCTTTATCTATAACTTTTTTGAAAGCTGAATTGCCAGAGGGAAGTAAAATATGTCGTTTATATAAATCAGTGGGCAAATTAACTTTATAGTCTTTTTCTCCTCGTAATCCATCATAAGATAAAATATAATAAACGCCTCTCTGATTAAGATCGCGCAGAAAATCTATAAACTCACCGAAATCAATAGTGCCGTAATAGCGACCTTTGGTATGAAAATAAGGAGGGTCAAGGTAAACCAAATCACCTGCTATAGCAGCTTTTGTAGATTCTCTGTAATCAGAAGCAACGAATTTTACGTTTTGTATACGAGAGGACCAATCAAGTAGAATTTTCTTTAATCGATCGGGAGAGATTCCTGGCCTTGTATGATGTAGCGAGTTGTTAAATTCTCCTTTATCATTAAACCGTATTAATCCATTTACACAAGTTCTAGATAAAAACAAAAGATCAAAAGGATTTTGATTTTTATTAAATCTGTCTCTTATTTCATAATAAACTTGATACCCTTCATCCTGTAATTGTTGCCAACGTTTAGAATATTCAAGAGCAACAGTTTCAGGATTTTTTTGTATTTCTTGCCACAATTCAATTAAAGGAATACAGATATCTCCACAAACGCCTTGTTCCGGTTGGGCGCAATAAAGAACTGACCCTCCGCCTAAAAATGGTTCAAAATAATTCTCGAATTTTTTAGGAAAGAACTTCCTAATTTGGTCACACTGACTACTTTTACTTCCACTCCATTTAATTACAGGGTTTATTCTTTTCATCATGAATCTCCTTATTTTGTAATAATTCTTCAGGGTCTACACCTAAAACTTTACATAGTTTTAAATAAGTTGGTAAATAAGGAGATTTACCCTCTAAAAAATCATATATTGTTGGTTTAGAAACTCCTGACCGGCGGGCAAGCTCCGTAATATTACTTATTCCAACATCTATCATTCTTTTTCTTAATTTAATAGAATCAACAATTTGATCATTCATTTAATTCTCCTGTAGAGTTAAGAAGACTTATTTGTCCATAAGAATCTTCGTCAAATTTTACATCTTCAATTCTTAATTTAGATAATTCAAAGTATTCCTTGTTTTGTTCGATTCCTAAGTAATGTCTTCCTAGTTGCTTGGCTGCAATACATTCACTCCCCGATCCACTAAAGGGTGTAAAAATGAGATCTTCTTTTTTAGAAGACAGTTTAATTATTCTTTTAAGAATTCGAAGGGGTTTTTGTGTAGGGTGTTTACCAAATTTAAGTTCCGATTTTTCTTTATTATTTGAGATATCCCAGACAGTACGCATTTGCTTTTCTGGAGTCTTAAGCCCGTCATAAGAGAAATTGCCGTTTTTTGAATACTCATAATCGAAATAATATTGGCGCTTTTTAGGCATTTTATGACACCAAAGTAGAGTTTCGTGACTGGCAGTAAGTCTACGTCCCGCAAGATTTGGAAAAGCGTTTCGCTTATACCAAATTACTTCATTAATTATTTCAATATTTAATATTTGACAGGCAACATTTATAAATCCAATATTGTGATAAGTTCCAAATATCCATATTGATCCTGTTGGTTTCAATATTCGTTTGGCTTCTGTTAACCACGTAATTGTAAAGTTAAAATAAGATTCCAATGAATAATTGTCCCAATCCTCATGAATGAGATTCCAATTTCCACCCATACCTTTGAGGGGAGCGCTGTTATCCCATTTCCAATCTCCACCTTTTGACGAATTATAAGGAGGATCGGCAATAATTAAATCTACACAATCATTCGGCATATTTTTCATTATTTGTAAGGAATCATCATTTATTAGAGTATCAATCATATTAGTAAAAACCATATTCATCCTCCTAGCTACAATTATACAATAGAAGAACGTTAACGTAAAATATATTTTACTTATAGTTAATTATATTTAACGCTTCGGCGATAATTTTATTCTAGATTTCTAAAAAAACTATGTGCATCTATCTTCTTTATTGCACCTATATACTAGAGCAAGATTAACTATATAACACTTGTCGAAAACCAAACGATTAAGGTGGAATTTCTTTTCTCTATAATCACTTTATATAAAGAAATTTTAAACTTAATCTTTTAATGGTTTATAGTAAAGCTAACGTCCAGTTAGATAGGCTTAGACGGTTTGGTTATCATTATCTGAAATCGTATTTCTGGCAAAAAGTGTGAATTGTATTAAATGATATTTCACAGGAAAAAGATGTTGAGTAGGAATAGGTGAAAGACAGGATGACACTGATCTAGAACTGAAGCCAAAGCTGTATTTTAAAATATAAACATTTGAAGCCACGAGCCATAAAATCAAGAGCCACACCTTTTAAATTTTTGATATCCATATTCGATCGAGAACGTCAGCGGTAAGAACACCATTTTCTCGGGCCGCTCTCTTAACAATTTTCATGAAAACCTCATCCGTTTTATTTTAGGCGTTTATCTAATCTAAATATCTGGATTTTAAAAGTATTTGAGAAAATTTTTGAAAATTAGTTCAAAACGTAATTTTTCTCTTCTCACAACAGCTTTATTTTCAAGTCCCGAAATATCTCGTCCCTATTTTTCAACGCTTAAGTCTTTTTAAATGACATAATCATTTCCTATTTCATCTTGTCCCATTAAATCGGAGATCGTTACACTTTCAAGATACTTGTCAATAACTTCTTCTAAACCACTCCAAAAAGGAAGAGTTCGACAAGAAGAAGCTCTCAAGCATTGCTTTTCCTGTAAACAAGGGACAGTGACTAAAGATTCTTCAGTGAGTTGCAAAATTTCTTTGGTGGTATATTGCTCGGGTAAGCGAGTTAACTTATATCCTCCTCCTTTGCCCCGTAAGCCAGTGACGAGTTGGGCTTTCACTAAGAGTTTAATGATACTTTCTAAATATTTTTCTGAAATTTCTTGACGTTTGGCAATTACTTTTAGGGGAATGAATCCTTCGGCTTGATGCTCCGCCAAATCGATCATTATCCGTAAAGCATAGCGTCCTTTAGTCGAAATGAGCATAGTTTCTCCTTATTGATGGCTTTACCATACGTTTAAGCCAATTTAAAAGCAATCCAGCTCATTTGAAAAAAATTTTTTTGACCTAGGGAGCGGTTTCAGTATAATTCATATAAACCTACTATTTTTATAGGTTTAATAAGATTCGCTTTTGAACTCTATAAGGCCTAAGGAGAAATGATCATGAGTCAAGTTTTTACCTCGGTCGATTAATTGATCGGAAACCCCCCTCTTTTAGAACTTACCCATATTGAACAAGACGAGCAATTGGGAGCCAAAATTTTAGCAAAACTGGAATATTTGAATCCAGCAGGAAGTGGGAAGGATCGAATCGCCAAAGCCATGATCGATCAAGCTGAAGTGGAAGGTCTTCTTCAACCGGATTCAATAATTATTGAACCAACCTCAGGAAACACTGGAATCAGCTTAGCTTCAATTGTGGTAATGCCTGAAACCATGAGTGGAGAACGCCGTCAACTGATGAAAGCCTATGGAGCCCAAGTGGTTCTTACTGAAGGAACCAAAGGAATGAAGGGATCCATTGCCAAAGCGGAACAATTGGCAAAAGACATTCCCAATAGTTTTATTTCGGGACAATTTGTCAATCCCGTCCATCCAGCCATCCACAAAACCACAACGGGACCCGAAATTTGGCAGGATACGGATGGACAAGTCGATATTTTTGGAGCGGGAGTCGGAACGGGGGGTACAGTAACTGGGGTAGGTGAATACCTCAAGGAAAAGAACCCAAACATTCAAGTTGTAGCGGTTGAACCGGCAACCTCACCTGTTCTAAGCCAAGGAAAGCCTGGAGCCCATAAAATTCAAGGCATTGGAGCGGGCTTTATTCCTGAAGTGTTCAACACAACTATTTATGATGAAATCATTCCTGTAGAAAACGAAGAAGCATTTGCTATGGGAAAACGAATTGGACATCGAGAAGACATTCTCGTGGGCATTTCTTCTGGAGCTGCACTTTGGGCAGCTATTCAACTGGCCAAACGATCAGAAAATCAAGGAAAAAATATTGTGGTTCTTTTACCCGATACACAAGATCGGTACTTATTCACTCCACTTTTTAACTAATTACCAAAGAGAAAACGAAAAAGGAGAAGGCTATGTTTCACATTGAAAATCCAAATGTTCGGCGACTTTTATTAAGTGGAAACTTTGGTTTGGAAAGAGAAAATCTACGAGTGGATGAAGAAGGCTTTTTGGCCCACACTCCACATCCCTCTTTTGAAGACGATCATATTACGCGCGACTTTTGCGAAAACCAAGTTGAAATCAATACGCCAGTGGCCCATTCTCCTCAAGAGGTAGTGGCTCTTTTAGAGGCTTACGATAAAAAAATACAGCGAGAACTCGCCCAGCAAGAATGCCCTGAATATCTATGGCCTTTTTCCAATCCAGCTTTCATTCGCAATGAAGAAGACATTCCGATTGCCTTTTTTCAAAATGAACAAGCTTCTAAGACAGAGTATCGCCAATACCTATCCAATCGCTATGGTCGCTACAAAATGACATTCTGTGGCATTCATTTTAATTACTCCTTCTCTCAAGAGCTTTTAGAAGCCGATTTTGCCTTGAGTCCAGAAAGAGATTTTCAAAATTACAAAAATCAACTTTACGTGGATCTTGCCCAAGGGGTAGCGGAATATGGCTGGATTCTCACGGCGATTACAGCCGCAAGTCCTTTGTTGGATTCTTCCTTTATGGAAAAGGGATGTTTTGGAAACGATGAGTTCAATGGCATGGCTTCTACAAGAGGATCGGAACTAGGCTATTGGAATTCCTTTTCCCCTATTTTCGATTACTCTACTCTATCTTCTTATGTTGATAGCATCCAAGACTATGTCGACCAAGGATTGCTCGCTTTTCCCACTGAACTGTATTATCCCGTTCGTTTAAAACCGAGAGGAAAGAATGTTCTTAAAACTTTACGTGAAGAGGGAGTCGATCACATTGAACTTCGAATGATTGATTTAAATCCTCTCGCTCCATTTGGAATCGATGAACGGGATGTGGCGTTTGCTCAATTATTACTGGTTTGGCTGGCTTCTACGCCTCGTAGAGTTTTATCCATTCAAGACCAAGTCCAAGCTGTACAAAACTTCAAAAATGCAGCACATTACGATTTAAAAACTGTAAAAATTGGCTCCTCTACTGGAAAAACTATACCTGTAGCCAATGCGGCCTTAGAGGTTTTGGATCAAATGTTGGAATTTTATCAAGGCTTTCCTCAAGAAATTGGTAAAATCTTAGCCTTTCAACGCGCTAAATTCGAGAAAGCAGAGAATCGCTATGCTTGGAAAATCCGTGAAGCTTTTCAAGATGGATTTGTGAAAAAGGGACTAGAGCTCGCCCAAAAGCTCCAACAAGAAGCACTCAAGGAGAAAAGGGATGTGTGAGCTCTTTGGAATGAATGCAGCTCACTCCACTTCTTGCCAAGAGTTGCTTTTGGAGTTTTTTTCTCATAGCGATCATCATCCTAACGGTTGGGGACTGGCCACTTTTCAAGATGGAAGATCTTGTATTGAAAAAGAGCCGCTCCAAGCTTCAAAGAGTATTTCTTTAAAAAAACACTTGAAAAGCAAAATAGAAGGAAAGACGATTTTAGCCCATATTCGCTACGCTACAATTGGAAATATCGAGTATGAAAACTGTCATCCTTTTCTCGATAAAGATAATTTTGGGCGCTCTTGGGTATTGATTCATAATGGCACGATTTTTGACTATCCTCCTTTAGCACCTTATCAATATCGGCAAATTGGTCAAACCGATAGTGAACGCATCTTGTTGTATTTGATCGATCAAATCAATATCCACCAAACAAGACTTGGTCGAGCTCTTGATTGGAAAGAGCGATGCCATTTGTTGGATGAATTCATTGCCCATATGGCTCCAAGGAATAAACTCAATCTTCTGATTTATGATGGAGAAATCTTGTATGCCCATACCAATGCGCCCAATTCTCTTTATACCCAACGAAAAGATGAGGGAGTCTTTTTTTCAACGGTTCCTCTCGATTCAGAAGAATGGAAACCACTGCCTTTAACCTGCTTATGTGCTTATCGAGATGGTCATAAAATCTATCACGGAAATCCTCATTACGCTAAATATGTGGAAAATCCCACCGAGATGCCACATTTGTTCCAAGCCTATTCAGCGGTGTAATAAAGCAACCTAAAAAAGCCCTACTCCAACATATGTTGAAATAGGGCTTTTTTGTCTAGCAAATTCCTATTTTTTGGCTTCTGGCTATCGTCGTCGTTTAGCAGCTTAGCTTCTATCTATGTTCGAGAGAGCAATAGGTATTTCCTGCTTTCTCTCGTCACTGTACTTCCATGAATCTCCATCTTTATCATTTCAAATGATTATTGTAGTGCTCACTCACTTTGGAAGCTCAAAAATGAATATTTATCTTTACTCGTTGATTTCGATGCGTTGGAAGAGAATAAGATTAGAAGAGCTAGGGATAAATTACAAAAATTAACTATCGAGGTTTATTACTTATTACTCTGCTCCTCCGACTGATCAAAAATCATATCAAGCTGCTCAGCAGGCCTTGAAATTTGGAGAAGAACAGTATTTTGAAAATTGGGGAATCGAGGTCATACTTCCAGAATTTCATAGGCTTCTTCAGGTCCCTTGTAAAGAATTCACGTTTCCTGATTCCTTGGTATTCTTTCACAGAGCGAAGATTAGAGTTTAATTGATCAATAATCTTGTGAACCAGTGTGGCGCTCAAGATGGTATTTACATTATAGGTTGCATAAATCCTGAACGCCTAAGGAATTGCCTCACCGCTATTCAACTGCTTCAGCCGTTCCCTTAATGTCAGTGGCATATCCGATTTTTACCTATTCTGGGGATGATAGGTTAATCATGATATAAATACTTCCTTTAGTCTGGGAACAGCTCATCCAATTTCTCCTCCAGCTTTCCATCTTTGATCAGTTGAAGAGAATCCACCTGCCGAAAATTATGGTGGTCTATGTCTTTCATTTTACTAGAACCAAGAATGAAGTTTTCAGCAATCTTATAAATGATTTCTGTCGGGGCCAAACCATAGACCTGCTTTTCAACAATGTGTTTCAATCGTTGCTTATCATTCGGGAATAGTTTTTTCATTTTTTCCGACCGATAAAGCCGCTTGATGATCTCAGCAGGGTATAAGCCTGACTTCATATAAAGGTCCATGAAGGTCTTATCGGGATCGTCAAAGCAGCCAGGATCTTGTTCTTCAAGCTCATCCACCATTTTCTTTACTACCCATTTCGGGGTAAAGATTTGGTTGGTTTTCTGAGGAGGGATATAGTCGAAAATATCGCCTTTGCCTTTATCATCGAAATAATCAGCAAGCATATCCCGCTTTTTCAAAAACTCCTTGATTGAATCATCGAATACCACGGGATCAAAAATTCCGCCTTCAAAGGTTTCAACTTCACCCGTTTCCTCATTGACAAAATCTCCGCCATCACGCAGCTTACGGAACATATCAGTTGTGATTGAGGTAACTTCTTCGAATACATCCTCCGGTACCTTTTTATCGAAGTTGTCCAGCCTAGTATCATCATCCCCATAAGCCATTAAAAACGATGGTATGGTTCGAGAAAAACCTCGGAGATGATCTTTCACTGTATTTTGGATAGCCTGACTTTCTTTTTCCCGTTTGTCAGTCCCGACTTTTTCTGTCACATCCTCGAAAGCTTCCTTGACCACTATTTTAACTGTATCCCCAAGTTCCGTTTGGAAATCTTCCTTGGTTTGTTCCAGGCGCTTATCAAATTCCTGATTTATATTTTGCTTTTCATTTTCGGTTTTTGCAGCCTTTAGGTGCTTTTTACGTTCTGCTTCGATGATGTTTTGATTAACACGATCTTTCTCTGTTAAAGCATCAATCTTTCGTGTAGCATCTCTGGTAATTTTTCCTTCCAGCTGTCTTTTACTGCCAGGAGTAAGATCCTTTCCAAATTTTTCTTTGGCTTTTTCTATAACTGCGCCCACGACTGTTTTGGTAAAGTTGTTTTTTGCCTTTTCTAAGACAGGATCCTTCTCCTCTTTAGGTGGATTGTCTTTAACAGGCTCGAAAATTTCGTCGACAACTTTCTGAACATCGTAAATTTTCTCACCGAACAAGTCCTCAGTCTTTTGCTCTATCACCTCTTTTGGAATTTCAACATCTCCCTCATCATTTAGGTACAAGTCGTCAACATCTTCTGGCTGTTTGAATTCACCTTCAGCAATTGGAGTCATCTTATTAATGGCATCAACGACTGCTTTTGGAGCATTGAAAACACGAGTGATATTCTGAAACAGAAAATCACTCATGAAACCGCGGTTTACAACTTCGTTGGCCCGTAGCTTCTTTGGAATTGAAAGAACTTTCTCAGCGTCTAGTTCAACCATTCGTCCTTGGTTGTCTTCACCAAGTACAGGGAAGAAATTCAGCAGAGTTCGTACATTCTCTTTATGTTGATCAAAGCTCCCTTTGCCAGCTGAAGTATTGGTAGAAAGATCATTTGCAAACTGGTCATAAATGGTCAATGTCCGAATAGGATCAAAGTCGAAAACATAAGCACGCTCCTTTCGGAAGTTATGACCATTCTGTTTGAAAGTATAAGGATTCTGGGCACGGAAAGCTGCTTGCATATATTCAGCGGGGCTTTTCATATTCGACAGCATTAAAACAGCTGTCCATTCAGGGATGGTTACTCCTGTGGTTAACTGACCGACAGAAAGCGTAATCGTCTTATTGTGCTCCTTGATGGCTTTTCTAACCTTATCGAAAGACTTCATAGAAGCTTCTTCTGAGATATCATCCTCATCCAGCT
>CAYTMK010000012.1:0-43394 GCA_964438885.1 uncultured Erysipelotrichaceae bacterium | reverse complement strand
ACTCATAGAAAGATAGTGACCCATAGTAAGAAAATGAATCGAATCTTACATCTCTTTCCATATACGAGATATATCGAACTCAGTAAACGAATGTCAATAAAAACAGGAACCAAATTATATTTAGTGGATCCAGCGTATACCAGTCAGATAGGAGACCGATATAAAGAAGAATTAAAAATAAGTGGCCATCAAAGAGCAGCGTATGTGATTGGACGAAGAGGACTAGGAATCGAAGAAAAGATATAAAGACATCAAGATATAAAGACATCTACGCTTATTGCTTATCAAATACTTGAAGACCAGAGAGAAACACAAAGTATCCCTGATCAGTAAAGATAAGAGTAGATGAAAAAAGATACTAGCCGTTGGGTATCAAACTATAAATAGTGAATAAGTCTACTATTAGTTATATTAGTTAAGGAAAAGCAACGGTAAAAATAGAGAAGATAGCTCAAGCAGGATTGGTTTTTAGAAACTCGTTTTTCTTGAAAGACCTTGTGAAGGAAGAGATCAAAACAAACTAAGCATCCATTTCCTCCAAGATTTTGAATTAAAAAAGATGGTAAAAGGACCTTCTCTTTCAAAAGAATGCCTTTAACTTTTAGTTCTTACCAATTTTTCCGTTTCGACTTTCAAGAAATTTTTAGAGGTTTTAGGAAAGTGCCTTCTTTGAACGATTTGAACCCATCTTCTTCTGATGGAAGACTAAACCGTTATGAAAAAGTGGTTTAAGATCTAGTCTAATCAATATTTTATAAATTTTCATAAGATGTTGAGTTTTCTCTTTAAAACCATCTGAGTACGAAGAAACAAAGAAAAAGAGGATGCTACTTAGATGAAGAGCATCCTCTTGACGAGGCATTAACCATTTATGATGTTCATCAGGGAGCCTTGCGATAGACTGTCCAAAACAAGTTTTTCTTGTTTCTCGATCTGCTTGTGCATCCTTTGTCATGCGTGACGTCTTTAACTGAGTTCTATTTTTAGCTTTTCGTTGACCTTCTTTTAGAAGTTTAATGAGATATTTAGATGACTTTTTACAGGCTTTTAGAACATTCACTTAGTATTAGGAAAGTTTAAGATCTATTGATAGATTTTTTACGCATGCGGTTGGTTTTTAAGGGTGAGTCTTTCGATGACGTTCTGATGATGGTTATGGCCTCATTTTTTTTAGAAAGTTTTTGTCTTTCTTTTGACACTTGTAGAATACCAGCCTCTTTTTGTCTTCCCAACAAAGTGGCTTAAATAACCCTTTAATTGGCCAAATCAGTCTAAAATTATTGAATATTATAAATTAAATTAAAATTCATATCTGTTTATCCTCTAAAATGCTGATTAAAAAATTTAATTAAATATTTCCTTTAGAATTGAGTCCTTTCTCTAAAGGCTTTTTATCAATTCCTGAATCAAAGATGGATCTCTTTTCAACTCTAAAGCATGATGCGCAATGGTACAAAACCAAGACATGGCTTCAATAGGATACTTTGAACTGGCTGTTTCTCCTGTCAACATAATGGCTGCAGCCCCATCTTGAACGGCTTGAAAAACATCGCTGACTTCAGGTCGTGTTGGAACAGGAGTATGGCGCATACTCTCGAGCATCTGCGTGACTACCATATAAGGAATTTCATACGCTTGGCAAACCTTCTCTAAATAGTTTTGAATGGCAGGAAGCCAAGTGAGTCCACAAGAAGAAGCGAGATCGCCCCGTGCGATAACAATCATATCGGCTTCTTGAATAATTTCTTTAATATTCTGAACCCCCACCATATTTTCAATCTTCGCCATTAAACGGCATTGTGGTAAAAATCGGTGTAAGACTTGTCTTAAACTATGCAAGTCTTTGGCGTGTTGAACGAAAGGAACCAAGATGCCATCTACGCCTGCTTGATTTCCATAGGAGAAATTTTCCAAATCCTTTTCAGAAAAAATAGGTAAATTTGAATCCTTATGGCGTAAATGAATAGCTTTATGGGCTTCGAGAATTCCTGCTTGTTGGACTTCAAAAAACCAAACATTCTCTTTTATGGATTGAAGACGCAATTCTAAGTCTTGGTCTCCAATCCATATTCCATCTTGAAGGTTTAAAAGGGACAATACATCGTAAGGAATCGGCAATTGAGTGGGAACTTCTAGAATGTCTTGTGGGTACACTTCAAAAGAATCAAATTGACCTAAGCGTCGTTCTCGTCCTTGCAAATCGATGACAAGATGACATTCCTTATGGATTTCTTGACACGCTTGATGTAAATTTTCAATCCAATCTTCATGATCCATTAAAGAGGAATGGGAGAGATTGAGTCGAATTCCATTCATCCCTGCTTCTAACATCGCTCTTAAAGTTTCTTTGGAATGACAAGTTGGACCAAAGGTTCCATAAATTTCAAGTTTAGACATAGATCTTCTTCCTAACGCGACAGAGCGGTTATGATGGCGCTTCAAATCTGAACAGTCTTGAAGGCCTATTTTTCGTTTTCAAAAACTTCTTCTGAAAATTTAAGGCTCATCCTGGGATTCAAAGAAAGATAAAGGGCTTTAAACTTTTCGGCTTGTTTATATCCTAGGTGAAAGATCTTTTTTTATCTTACTCATAAAAGAGTAAAGAAATTAAAAAGCAATATTGAAAAAACTTAAATTTCACTAGATTTGACTCGTTTCGATTTTTCAATGACTTCTGAACACTCTTTTCTAAAAATACACTTTCTTTTTAAAATTTCGCTTATAAAAAAGTGGAGGAATTAATATGAAACAATCCAAAGAACCGAATGGTTTTACCATTCTTGAAATGATGATTGTCATGTTGGTTGTCGCTTTATTGCTTTTGATCACTTTGCCTAACATCCAACAAAAAGAAAAAATTATTCGTGCTAAAGGATGTGGGGCTTTATTAGAAGTCGTGAATTCTCAAATTATGCTTTTCGAAATCGATGAAGATCGCACTCCTACAAGTCTTTCTGAATTAATTTCAAAAGGATACCTTAAAGAATCTCAACAAAAATGCCCCGATGGTACGACAGTAAGCATTCAAGATGGTCAAGCAGTTCACAATTAAAAAGGCCAATGGCTTTACGGTACTTGAAATGATAGTCGTGTTGCTGATCGTTTCGATCTTACTTCACGCTACGGCCTTTGTCTCAAGACCAGATAGTTTATCTCTTTTTTCCCGAAATCTTTTGCTTTCCATTCAAAGTGAACAATTTAAAGCCTTTGAAATGCGTCAAGCACGCCAAATTGTAATAGATCAACACCACTATGAAACTACAGAAAGAAAAGTGGATTATCCTGCCTCCATTTCCTGTACGGGGCAAGTATTGCTTTTCACCAATAAAGGAAATATTGCCAAAGGAGGAAGTTTCACCTGCACTCAAGGGAATAAAAGTGTTCGTCTTGTCTTTCAACTCGGAACTGGAAAGGGGCGCATTGACTCTGTTTAAAAAAGAAACCTTCTCTCGTCGAATTCTTTCTAATTCTTTTCAACAAAAAAGGCCTTCTAATGGCTTTCTTTTAGCCGAATCTCTTTTAGCCCTTTTGATTTGTATGATTTCAGGATGTTTATTAATGGGAGCAATCTCTACTTTATCGAGAAGTGCTCAATTGAGTGTTCAAACTTCTATAGAAATGAGTGAGGAAACCTAACCAGGAGAGAAATGACCTTTAACCTAAGAAAGCTTCTTAAAAAGCCTTCCAAAACAATTTCTACATTTAATGGCTTTACGGTGAGTGAATTATTGCTCAGCCTATTTCTAGGCGTTCTCCTTACAAGTCTTTGTGCTTTTCAGGCTAAAACAATGCTTCAGGCTTTAAACCTTCAAATTGATGATCAAGAACAATTTAGTGTTCTTCAAATTCGTGAACTAGTTGCTCTTTCTAAAAGTGCTCAAGTCCAAAATGGAACTCTTTATTTAGAATATCAGGGCAAAGAAGAAACACTTGGCCAAGATAAGAATCGATTGGTTAAAAAACCAGGCTATGAAATTTTTCTAGAAAATATTGAAAAGGTATATTTTGAGCAAACGAATCAGACTATTGACTTGGTATGGATCAAGAATTCTAAAGTCCAACGGTTCCAAGTCGGCTAATGGATATATCCTCGAACCAGCTTTAATTCTCTTTTCTTTTGTATTGCTCTTTAGTACTTGGAGCCTTCTTTGTGTTCATTCCAGAAGTGCGCTAATTCAAGCCTCAAAGCGAAGCAGCCTAGATTTAGCCATTTTAGAAAAAGCCAAGGAAAAAGCGGGTGATCTTTCATGGCGCAGACGATGTGGAATGGAAGAAATGGAAACAGCGACCACGGAAATCATTCAAAATCATACTGTTCAATTTCGGGATCATACCACGTATCTTCAAACGAGTTATCAAGAAGAGGGAAGAACATTTTCAATGTTTATTTATTATGATGAAAGTGGCCTCATTAAAGTAGAATACAAATCTGAAAAATAATAAAAATTTCTTTAAAAAAAATTAGATTATTCTTTTTACGCAGTGAAATGTCTTTATGTAAAATAAAGCGGATTTTCTCACATGTGAAAATCCGTTTTATTTTGCACAAGCCGTTTTAAACAAAGAAAGCCAAAGAGGCTACTAATGGCTAACAGTAAATAGAAAAAGGCATTTTGAAAGACAGCTGTTTCTCGAGCGATTTGACGTCTAGGCTGAAGGCCTTGTGGAATCGAAGGATTTTTTAAGTGAGAGGCTAAACTTTCTTCTTCCAAGGAGGATGACTCTACAATGTTTTGAAAATCTTGTTTTTTTTCATCAAGAGAAGAAACCATTAAGGAAACCGTCAACGGTTCACCATCTTCTGTATAATAAGGAATCCATGGTTCGCTCAGTTCATATCCTTGGGGTAGATGAAGATCTTCTTCTTGTAACAAGACATATCCCTGACCAGGAAAATAAATGGATTGGCTATCAATAAGCTGCTCTCTTTCATCTAAGTAAAATAAATAAACGGGAGTAGAGGCTTCTAAATCGAATTCTAGGCGTGGATATGTGGTTGGAAAATCTTTTTCCTCTTCTAAAGGAGTCGAAAACGTAGTTGCTTGAAGGGAAAGATTGGATTCAATTGGGCTTCCATCGCCATTTCCTTTTCCATAATAGAAAGGGTCTACTCCAGGTAAATTGGGTTCAATTTCTAAATAAAAATCAGTTCGACCAATTCGTAAGCCTTGTAAGACTTCGGGAAGATCATTAGAGAGCTGATATCCAAGAGGAACATTTATTTCATAGTCTTGATGAAGTCTGAAGACGGAAAAATAGGAGCCTTCGAGTCGATCCAGTTGTTCAAACGTTTGTGATTCAACAATCCGATTTGGATTAGACGCTTCTACATAATTAAGTGTAATGGCTGTTTTATGATAGCCGTCTAGTCCTTCAATAGAACGAGAGATAATAGCTTGTTCAGGCGCAACATGAAATTCAAGTTCACAAACTTCTCCATAACGCACTGTATATTTATTCCACACCTCATCCAAATAATATCCTTGTGGCACACATAAATGGCTAATATCGAGAGTCGCTTCTTGGGCCGAACCAGCATATTGGACAGTCTGATGACCAACGATGTATTGGGCACTATCGAGATAGGTTAATTCAAAGGTAGCAGTGGATTGAGCAGCATGGACAGACCAAGGAGAGATTGATTCTATTCCTTTGGCAAGGGTCGGCAGAGTACTTCCAAATAAACACCCTAGACTGATCACAAAAGAATTTCGTTTCAATAATCGCATCGAGACCAGTCTCCTTTCTCATCCTTGGTCTTTAAATCCTCAAATTTTTTCTGCTCATGATTAATAAGGGGATTGTTTAAAAAACAAAGATTTATGAAATTTATTTCATTATAAAGGATTGATAAAGACTTTTCTATAGATAACAAATAAAGAAAAATGGGTTTTCTTTTCGAACTTTTTGAAGGCGACAGCCTAAAGTTTGCGTTTTTTTATCTTTTTCTCTTTTTAGCTCTCTAAAATTAATAAAAATAATTAAAAATAGAGAAAAAGATTAGGAAAACTAAAGTCTCTTTTTCTGAAAAAAGAAAGAAATGAAGGAAAATTCTAGCTCTTTTACTCTTTTCATCTTTTTAAAATCTTGATAAAGAAAAAGACGAGATCTTTACCTTGACTTTTTGGAGAGAAAAGAATTAAGAATCACTTCTTTTCTACTTTTTCTCTAAATACGGATCCTCTTATAGAATAGAGCTTCTTTAAAGAACTCAACAAAAATTATCATGGAAAAAGACAATCGCGAACCATAATTTTCTCAAAGACTAGCTTAGGGATAGATAAAATCAACTCTGAAAACCTTCTCCACTTAGAAGTGCAGAAATAGGATATAGGACTAAAAAAAGGCTTTCAGAAGCTCTTGATGCTCGACTGAAAGCCTTTTTTTAAAGTATGGATTAGCCCTACAGTTTAAGCCAACTCCAAAGCCAAAATTTACGTAAGATAATCATGTTTGAGAGATGAACTTTTTCCATCGTCTCAGGACATCCTTTAGCGGTTCATATAGATATATAGATATGAATAGGATTTGTCCTTTATCCAATCTGGGATACCGTAAGCCGCCTCAGCTATGCTGCCAGTAATCGCAGCCAAAGTGTCGCTATCTCCTCCAAGGGATATCGCGTTTCGGATGGCATCTTCAAAGTCGGTACTTTCCAAAAAAGCAATTATAGCTTGAGGTACCGTATTCTGACAGGTTGCATTGAAACGGTAGGAAGGACGAATTTCATCAAGTGTTCGAGATAGATCGTATTCGTATTCGTTTTCGATATGTTCTTTGATGCGTCTTTTACACTCTGCCAGATCATCATTGATGGGATGTTCATAATCGCCATAGTATCCGCCAAAGTAATATCTACACATAAAAATTGCATCTGCGGTGGCCATAGCTCCTTTGATTCCTTCTGGATGATTGTGTGTTACTTCAGCAGAGAGTCTGGCTCTGGCTCTACCATTGGAAGGCCACAATCCTGTTCTAGCACAGAATCCACAATTCATAATCCAAGCACAAGGTGAAACACGCATGGCCGAGCCGTTTCCATAGCTATTATAAGGCCTCCGCTCATCAGAGAATATCCATAGGCCAAACCTGCCTCCATAGCCTGCATTAGGATACATGCGACCAAATTTCTTCATCCCATCGATAAAGTTATCTATCTCGTTCTCCGACATTCATAATCGCCTGTATCACAGCACAGGTCATTACAGTATCATCTGTGAAAAAACAGTCATCACGAAACAAAGGAAAATCTTTTGTTTTTATATTGTCCCATTCATAGACCGAACCTACAATGTCACCGACTATTGCTCCTAATATTGAATCACTCCTTTTTTATCAACAAAAACGCTATCTAGTCCTACTGTAAGCCATCTATTTCAAGTAGTAGGAGTGAATAGAGAAGAATGAGCTAAAATACAATCCGAATAAGCTTTAGCGAGTCCATACATTAAGGATCGTCTTGAATCTGTATTCATTAAATTAGTAAGTTCTCCTTCATGACTCATATATCCCATTTCCACTAACATAGCAGGAACCTTCGCATAGTCCACGACATGGAGAGGATAATAATCGGTCCATAAAACTCCATTACCTAAAGGCCAATGAATTTGATCAAACTCAGCCTTGATATAGTTAACAAGGGTGTTGGAAAATTGATCGCTCGATTTTACAAAGAGCTCATAGCCATAGAGGTTTGAGTTTTTGGAAGCATTGCAATGAAGAGAAAGAAAATAATTGGCTTGATATTGATCGATCATGGCCACACGATTATTTAAATCGGTTACTTCGTCAAACTCTTCTAATCCTTCATCAATGGTCGATTGTTCTCCTTGGCGGGTAAGCACCACCCGAATTTGGGGATTGATTTGAGCCATACACTCTTTAAAGTCATAGGCGGCTTGCAAATTGATGGTGCTTTCGTAGACCATTTCATTTTCGTTATAAGGATTTTTGGCAATGGTTCCAGAATCGATGCCACCATGGCCTGGATCCACTAAAATCGTCGCAATGGGTTCTGCCTCTAAAGCTGGGGCAGGATTACTTGCGGGTTCTTCTATTAAGGGCAAATCTTGGATGGAAGGGATCGTTTCAACTTGGCTTTCTGTGTTTTCGATGAATTGAAAATCCATTCCTTGGGCTAGGACTTCTAAGAGATTGGAATTGGAAAGAGTGTTCCAAAGATCAAATTTAGCTTGTAAGCCAGTAAGCGCTAAAATACAAAGACTGACACTGCTTAAGCGCAAAAAAATACGAATGGGCTTTTTAAGCCTTCTTTTTTTCTTTTTTTGGGTTGGTTTATGTGCCATAAAACGGTTTCCTTTCTTCCTAGCTCATCAGAAAGGTTGCGCCCCCTTATTTATTATTTCTTTGCGCAAAATTTATGATGTGCCAAAATGGCTGGTCAAAGCCAGCATTGTTTTGGGAGTCATAAAGCAGAAACTTAGAACAACTTTCCAAAAGCCAATCTTACTTAAAACCTTTTCTTTTTCCTTTCTTACTTTTTTTCTTACTTTTTTCTTTATTTTTAAATATTTATGAAAAGGAAAAGGAGAAAGAAGAACTTAAGTAGAATACTTCCACTTTTTCTTTTTGAACTTTCAAATGCGCTTTCTTATGAAAATCTTTCCTATCTCCAATCAAAAAGGCCCGAAAAATAGGCCAATTCTTACCTTAATCCTTTTCATTGTGCTCGTTTTTGATTGATTTTTAAATTCTTTTTTTCTCTTATCCCAAAAAAGAAAAGCAGTTTTTTTGTATACCAAACTGCTTTTCATAAAAATCTTAAATTTTTAGAAATTTTGTTAAGTTAAAGTATCAAATCTTATTCAGAATAGATGGGATCTTCCAACTTACTCGACTTGGAAAAAATAAAATAGCCAATGAGGAATAAAATGGCTAAAGTTCCCACTGCAATATTTTGTTTTCCAGTGATTTGTGTCACCATCCCCACGATGGTGGTCCCTAGAAAACTCGCTCCCTTTCCAGCAATGTCATAGAGTCCAAAGTATTCTCCTGAGGCACTTTTTGGAATAATGCGGGCAAAATAAGAGCGGGATAGAGCCTGTATACCCCCTTGAAATAAACCAACGGCGAACGCCAATACCCAAAATTGCCAAACCGTCACCATAAATAGGGCAAAAAGCGCAATACCAAGATAGGCTAAAATACCCACTTTAATGAGGGATTCGGTGGATCGGCTATTGGCTAAGCGCCCAAAGAAAATTGCGGAGGGGAAAGCCACAATTTGGGTTAACAATAGAGCTAAAAGTAAGCCTGTTTGGTTTAGACCTAAAGAAGTTCCATAGGCTGTAGCCATATCAATGATGGTATAAACTCCATCAATATAAAAGAAGAAGGCCAACATAAATAAGAAGACTTTCTTTTGTTGGCGAATGCTCTTAAATGTTTGGGCTAGGCGGCCAAAGGTTTGATTTAAAATAGCGCCTGAGCGGGGCAGAGAATGAGTTTGTTTATAGCTTGTAGCCAAAGGAAATGTACAGCAAGCCCACCATACTCCATTGAGCATAAAGGCAAACATCATGGCTGTATTCATCGAGATGCCTAATTTTTCATGGCCTAAAATCAAGCCAAGTGAAATGATAAAGGGAATACAACTTCCTAAATAGCCCCAAGCATATCCCCGAGCTGAAACTTCATCCATCTGATCTTCTTCACAGACATCCACTAACATCGAATCGTAGATCACAAGAGAAACGGAGTATAATACTTTGGTCACAATAAAAAGCAACAAGAAGGCTACCCAATATTTGGGAATCCAAAAACAAAAGAGTAAGATGGCACCTCCTAAGGCATTAAAAAGGAAGATCCGTTTCTTCTGATCGGGAAAGTCAGCAATTGTTCCCATAATAGGACCAGCCATTGCAACACAAATGGTCGCAATACTCGTTGCATAAGCCCACCAGCTCAGATATTGAGCTTCGCTTAATCCTTGTGAAGTGGCCAAGCCATTAAAATAAATCGGTAAGATCGAAGCGGTTAACAATACGAAAGCGGAATTTCCAACATCATATATGATCCACTTCATATCCAAAGAAGAAAATTTTTTAGCCATGGATTGAAGTACTCCTTTCTTAGCTTCAGTCTATCAGCTTTCCGTTTTCTTTTTGCCTTCGAATACTCAGTCATTCATATTGAGTTTTAATCTTTCTCATAAAGAAAAGATTAAAATCTAAAAAGAAAAGGAAAAAAGTCAAACGCCCAAAGCGCAATAAGGAAAGAGTTATGAAAATTGTCCTACTTGAAGATTTAGCCATCCCCTCAAGTGAACTTGAAGAATATATTTATCAACTTGAAAGTTTAGGTCATACTTTTGTGGCTTATCCTAAAACTGATGATATTAAGATTCTCAAAAATGAAGTCTGTGATGCAGATGCAGTGATTTTAGCCAACATGCCTTTACCTCTAGAAGTAGTAGAGGCTGCTCCCCATTTAAAATTTATCGATGTGGCTTTTACAGGAGTGGATCACATTCCTGTAAAAGTCGCTCAAGAAAAAGGAATTACGATTTCCAATGCGTCTGGCTATGCGACCCAAGCGGTTGCTGAATTGGTTATAAGTGAGCTAATTTTTAATTTGCGCCAATTGTCTTCCTTACAAGCCCGAGGAAAGATGGGACTTTCCAAAGAGGGCCTTCGTGGACAACTTCTTCAAGGGAAAACGGTAGGCATTGTAGGGGCTGGTGCGATTGGTCAAGAAGTCGCTCGTTTATGTAAAGCTTTTGGATGTAGAGTTCTTGGCTATAATCGCTCTTTGATTCGTGATGAAAACTTCGATGCGCAATTGCCTCTTGAAGATCTTTTGGCGCAAAGCGATATAGTCAGTCTTCATTTGCCACTTACTTCTCAAACCCAAGGTCTCATTGGGAAAAAACAACTCGGGATAATGAAGCCTTCTGCCATCCTCATCAATACAGGAAGAGGGCCTTTAGTAGATGAAAAAGCACTGGTAGAGGCTTTACGCGATCAAACCATTGGTGGAGCCATTTTGGATGTCTTTGAGCAGGAACCTCCTCTTCCTTTTGACTATCCTCTTTTAAAAATGTCTAATGTGATTTTGACTCCCCATGTTGGCTTTGATTCGCAAGAGTCCATGGCTTTGCGAGGTCAGATTGTCTTCAATAATCTTTTTAGTTGGTTGAATCAAAATCCTCAAAATGTAGTTTAAGATAAAGCCTATTAAAGAAGGCTCTTCAGAAAACGCTCATTTTTTACAAATCCAAATGAAAAAAAAGACCAATTGTTTGGTCAAATTGACGAATGAAAAGGGATTTGTTAGTGTGTTCCTACAGCAAAATTTTCGGACTAACAAAGAAAAGAGATGTTTGTAGAGAGCGAGCGGTTGGTGAAAGCGAGCACATCCATTCTTTGGTCTCACCGAAAGTGCTGACGCAGTCCGGCGATAATGGCATTGAGGGCATGATCAAAAGATCATGAATTAAGGTGGTACCGCGCACATAGCGTCCTTAGTGAAAGCTAAGGGCGTTTTTTTGTTTCATGTCGTCTGAATGCGAAAAACGATTTCTTGCAAATTCCAAAGGCTTGAAAAGAAAAGATCAAGTCTAGGCAAATACTGTGGATAAGAAAGGAAAGAAAACCATGTACGATCATCAAGAGATTGAGAAAAAATGGCAAAAGTATTGGAAAGAAAATAAAACGTTCAAAACAGATACCAATGATTTATCCAAGCCCAAATACTATGTTTTGGATATGTTTCCTTATCCCTCAGGAAATGGACTTCACGTTGGCCATCCTGAAGGGTATACCGCTACGGATATTGTAGCGCGTAAAAAACGGATGGAAGGTTACAACGTATTGCATCCGATGGGATTTGACTCTTTTGGCTTACCTGCTGAACAATTCGCCATTCAAACGGGCCATCATCCTTCTGTCTTTACGGAGAAAAACATCGATCACTTCCGTGATCAAATCCAAGCTCTTGGTTTTTCCTACGATTGGGATCGGGAAATTGCAACCAGTCATCCTGATTATTACAAGTGGACCCAATGGATTTTTACGAAGCTTTATGAACAAGGTTTAGCCTATATCGATGAAATTCCTGTTAACTGGTGCCCAGAACTCAAATGTGTTTTGGCCAATGAAGAAGTAATCGACGGCCGAAGCGAACGGGGAGGATATCCAGTGATTCGCAAACCCATGCGTCAATGGGTATTGCGCATTACAAAATATGCGGATCGTTTGTTGGAAGACCTTGATTTAGTGGATTGGCCCTCGAGCACGAAGGAAATGCAAAAAAACTGGATTGGAAAATCCCAAGGGGCCAATGTTATCTTTGATATCGACGGACACGATAAGCAGTTCACCGTCTTTACCACGCGTTGCGATACTCTTTTTGGCGCAACGTATTGTGTATTGGCTCCTGAACATCCTTTTGTAGAGGATATTGTGACCCCTGAGCAACGTTCAGCAGTCGCTGCTTATAAGCGTGCTGCCGCCATGAAATCTGATTTGCAACGTACCGATTTAAATAAAGATAAAACAGGAGTCTTCACGGGGGCTTATGCGATTAATCCAGTGAATGGAAAGAAAATTCCAATTTGGATCTCAGACTATGTATTGGCTTCCTATGGAACAGGGGCCATCATGGCGGTTCCTGCTCATGATACGCGTGACTATGAGTTTGCTAAAAAATTCGATCTCCCCATTGTTCCCGTTTTAGAAGGGGGCGATATCGAAAAAGAGGCGTGGACTGGTGATGGGATTCACATCAATTCAGAATGGCTCAATGGTTTAGGAAAACAAGAGGCCATCGACAAAATGATCGCCTGGCTTGAAGAAAAAGGGGTAGGCCAAGCCAAAACGACCTATAAATTACGCGATTGGCTCTTTTCAAGACAACGGTATTGGGGTGAACCCATCCCAATTGTTCATCTGGAAGATGGAACGATGCGAACTCTTGATATTGATGAATTGCCCTTGGAACTTCCCGCTACCGACAACTTTCAACCAGCTGATAATGGCGAATCCCCTTTAGCGAATTGTCCCGATTGGCTCAATGTGGAAATCGATGGAGTCAAAGGAACGCGCGAAACCAACACCATGCCCCAATGGGCGGGTAGCTGCTGGTATTATTTACGCTACATCGATCCGCATAATGATCAAGAAATTGCCAATCCCGAGCTGTTAAATTACTGGTTGCCCGTTGATTTATACATTGGAGGGGCCGAACATGCGGTTCTTCACTTGTTGTATTCCCGCTTCTGGCACAAAGTTCTCTATGATTTGGGGGTTGTTCCCACAAAAGAGCCTTTCCAAAAATTGTTCCATCAAGGCATGATTTTGGGAAGCAATGGCGAAAAGATGTCCAAATCGCGCGGTAACGTCGTCAATCCCGATGTCATCATCGAGAGTCATGGTGCGGATGCCTTACGGGTATACGAAATGTTTATGGGACCTCTTGAATCTGGTTTACCTTGGTCAGAACAAGGTCTTGATGGAACGCGTCGCTGGTTAGAGCGTGTATGGCGCTTTTTCTCAAGCGAAGCCCAATATCTCGACGAAAACGATGGAAAACTGGATAAAATTTACAATCAAACTGTAAAGAAAGTTTCCAATGATATCGATACGCTCAATTTCAATACGGCGATTTCCCAAATGATGGTTTTTATCAACGAAGCCTACAAAACGAAAACCATTTATCGGCCTTATGCCGAAGGCTTTGTCAAAATGCTTTCAACCTTTGCTCCTCATCTTGGTGAAGAGCTTTGGACGAGTATTTTAGGACACGATAACTCCATTGCCTATGAAGCTTGGCCTACTTGGGATGAATCCAAGCTTATTGAGGACACTCATACAGTGGTCGTTCAAGTCAATGGAAAAGTACGCGGCAAATTTGATGTTCCAACGGATACCAACGATGAAGAACTCAAAAAGTTAGCTTTAGATCTCAAAACTGTCCAAAAACAACTTGAAGGCAAAGAGATTAAAAAGATTATTGTCGTTCGAGGAAAAGTAGTGAATATTGTAGCCAAATAAGTCATTCTCTAAGCTCTTTTCAAACAGACTGTAAACAGTCTGTTTTTTGTTTTTGAGAAGGGTTAAAAATAAAAAAAAACAGTGTGGAACTTTCTAGAACTGTTTAGAAGGTTCTCCTTTTAAATAAGTAAATATTTTACTGATTTTTAGTGGCTCTTTCTTGCCACCATAAAATAGTCTCATCCAATAAAAAGTATATCTTTCGCTCTATGAAGTATAGAGGGACTTTTTTGGTCCATTGAATTCGATTTAAAAGATTGTATAATGAAGTCCAAAGCAACGAAGAGAAGAAGTACGCAGATTCAAACTTTGTAGAGAGTCATCGGAAGGTGCAAGATGATAAGGATGGCTGCGGAATTACACCTTGGAGCATCTGTCCAGATCGCAAGCCGGCGTTATTGGCAAAGAGCATCAAACGGTTAGGTTTGGTGAATTGAGGTGGTACCGCGCATTGTCGTCCTTAATAGGGCGCTTTTTTTTTGACTCTAGTAGAAATGAGGTATTTTTATGAAACTGTATGATGAATTGCAATGGCGAGGATTAATTAACGATGTTACCTCACCAGAAGTTGAAGATGAAATCAACAATGGCGAATTGACCTTTTATATTGGAACCGATCCAACTGCCGATTCTTTGCACATTGGACACTATAGCTCTTTATTAATGGCCAAACGCCTTCAACAGCATGGCCATCATCCCATTATGTTGGTAGGAGGAGCGACCGGATTCATTGGAGATCCAAAAGCTACGGGGGAGCGAAATATGTTAACGCCTGAAGTCCTAGAGCATAATTACAATGCCCTTCATAACCAAATTGATTCACTTTGGGGCTTTGAAATGGTCAATAACTTAGATTGGACCAAAGACGTTTCCATCATTGATTTCTTGCGGGATTTTGGAAAGTACTTCAATGTCAACTACATGATTAACAAAGAAACGGTAAAAAGACGTCTGGAAAGCGGTATTTCCTATACTGAATTTTCCTATATGTTGTTGCAGGCAATGGATTTTTTACATTTATTTGAAGATAAAAACTGTCGAATGCAAATTGGTGGTCAAGATCAATGGGGAAACATCACCTCTGGCCTCGAACTCATTCGTAAGAAAAAAGGGGCCGATACCAAAGTCTATGGATTGACCATGCCTTTAATCACGAAAGCGGATGGAACCAAATTTGGCAAAAGTGAAAGTGGTACCGTTTGGCTTTCAGCGCAAAAAACAAGTCCTTACGAACTCTACCAATTTTTGTTGAATACAGAAGACTCTAAAGTCATTGAGTACTTGAAAAAATTGACTTTTCTTTCCGTGGAAGAAATTAGTGATTTAGAAAAACAAACTCATGAAGATGCTGGTCGTCGAATTGCTCAAAAGAAATTGGCCGAAGAAGTGGTTCGTGATTTACATGGCCAAGAAGCGCTAGATATTGCTTTAAAGATCACAAATGCTCTTTTTACCGGTTCTTTACAAGACCTTGATGAAGAGCAGCGCCGCCAAGCGGTTATGAATATGGAGAAAGTAGCTTTACCAGTGGGAAAGCTTGAAGACATCTTGGTTCAGGGAAACATTGCCTCTTCTAAGCGAGAAGCGCGGGAATGGATTAAAGGAAATGCCATTTCTTTAAATGGCTTAAAGGTTAAAGATCCCAATATGATTATTGATAGCGATCAAGCTTATGTGGACAATGTGGTTCTCATCCGTCGTGGAAAAAAGAATAATTATGCCATTACTTTAGAAAAAACGGGGGAGTAGCCTTTTTATAAAAGTCGAAAGCTGAGTTTTTCATCAGGTTTTCGTTGATATTAAAAACTACCTAAATGGAAATCACTCAGATGATCAAAATCTTTAAGCTCTACTTAGCTATCAAAACGAAATTTGAAAAATAAGTAAACTCGCTTAATTGAGCGAGTTTTTTCATTGATTAACATGGGATTTTGAGATGTGTTTAAGATTATAAAACTGTTGAGTCGTCCTTTTCTGAATCTAGTAGTCGATAAGAATAGGTAAGAAGTACCTTATATTAAGGTATTAAGGACGAAAAAGAGATACAATTGAAAAATAATTACACCCTAGAAAGAAGAAAAATATGAAATCTGGAACTATTGGAACCATTTCTTGGGTTCTTAATGATTATGGAAGTCTGACCTTTGGGACACAAACGAATAAAAAAGAAAATATTTTGCAAGATTTAAGAAAGCTATTACAAGACCATTCAGAAGAAATTTTTCATATTTCTTGGAAAGAGCCTTTTATACCATATGGCTCTTATAGGAAATGTTTTAGCTCTCTAGAAAAGGTTAAATCGATTGATTTGTCAGGATGGAATACTTCTTCTGTTGAGGATATGTCTTTTATGTTTAGTGACTGCTCTAGCTTAGAAAAATTAAATCTATCTACTTGGGAGACTTCTTCTGTTCAGAATATGTCTGGGATGTTTGATCGTTGCTTGAGCTTAGAAAAATTAGACCTGTCTACTTGGAATACTTCTTCGGCCGAGGATATGTCTTTTATGTTTAATGAATGCTTTAGCTTAGAAAAATTAGACTTATCTACTTGGAATACTTCTTCCCTTAGAGATATATCTGGGATGTTTAGCGAATGCTCTCGCTTAAAAAATTTAGACCTATCTACTTGGAATACTTCTTCTGTTCAGAATACGTTTAGTATGTTTGATGGCTGTTCTAGTTTAGAAAAATTAGATCTATCTACTTGGAATACTTCTTCCATTGTGGATATGTCTGGGATGTTTAGTGGCTGCTCTAGCTTAGAAAAATTAGACCTATCTACTTGGGATACTTCTTCCGTTGAGGATATGTCTTTTATGTTTAGAGGTTGCTCTAGCTTAGAAAAATTAGACCTATCTACTTGGAATACTTCTTCTGTTGAGAATATGTCTTTTATGTTTAGTAGTTGCTCTAGCTTAGAAAAATTAGACTTATCTACTTGGAATACTTCTTCTGTTAAGGATATGTCTTTTATGTTTAGTGGCTGCTCTAGCTTAGAAAAATTAGACCTATCTATTTGGAATACTTCTTCTATTGAGAATATGTCTGGTATGTTTAATCGTTGCTCTAATTTAGAAAAATTAGACTTATCTACTTGGAATACTTCTTCTGTTGAGAATATGTCTGGTATGTTTAATGATTGCTCTAGCTTAGAAAAATTAGACCTATCTACTTGGAATACTTCTTCCGTTAAGGATATGTCTTTTATGTTTAGAGGCTGCTCTAGCTTAGAAAAATTAGACTTATCTACTTGGAATATTTCTTCTGTTAAGGATATGTCCTTTATATTTAGTGGTTGCTCTAGCTTAGAAAAATTAGACTTATCTACTTGGAATACTTCTTCCGTTGAGAATATGTCTGGTATGTTAGATGATTGCTCTAGACTATAAATTACTAGGGTAAAACAAAAAATAAAAAAGATTTTTTGGGATGAATTGAACAAAGGCCCATACTACTCAAATTTGGTTTTCCTTCTTCTAAAGAAGACGAGTCAAACTAGTCTTTTTTACTGATTTCATGGAGCGATCTATAAATCAAACTTCTATCCATTTACCTTGGCACGTATTTCCTCTCAATCTTCTAAAAAGACTTGAGATGGTTCATCTAATTTGTCTTGATCATACCAAGAGAATAAGGTGCTCTTTAAAAAGATTTTGGCTTTTGGGAAAGGTTAAAACATCTTTTTCTTTGATCTCCTTTTTGAAGAAATCAGACAAAATAAGTTTATGAGTTTAACCGCAAATAGTAACATTAATCAATTCACATTCGATTTTTTAGGTTCTAGTTTTTTTCTGTCTGGTAAAACATGGCGAAGGATAGAACCTTTTTTGTCTCTTCAATCCTTGATTTCTAGAAACCAGACTTTGAAATCCTTGCTTACGCATTATTCCCTAAAATGTTAATAAGAAACTCAATTTTTATTCTTAGACTTAAATAAAAAAAATCCGAATTAAAAGAAGAGAAAATAAGGTAAGTTTGAATATTTGAAATATAAAAGACTAAGAGAAAAGGAGTGAAAAATGATGAAAAAGGAAATAGGACTGATTTTACTGAGTCTAAGTTTAGAAATGCTTCCTTGTCCTATTCCATGTTTTGCTCAAGAGGTAGAGCAAGAAAACTTTGAGGAAATGGAGTGGGAAAGCGACGAAGCCACTTATCTAAACTTTGATTTTAGTGGCTTAACTTTAGTAGACTCGACCAATGGGCAAAAAAAAGCCATCTTTAGTTCAAAACCTGCTAAAGGGGTAACAAAGCTTACTTTAAAAAGCGATTCAGGGTATGGAACTTTTGATTTTCTCCCTTATTTAGGATTTCATGAATCTACTTCAAAAACATATGTAGGAGTAAGTACCTACTCTCAGGGAACCAATCAACCGACTTTTCATACTTCTACTCAAGACCTCCCCCTTCAAAATATTATCTATACTCTTGATGGAAACCGTTTAACAATTGAACTAGTAGGAAGTCCATTTGCCAATCGCATTGAGCAATGGTCTTTCATCTTGCCTAAAGATGCTTCTGCTTATAAAGAAACCTTTGAATTTTATCGTGGATATTGTGATGAAGAGAAAAAGGCCGTTTATGAAGTCCATAACTTACGCTACCAAGTCTATGATGATTCTTATGATGTGGCAGTAGAATGTGCCCCTGGAAACGAGGATGAAGTGATTGTCCTTCCAGCAAGTGTAGATATTAATGGATGCCGCTATCGAGTCACCGAAATTGGGCATCGCAAAAACTACTCTCAAATTTATCCTACTTTTTCTAAAGCGTACAATCTTAAAAAAGTGATTATAGAATCTGGAATTTCAAAGATTAATGCCCAAGCCTTTATTCATTGTGCTCTTCTTGAAGAAGTGGTTTTACCCAATACCATTCAAACGATAGATCCCTATGCCTTTGCTCAATGTTCAAATTTACGAAGGATCTCTCTTCCCTCTCAGCTCAAAGAAATTGATCATTATGTCTTTTCCGATTGTTCAAGTTTAAGTCAGGTTGATTTGCCAAGTGGGCTTCAAACCATTCGTAGTTATGCCTTTGAAAATTGTTCCGGTTTATTAAGCCTTCGTGTTCCTCTTTCCGTTGAGAGTATAGAGGGAAATTCAACGGAAAATGCAGCTTTTTATGGATGTTCTCAACTTACGATTTATGGATATCAGCCAAGTGCAGCCTACTCTTATGCGCAAAAATATGGAATTCCATTTCAGGAAGTCCTTGATTTGCCCTCAAATACGATAATCATCTATCGCCTTTACAATCTGGAAACAGGAGAACATTTTTATACAGACTCCTTAGAAGAACAACAGGTATGCCTTCAAAACTCAATTTGGAAAGCGGAAGGATATGGCTGGTTAGCACCTACTACTTCTTCGATTCCTATTTATCGTCTCTATAATCCCAATACTACAGATCATCATTACACAATTGACCAAAATGAATACGAAGTTCTACAAACTGTAGGCTGGAAAGGAGAAGGAATTGTTTTCTATTCCGCCATACCCAATGACTCTTCAGTCCCTCTTTATCGTCTTTACAATCCAAATGCCAAAGGCGCTGGAAGTCATCACTATACTTCCGATCTAGAAGAAAAAAATGGATTGCTTCATGTAGGATGGAAAGATGAGGGAATTGCTTGGTATACACTCGATACAACTTTCTAAGAAAGTTTTAAGAGCTTTTTGGTCAATCTTTAAGTTGAGAAAAAATAGGCTCTTCCCGTTGAAACTTGTTTTTAGGATAAAGTGATTTTTAATTTTATTGAACTTCTTGGATCAAGAATAAAGAAGAAAGGAACCGTATTTTCCCATGAAAGCCATCATTACGGACTGTGATCATCAATCCATTGCGATTGAGAAAGCGGAATTCGAAAAAGCTGGGATTCCTCTAGAACTTAAACAATGTCATACCGAAGAAGACGTGATTCGTGAATGTCAAGATGCGGATGTTCTGATTGTTCAATATGCGCCTATTACTTCTAAGGTGATGAAAGCTTGTCCTCATTTAAAATGCATCATACGCTATGGAGTAGGAGTAGACACGCTCGATGTAGAGGCCGCTACGGATCTTGGTATTCAAATTGGAAACGTTCCCGACTATGGTGTGGATGAAGTAGCCGATCATGCCCTAGCTCTCGCTTTGGCTATGCTACGTAAAGTCGTGAAAATGAATGACCAAGTAAAACATCAAGGATGGGACTATACTTCTGCTGTTCCAATTCATCGTTTTTCCACTCAAACTTGTGGAGTAGTGGGGTTTGGACGAATTGGTCGCAACTTTGCTAAAAAAATGAAGGCCCTTGGATTTAACGTTATTGTCTACGATCCTTATTTAAAAGATAAACAAACCGAAGATATTCCTTTAGTGGATTTTGATGAACTTCTTAAACAATCGGATATAATTTCTCTTCACTGTCCTCTTGAAGGAAACGAAAACCTTTTTGACCAGAAAGCTTTTCAAAAAATGAAAGATACAGCTTGCATCATTAATGTAGCGCGTGGGGGAATTGTCAACGAAGCCGATTTAGTCC
Source organism: uncultured Erysipelotrichaceae bacterium (assembly GCA_964438885.1). Lineage (GTDB taxonomy): Bacteria > Bacillota_I > Bacilli_A > Erysipelotrichales > Erysipelotrichaceae > Allobaculum. The sequence goes on along the minus strand of CAYTMK010000012.1, from coordinate 22,854 downwards.
AAGCTCTTAAAACCAATCAAATTGCCCAAGCCGCTTTAGATTGTCTTGAAACGGAACCTATCTCTAAAGATAATCCACTTCTTTCTCTTGATAATGTGATCATTACTCCTCATATGGCTTGGTACTCCGAAGAAGCCAATAAAGACTTAAAATATAAAGTAGCCCAAGAAGCCATTGATTTCTTAAAAGGGAATCCCATTTCTTATCCTATTAATCATCTAGATTGAACTTAAAATTCTTAGAATCTGACTTTAAATAAAATTCTTTGGCATTTAAAAGAGAAATAAAACTGAGTTGAAAAAGCTAAAGTTGGGATTTTTTATAGAAAAAAGGAAAGAAAGATTTAACCAGAGACTATTCATCTCTAAAAAAAGGTGGTTAATTTGGGTGAGAGAAAGTATTATATAAAAGTTCTACTCATTAGTTTGTTGTGTTCTTTTGGTTTTTATTTTTCTCTTTGATGGCCGGTGCGATTCCGGCTCTTTTTTTTATTCGTTTGGGATCTTTTTGAAAAGGATTGAGAAAGCAATTTTTATGAGTTTAAAGGCTATAATTCTTATAAGAAAAATCATGAGTAAGCCAGAATTTTTATCTAATTTTTTATAAAAAAAGGTTGTAATAAGTCAAGTTTTTACCTCTTAGACTATTACAACCTCTTTTTTTTCGAATTCGATTGAAAGCTTTCTCTTTTCTTTCTAGAAGATTCAATCAATTATTTAAACTGTAATCCATCTGCCAAAGCTTCTTCTACGATAGCTAGCTCTTCTACAAATTCCTTTACTCGGGCAACGGCCTCATAATCTTGTTCAACTTCAGCAATTAAGTTTCTTGCTACGGCTTGGGCAGCTTGTCTTTCTTGGCATTCTTTCAAGAAAATTTCAATGCGATTGCAAGCTTCTTTGATATTGGCCATAGAAGTAGCATAGGAAATCCGAACAAAGCCTTCTCCAGAATCGCCAAAGGCCGTTCCAGGTACAATAGCTACCTTTTGGGATTCCAACAGTTGGATACAAAATTCATCAGAGGTAAGACCAGACGAAGTGATGTTAGGAAAGGCATAAAAGGTTCCTTTAGGTACATTTGTCTTTAAGCCCATGGCATTTAGACGAGAACAAAGTAAATTTCGCCGGCGCTCATATTCTTTTTTCATTCGTTCACAATCTTCTTCGCCACTACGTAAGGCTTCAAGAGCAGCGTATTGGCCAGCTGTGGGCGCTGACATGATGATGAATTGATGAACCTTAGTGAGCTGGGCACTCAATTCTTTAGGGGCCAATAAATACCCAAGCCGCCATCCTGTCATCGCATAGGCTTTAGAAAAACCATTGATAACAAGAGTTTGATCTTTTAAAGAAGGAAAGCTCGCTGGAGTACAAAATTCCCCTTCAAAGAGAAGTTCAGAATAAATCTCATCGGAAATAATGTAAATGCCAGACTCTTCTAAAATTGGAACCAATTTTTCATAGTCCTCTTTGGTCATTACTCCTCCCGTTGGATTGCTTGGGAAGTTTAACATAATGGCCTTCGTTTTATCTGTGAGTGCCGATTTAAGATCTTCTGGCAATAATTTAAAATCATTTTCTTGCGTAAGACGAATATAAACAGGTTTGGCCCCAGCCATTAAAATGGCCGGTTCATAGGCGACATAATTTGGATCTAAAACAATGACTTCATCCCCAGGAGATAAAATGGTTCGAAAAGACAAATCTACTGCTTCTGAACCACCCACTGTAACCAGCACTTCTTTTTCTGGATCGTATTCTACCCCATAGTGGTTTTTATAATAGTCAGCGATTTCTTGGCGTAAAGACAATAAGCCACGATTGGCTGTATAATGCGTTAACCCTTTTTGGAAGGATTCCACAGCGGCTTGAGAAATATGCCAAGGCGTATCAAAATCGGGTTCTCCTACGCCTAAAGAAATGACTCCTTTCATTGTACTTGCTAAATCAAAATATTTACGAATTCCACTTGGCTTTAAAGCTTGAATTGTGGGATTAATTGATTTCTTAGCCATTAGTAAGACACCACCAATCGATCTTCTGTAGCTTCATCACGGCCCGCACCAGTTAAAACGCCAGATTGCTTGTATTGTTTCAGAACAAATAATGTTTTAGTGCTTTGAACATCCTCGATACAAGAAATTTTGTCTGAAACAAAACGACACACCTCAAACATGGTTTTGCCTTCGACAAGACAAATAAAATCACTATCTCCAGTAATCAGATACATCGAATCCACTTCGGGATAGTTTGCAATGAGACTCGCTGTATAGTCATAGCCTTTATCTTTCATAGGACGAACACCGACTTCAATGAAGGCCATGATTTTCTCGTTTTTCAAAACTTTATTGTAGTTAATCACTGTATGATAGCCACAAATAATCTTTTCTTCTTCTAGACGTCGCACTTCATTGCGTACGTCCGCTTCTTCTTCTAACAAAATATCCGCAAGATCTCGAGCCGTAAGGCGCGCATCTTTTTCTAATAATTCGAGAATCGCTTGTTGATTCATAAAATTTCTCCTTTTCTACTCATCACAAAAGGATATAAAACGGCTATTCTTACTTTGACTTTTTCTTAAAGGTTGTCAATCTTCAAAAGATAAGTAGTGATCAATTGATAAAGTTTTTAGAAAAATTTCTAGTCTTCTCCTTGGTGAAATCGTTTTCAAAAAAATAGGTAAATCTCTCATCATCTAGTAAAAAAAGTTTTAAAATACAAAAGATGAAAGTCAAAAGGGACCATGAAAAGGGATTATATTTGATTAGTCTGGTCTTTGCTTATCCATTCCTTGAGGAGTCTTTCCAAAGAGATGTTCCTTGGTCTAAGACTCACAAGGGACATATCTTCTAGCCCTCCACTTTTCGATTCCCAAAGGGAAAATAGACTTTTCTTGCTCTTATCTTTTGTACTTTTAACGAGTCTCAATTTGGTTATGAAAGCCATTGGTCTTCAATTTGCCTGAATTGACAGCGCTTTCTGATTCCCATATAATTGGACTGTATTGAAGGAGGATTTACTGACAATGACAGTAAAAGTTGCTTTAAATGGTTTTGGTCGTATTGGCCGTCTTGCCTTCCGTCAAATGTTTGATGATCCTAACTACGAAGTAGTTGCTATCAACGACTTGACAAAACCTGAAATGCTTGCTCACTTGCTTAAGTATGACTCTACTCAAGGAACTTACAAACTTGCTGATAAAGTAGAATCCACTGACGATTCCATTATCGTTGATGGTAAAGAAATCAAAATCTATAAAGAAGCTGATGCTTCCAAACTTCCTTGGGGCGACCTTGATGTAGACGTAGTTCTTGAATGCACAGGTTTCTATACTTCTAAAGCAAAATCTCAAGCTCATATCGATGCTGGTGCTAAAAAAGTCGTTATCTCTGCTCCTGCTGGAAACGATCTTCCAACTGTAGTATTTAACGTTAACCAAGATGTTATTACTCCAGATGACAAAATTATCTCTGCTGCATCCTGCACAACAAACTGCTTAGCGCCTATGGCTAAAGCTCTTAACGAACTCGCTCCAATCAAATCCGGTATCATGACGACTGTTCATGCTTACACTGGTGACCAAATGGTTCTTGATGGACCACAAAGAAAAGGTGACAAACGTCGTTCTCGTGCTGCTGCAGTGAATATCGTTCCTAACTCCACTGGTGCTGCTAAAGCAATCGGCTTAGTTATTCCTGAACTCAATGGCAAATTGATCGGTTCTGCTCAACGTGTTCCTGTTCCTACCGGTTCTACAACTATTCTTGTTGCTGAAGTAGAAGGCGAAGTTACTACTGATCAAGTGAACGCTGCTATGGCTGCTGCTCAAAATGAAAGCTTCGGCTACAACACTGAAGAAATCGTTTCTTCTGATGTTATCGGTATGACTTATGGTTCCTTGTTTGATGCGACTCAAACAATGGCTACTCCTACTGGCGATGGCAATACTCTTGTTCAGGTTGTTTCCTGGTACGACAACGAAAACTCCTACACTTCTCAAATGGTTCGTACAATCAAACACTTTGCTGAACTCGACCAAGAAAAAGCTGCTTAATTTCATTGCAAACTCCAAAGAAGGTCTTCGGACCTTCTTTCTTTTTTTTATTCATTTTTCCTTAAAGACTTAAAATTTTGAAAGAAGAGTCCTTTGAAAAGAGAATGCCAATTCGGGAATGATTGAGTACCTTTCAAAAATTCGTACAATGTAAGAACGAAAGCGATTGTTTTTACGTACGTATAAATGATTGACTTAGAAAAGAAAGGAGTAAATATGGCCATTAAAGAACGTCTTACGGATACCCAACGCGATGACTTAACCAAAGATGTCGACGATTTGGATGCAGCCTATATTGAAAGTTTGAAAAAACAAGGAATTGATGAGTCCTTATTGAAACAGTTTGCCGATTTATTGCGTGAGGACAAACGCTAAAAGAAAAAGAAACAAGAAAGGAGGATCAGGATTTCACTTCCCTACTTAGGGAAATCCTCGAATTTATGAAGCTTTATAACAGTTATACCCAAGCGCTTGAACCCTTTACTCCAATGGAGGAAGGAAAAGTCTCGATGTATGTATGTGGACCAACTGTCTATAATGATCCCCATATTGGAAACGCACGTCCTATTGTCGTGTTTGATACCTTATGTAAAACGCTTGAAGCTTTAGGATATGATGTCACTTATGCTTCGAATTATACCGATGTGGACGATAAAATTATTTCGAAAGCCATTGAAGAAAATACAACTGAAAAAGAAATTACTGATCGCTATATTCGCTCCTATCAAGAAGTACGCAAAGCGCTTGGCGCTAAAAATCCCGATTATACTCCACGTGTAACAGAAACGATGGATCATATCATTTCGTTTATTGATGGCTTAGTTCAAAGTGGAGCCGCTTATGTAAAAGATCACGATGTATATTTTCGAGTTAGCTCCGATCCTTATTATGGCGAACTCTCCCATCAACGCTTAGAAGATTTACAAGTTGGCGCTCGAATTGATGAGAATCAGAAAAAAGAAAATCCCTTAGACTTTACGCTTTGGAAACAAACCGATAAAGGCATTCAATGGGATTCTCCTTGGGGAAAAGGACGGCCAGGATGGCATACTGAATGTGTGGTGATGATTCAGGATGTATTTGGCAAGCCAGCCATTGATATCCATGGAGGCGGCTTGGATTTGAAATTTCCTCATCATGAAAATGAAATGGCTCAAGCTCGTATGAGCAATCAGACGCAACTTGCGAATACTTGGGTTCACAATGGCATGATCAACGTCGGCCAAGACAAAGTGAAAATGTCTAAGTCCTTAGGAAATGTTCTTCAAGCCAAAGATCTCATTGAAACCTATGGAGGGTCAGCTTGCCGCTGGATGATGATTTCAACGCATTATCGCGCCCCATTAACCATTTCCCCGACTGTTTTAGAAAATGCTCAAAAGGAATTGGGAAAAATTGAAAAACCTCTGCGCCAGGCCCTTTTTCAACTGTGCTTAGCGAATCAATACAATCCCGATGCTTCCAAGGATGAAGCCTCTTGGAAAGCTTTTCTCCAAGCTATGGAAGATGATCTCAATACCCCAAATGCCATTAGTGCCTTACAAGCTACTATTAAGGAACTCAATCAGGCTCTTCGCAAACGAGATCTAGATTACTCTAAAATTGGGGCTTTATACGCCTCGATTTGTGCCATGCTACAAGTCTTAGGTATCGAACTTTCTCTTTCTATTCCAAGCGAAGAGCAATTGAATCTCTATCGTCAATGGAAACAAGCTGTAAAAGCAAAAGACTTTGAAACGGCGGATGTTTGCCGAGCGGAATTAATGAAGCTAGGACTGATCTAATGGAAATCGTAATGGAAAATCCTGTTACCTTAGCTTGGATGGGAGATGCTCTTTATACAACGAAAGTGCGAAAACGGATCCTCGATCAAGGTGCTCGTAAAGCCGATACCTTACAAAAACAAGCCGCTAAGCGGTGCAGTGCGGTAGGACAAGCAAAGGTTTTGGATTACTTAGTGGAGCAAAATTTTTTAAACGAAGACGAATTGGAAATTGTGCGTCGCGGGCGCAATGCGCATGTCAAAAGTGCGGCCAAAAACGCTGATTTGAAGACCTATTTAAAAGCGACTGGCTTAGAAGCTTTGTTTGGATATTTGTATTTGTACCATCATGAAGAGCGCATGGAAGCCCTCTTAGAAGTCTGCATGGAGATTGGAGATACATTATGATCGTTTATGGAAAAAATGTTTTTGAAACATTGCAAGAAAATCCCCAAGAAATTGTCGAACTCTATGTCCAAAATGGTGCTGTGGATGGTCGAATTCAAAAAATTCTCTCTGCTTTGCCTAAGTCAATTCGCTTAAAAACGATGTCTAAAAGGGAAATGGATAAGCTTACCGATCGAGGAGTCCATCAAGGAATTGCAGCTCGAGTGAAAGATATGCCCACTTTAAGTCTAGATGAACTCATCGAAAAGGCTCAAGCCAAAGAAGAGGTCACTGGAAAGCAGTCTCTTTTAGTGGCTCTTGATGAAATTCAGGACCCACACAATGTTGGAGCTATTTTACGCTCAGCCGATGCGGCAGGCGCAAGTGGAGTCATTTTATGTCGCCATAAAGGCGCAGGGCTAACTCCGGCTGCAATCAAAACCTCAGCTGGCGCAGCGTATTCAGTTCCTGTGGCAAGCGTCTCGAGTATGGCCCAAGCGCTTAAAAAATTAAAAGAGCAAGGTTATTGGGTAGCGGGAAGCGACTTTGATGAAAATTCGGTAGATTATCGTAAAGGACTTTACGATCGTCCATTGGTTCTTGTCATTGGAAATGAAGGAAAAGGGATGTCGAAAAGCGTTAAAGAGGCTTGCGATTTTAAAGTGCACATTCCAATGCGCGGTCAAGTCCAATCTCTAAATGCTTCGGTGGCTGCCGGAATTTTGTTATACGAAATTCAAGCTTTACGAGAGAGCACAGAGGTTTAGTCCTGACACATGACAAATAAGATCAATCACAACGAACTTCTCTATCTTATCCACCAAAATGATGAAGAAGCTTTTGACTTACTTTATAATCAATCGCTCCCACTTATTTATACAACCTATAAAAATTGTTCCTGGCTTATCGATCTCGATGATTGGAAAAGTGAAGCTATGATTTGTTTGGAACGAGCGATTAATCGATATCGAGAGGATTTACAAGTGGATTTCTATTCACTATTTGTGACCTTCTTACGGCATCGTATTTCAGAAATTCAACGGGCCAGTCGAGCACAAAAAGCAATTCCAACTTATGCTACGATTCCCTATGAATCTTTTGATAAGGATGGCAAGCTTTTATCCATCGAGGAAACGGCGACTTATAAGCCTACCCATCAAGAAGAGCAAGATCTCATTACTAAGATCACCTTTGATCAAGTACTCGAGCAGCTTTCCTCTCATTTAGATCCTATTGAGTGTAAATCGCTAGAGCTTTTGCGCCAAGGCTATTCCCAAGTCTTAGTGGCAAAAATTTTAGATATAAACCCTAGCAAAGTTCGTCGAACAAAATTAAAGGCCACTCGTATTTATGAATCGTTAAAGACTTCAAAAGTTTAAAAGGTAGTTTTCTTCAGGCTGGGACTCTTTGCGCCTCCCAGTCTCTTTTTATCCTAAAAGAAGGGTCAAAAAGAATTGTAAAGAGCCTTTCCTACTCCATCATAAAGAATAGAGTTCTTAGCAGGATGATTGAAAGCCTTCATAAGAGATGTTATACTTTTCCCTTGCAAAGGGGGGCTTAAGGATGGCTGATACAGTAACTTTGGTCTGCACCGAATGTTTTTCGCGCAATTATACAACGGAAAAGAATAAGAAAAACCAGATCGGAAGACTTGAAATCAAAAAATATTGCCCAAAGTGCAATAAGCATACTTTGCATAAAGAATCCAAGTAGAAAAGGAAAAGAGTTACATAGGAAGAAGACCTTTAAGTTTTCTTGTGTGACCGGAAAGAATGTATGGAAGACACGAATTTGCTTCAGATGCCAACATTTTCTCCTAAAGCAATTCTCGCCGAACTAAAAAAAGTGCGTTGGCCTTCTTTTAAAGGGTTGATGAAAACCTCGGGTTTGGTGTTAGTCTTTACGCTTTTGTTTGGTGTCTATTTCTTTCTGTGCGAATTTGCCGCTTCTGGACTTGTGGGCTGGATTGTTTCTCTTTAAAAATCCGCCACGTTTGGCACAGAATAGCAGAACAGATGCGTAGCGCTTCTGTTCTTTTTTCTTATATAAAGACAAATATGCGCTTTGCATAGAGCCACTCTGCTTTTTCGAAGCGTGTTATAGTCTAGTCACAAAGACTGAGAAAGGAGTCCATCTTGCATAAGGATGGAGATAAGCTATGAGTACAACAGACGAAAACATCAATTGGTATGTCGTAAATACCTATGCTGGTCAAGAAAATCGAGTAAAGGAAAATTTGGAAAAACGAATCAAAACCATGGGGCTTGAAGATTCTTTGTTTCAAGTCGTAGTGGCCGAAGAAACCGAAACAGAATACAAAAATGGAAAAGAAACGAAAAAGACGCACAATCTCTTTTCCGGCTATATTTTAGTTCAAATGCGTATGACCGATGAGGCTTGGTATATTGTACGAAATACTCCAGGGGTTACTGGCTTTATCGGTTCCTCGGGAAAAGGCGCAAAACCTTTTCCTGTCGCTCAAGAAGAAATCGATGCCGTTTTATCTCGTTTAGGACAATCGAAAGATGAAATTCACATTGATTATGAAGTAGGAGATAAAGTGGAAGTGATCAATGGTCCTTTAAAAGGCAATACAGTTACGATCTTAGCCATCGATAAACCAAATCGTACGGCTAAAGTTTCCCTTTATATTTTAGGAGATGAACGGCAGCTCGATGTAAGATTTGTTGATTTGAAAAAGATCGAAGAATAGTTTTAAAGCGTCAGAAATGACGCTTTTTTTTCCTTCTTCAGTTTTTCCTTTCCAAAAACGAGGGGATAAGAATGGTTCTTTTTTCTTCTTTATAAACGTATTGAACCAAAACGTTCCACAGATTAAAATCAAAACAAACCTTTCTTTTCCAAAGTTTTAATTACCTAAGAAAGAAATGGTTTAAAGAAATATTTAAAAGGCCGGGCTTCCTCTGAACACAGTGCCTAGAAAATTAGAGTCTTAAGGGATATCCCCAAGAAGAAAGTCTTTGCTTCCTAAAAAGGACTAAAGAAAAAATAGAAGGAGTAAGCTACTCAGAGTGCAGAAAGATGAGTAGTAAAAAAAAGATGTTAGCCAGCCAACTGAAAGACGAAATCGCAACGGGAAAAAAAGATGCAGAACTGCATAACTTATACAAAGAACGTCTTGAACTTCAAAAACAACGATATGAAGAGGCGTTAGAGAAATTCATAAACTTATACGGAGATAAAGAGGTCTGTGTTATTTCTGTTCCTGGACGCAGTGAAATCATTGGAAATCATACGGATCACCAACAAGGGCAAGTCTTAGCCGCTTCGATTGATTTGGATATGATCGCCATTGTAGCCAAGCGAGATGATGGAATTATCAAAGTTTTGTCGGATGATTACGATATTCCTGCCATTGATTTATCCGATTTGTCCGTTCATAAAAAAGAGATGGAAACCAGCCAGGGCCTTATTCGAGGAGTTGCTTTTAAAATTGAGGAAGAAGGCGGAAAGGTTGGTGGATTTGATGCCTTTATCACAAGTGAAGTGTTACAAGGCAGTGGTCTTTCTTCTTCCGCTGCCTTTGAAGTCTTGATTGGCAATATTTTCTCCAATTTGTACAACGAAGGATTACTCGATCCAGCTCAAATTGCGCGTATTGGTCAATTCGCCGAAAATGTCTACTTTGGTAAGCCCTGTGGCTTAATGGATCAATCGGCTTGTTCGATAGGGGGATTGGTCTACATCGATTTTCAAAACAAAGAGGAACCTTCTATGGAGCGTATAGAGATTGATTTCTCCGATTTTGAAACCGCTCTTTGTATTACAGATGTGCATGCTTCTCATGCTGATTTGGTTCAAGAGTATGCCGAGATTCCTCTTGAGCTGAAGATGGTGAATACGCATTTTGGGCAAGATGTTTTGCGAGAAGTAGATGAGCACCAATTTTATGAGCAACTTCCTACTTTACGCAAAGAACTTAAAAATGATCGGGCGCTTCTTCGAGCCTTTCATGTCTTTGAAGAAAATAAGCGTGTTCAAAACGCTGTAGAAGCTTTAAAAAAAGAAGATTTAATTGCCTTTGAAAACGAGATTTTGGCTTCTGGTAATTCTTCTTTTAAATATTTACAAAATGTCTATCCGATTCGGGATCCTAAAAATCAAGCTCTGGCTTTGGCTTTGGCTTTGAGTGAACATATCCTTCAAGGACGGGGAGCCTATCGCATTCATGGAGGAGGCTTTGCGGGAACCATTCAAGCCTTTGTTCCAAACAATCTAATCGAAAGATATCAAGCGCAATTGGATGATGTTTTTGGAAAAGGCGCTTGTAGAGTCCTTCAAATTCGTCCTTTTGGAGGAATTCAAGTCTTTTAGAAAAAGCTTTCAAGTCATCTTGAAAGCTTTTTCTCATTATGGGCATGCAAAAGGAAAAAGGAATTAAAAAGAGGCAAGGTAGAGGCAGAAACAAAGGATACGGAGGGCTCAAGAGGAGGAAATCTGAAATGACATCTACCCAAAAATCCCCTAAAACCATGGTATTTGATTTAGATGGAACCATGTATCGAGGAACCATGCCCATTGAGGCTGGTATTCGGGCCATTAACTTTTTGCATGACCATAATATCCCTTATTTATTTTTGACCAATAACTCGATGCGGACTCCACAAGAAAACACTGAGCATATGCTTAAAATGGGCTATCAGCATATTCGTCCCGAACATTTTTTTAATTCCTCGATGGCTTCTGTAGCCTATGTGAGAAAATATTATCCCGGAAAAAATAAGGCTTGGTTTGTCGGCGCAAACGGTTTACGAGAAGCGCTTTTAGAAGAGGGATTTGAAATTACAGATGATCATCCCGATTTCGTATTTGTAGGCTTAGATAAAAAGGCTGATTATACCACTTATTCCAAAGCTCTAGCTCTTCTTTTAAATGGGGCTAAACTCATTGGAACCAACTATGATCGAATTTTAGCTAAACCCGAAGGATTTGAAGTAGGAAATGGAGCGATTGTCCAGATGTTTGAGTTTGCCAGTAGCCAAGAAAGCCCAAAAATTGGAAAACCCGATGCTCCAATCCTAGAAGCCGCTTTAGCCAAGGCTAATTTAAAGAAGGAGGATGTGGTTTTAATTGGAGATAACCTAGAAACTGACATCGCCCTTGGTTATAATAACCAAGTCCAAACGGTCCTTGTCCAGACAGGAGTTCATCATGAAGAGGACATTCCAAAGTTTCAAATTTATCCCGATCATGTGGTTAAAAGCCTCGATGATTTGGACTTTCTTAGCATCTCAAAGCGCTGAGTCAAAGAGCTTTGGTATAATGACCGAGGACTAGAAAGAGAAAATTATGGAAAATATTTTAAATATTCTATTGATGATTGACGCAGCAATTCTCATTATTCTAGTTTTGCTTCAAAGCGGAAAATCCGATGGCCTGTCCGCTGCATTTACCGGAAGTGGAGACTTAAACCTTTTCGCAGTTACCAAAGAAAGAGGCCCCGAAAAATTGATCAGCCGTTTAACTCTCGGCTGTGGAATCTTGTTTTTCGCATTCGTCATCGCTTTACAAGTCGTTTAATAGGGGCGCTATGCCCTTTTTTTCTTGAGTGTGCGATGGCAAAAAGGAGATATTTGTATGAAAGAAGAAATTCTTGAATTACTCAAAACCAATAAGCAAATGACACCAGGGGCCATTTCGAAGGCCATGCATATCAAAACAAGCGCCGACATGAAAGAGCTTGGTGTGGTTTTAAATGAACTTGAAGCCGAACGGCTTATTTATAATGATCATGAACAGTATGTCCTTCTTGATGGACCAGACTGGTTTATAGGTCGGGCGCGAGACATTTCAGCCAATGACTATGCCATTATCAATCGTGATCAAAAAATATATGTTCCCAAACGTAATACGCGTATTTTGATGGATAAAGACGAAGTTCTCGTCAAAATCGATCCTGAGAAAGGCAATGAAGTGGTCCATATTTACGAGCGCGGCATCACTTGCATTGCGGGAACCTTTATCATGACCCGAGCAGGATTAAAATTTCGCAGTGATGTTGATTTACATACTTCCTTTGATGTGGTCAATAAAAAGGCTTTTGATCTTCAACCAGGGACCAAGGCAGTGGTTAAAGTTGTAAAATATGCTTCTCCTTTACAAGTTAAAATTATTGAAATTTTAGGACAGGAAGATCAACCAGGTGTCGATGTTTCCGCTATTTTAGCTGAAAATGAAGTCCGTCAAGAATTCAATAAACAAGTGCGTAAAGAAGTGGCTTCAATTCCAGCTACGGTTCACAAATATGAACTGACGGGCCGCCATGATTTACGGGATTTGATGACCGTCACGATCGATGGCGATTCCACTAAAGACTTTGATGATGCCATCTCCATTGAAAAACTCTCTAATGGTGGTTGGAAGCTTTATGTTCATATTGCCGATGTAAGCTATTATGTTCCCGAAGGAGAGGCTATTGATAATGAAGCCTATGAACGAGGAACATCCATCTATGTGGCAGATCGCGTCGTCCCGATGCTTCCCTTTGAGCTTTCGAATGGCATTTGTTCTTTGAATCCCGATGTGGATCGTCTGACCTTGACTTGTGAAATGGAATTTAATCCAGAAGGAATTATGGTGGATTATTCCATTTATGATAGCGTTATCCATTCCAATGGTCGTTGTACCTATGCCAAAGTCAATAGCTACTTAGATGATCCGACGACTACTCCCGAATACGAAGAGTTTGGAGAGATGCTTCGCGATTTCTCCGATCTGGCTAAAAAGCTAAAGGATCAAACGGAAAAACGAGGCCACATTGAATTTGAAACCAAGGAACCCTATTTTGTATTGGGAGCAGATGGCGTTCCAGTCGATGTGGTGGTTCGGCAACGCGGTTGGAGTGAACAGATGATTGAAGAAGCAATGATTGCGGCCAATGTGGCCGTAGCCCATGAACTGCATTCTCATCAACTCCCAGGAATGTTCCGTGTCCATGAAATTCCAGATCCAGAAAAATTACAATCTCTTGTTTCTATGGCTCGGGTGCTCCACGTTCCTTGCGATATCGATCCAGAAAATTGTGATCCTAAAGATATTGCTCGCTTCTTGAACTCGGTAGAAGACCCTGCCAATAAAGAAATTTTATCGACCGTTGCGGTACGCTCAATGCAAAAAGCGCGGTATAGCGAAGAAAATCTTGGTCATTATGGCTTGGCGTTAGAGGAATATTGCCACTTCACTTCGCCGATTCGCCGTTATCCCGACTTATTAATCCATCGTATGCTTCGTGCCCATGTCTTTGATAAGAAAAACGATGAGCGAACTCTCGCCAAAGATTTGCGTAAAATGGAAAAATCTTCGTTGCATCTTTCTGAAATGGAAAAAGAAGCGGTCGTCATCGAACGCGCTGTGAATGACTTAGAAGCGGCTAAATATATGGAAAATAAAGTAGGGGAAGAATACGATGGAGTCATTACAGGCGTAACGAGCTTTGGCTTCTTTGTCGGATTGGACAATACCATTGAAGGTCTCATTCCTTTGCGCTATATGGAAGATGATTTTTACAACTATGACGCTGAAACGATGACTCTCACAGGGGAGAATAGTCAAAAGCGCTTTGCTTTAGGTATGCCTGTTCATATCAAAGTACGTGATGTCAACATTCCAAAACGTCAAATCACTTTTGATTACTTAGGCGATGGGGCTTCCAAAGAAGAGATCATAGAACAACCCCAAGAACAGACCCTCGTCGAAGAACTTGAACCCGCCTTGATTGAAGAATTTGAGCCAGCGGTGATCGATGTGGACTTCGATAAGAAAAAAGAGGAAATCGAATGAGCGCAATTCAAAAATTGCCTGCTACAGTGGCAGCCTTACGTGGAGTTTATGACGAAATGACGCCTGAAATGAATCCAGATGGAGATCCTCTCTTTGAAGTCGCTTTTGAAACCCCAAATGGAGTGAAGCTATTTTGGATTAATTCCTTTCAATACTATGCTTTACACGTAGGAATGACAGGCGAACTCTGTTTTCAAGGGGATCATTTGATCAGTTTTGGAAATGTCTTACAGGCTTAACTTAAAACCGGTTTTTTTGGAAAACCGGCTTTTTTTAATTTTCTTTTATTCTTTCAATCGTACAGTGGAAAGAAAGAAAAATTCTTTAAGAGTCAGAACGATTTCTTATTTTTTCGATCCATAAAGCCTAAGTCCCTACTTATGGCTTTATGGTCTACTTTTTGTATTAAAAATTGAATTGTGAAAGAAAATTTTAATCTTTGATTTGACTTTTAAAGAAATTACGGAAATAAATTTTAAAAAGTTAACAAAGAATGATGATTTCTTGAAAAGAAACTGGTAAGATAGTCGATGCTTAAAAATAAAGAATATAAGGGCCTTTTAAATAGAGGATCCTTTGTAAATCTCTATAAAAAGAAAGGAGCGTTTTGCTTTAACTATGCATTTTAAAACAACATGGAAAACAATTTGTGCCTCTTTGTTGAGCGTTGGCTTATTCCTTTCTCCAAGCCATGTTTTTGGCCAAGAGAGCACTTCTCTTTACGCGCCTATTACCTCGGATCCTTCTGAAATATATGGAGAAGATTTTACTATCCAAACCAATGACGATGGCATTCGCTTAGAAAACATTTTAGGAGAGGATACACGCGTTCCTATTCAAGACACTACAGAATATCCATATTCGGCTCTATGCAAATTTGTAATTCACTTCACTGGAAATGATAAAGTCGATCGTTCATTTGTTGGCACGGGTTTTTTTATCAGTGACAATCAAATTTTAACGGCAGGCCATTGTCTCTACGACAAAAACTATGGTGGGATGGCTTCTTCCATCGATATTTATCCAGCTTCTGATTCCGATGGACGCTTGCCTTATGGAGCAGTAACAGTGACACAAAAAAACTTTCATGTCACCTCTAAATGGATCAATAGCCATTCTATGGACCAAGACTTTGGATTGATCACATTGGATACACCTATGGGTCAAAAACCAGGTATTTTATCTTTGAGCCACAATGCTGTAGAAAATGTTCATCAACAGATTATGATTGCAGGCTATCCTTATCAAGCAGGGGATCGATTAACCACTCTTACCCCCAAAAAAGGTTATGGAATTTTTGACAGCTACAATGCAAACAACAACCGCATCATTTATCATAATGTCGATACCCAGCCGGGACAAAGTGGATCGCCCATTTTGAATGCAAACAATGAAGTCATTGGAATTCATACTTTTGGAATGACGAACAATCAAATGAATGGTGGAACCATGATTGATGATTATGTTCTTCAAACTATTCAAGATTGGACTAGAGAATCGACAAGTTCTACCCTTCCTGAATATCCTAGTGAAAATGATAAGCGGGTTCCAACTATTGAAACACCAGTCTATCGAGTTTATAACCCTACTTCTACTGAACACTTCTATACCCCTTCTTTAACCGAAGCGAAACACTTGATCGCTACCGATTGGAAGGATGAAGGAGTTGCTTGGAACAATGAAAAAGCGGAAACAGGGACTCCTTTATATCGGGTCTTTAATCCAGTAGCTGGGGATCACCACTATACATTGAGTAAAAATGAAGTCCAAGAATTGGTAAAAGTAGGTTGGAATGATGAAGGGATTGCTTGGTATAGCTCTTCCAATGAAGAAGATCTTCCCGTCTATCGTTTATACAATCCAAATGCAAAAACAGGTACCCACCATTTTACCTATTCTTATGATGAATGCGTTCAAATGATGAAGGATGGTTGGAAATACGAGGGGATTGCTTTTTATACGCGTTAACTTGGCAAAAGTCATTTCGGCTTTTGCTTTTTTTATGTTTAGCCTTTCTTTTGGTTTATAACTGGTCTGTTAAAATGAAACCAATCCTGTCCTTCAGAGCTTTTTAAGCCAAAGACTAAGAATCGAGGGATATACCTATGAATCAAATGCTTCAAAACGCTATAGCCGCTTTTCAGGCTGGAGAACAATTAGCCCATCTCTTTGACCAAATAGACCCTACATTTTCCAAATTGTTAGGGCAAAGTTTAGCCAAACAATACCAAATCGAAATGTTATCCTACTTGTTATACTTATCCGAATCTGCCGGTCCAATTACTGATAAGCGAGCTAAGTACATCAATCAAGTCGTTCAAACCGACTACCAAGCCAGTGATCTCAATGAACTCAGTCGTCGTTTACAACTCCATGAAGCCCAATTTAGTCAGCTTATTCCCACTCTTTTAAAAGCCGCTCAACAAGCCGACCAAAAAAGACCTGGAGCTTCCCCTAGCTATCAAGAACAAGTAATTGCGGTTTTCCGTCTGATTGGTGAAAATCTGCAATTATATTCTCTTTCCAAAGGAGCTTTGGAGGATTTAGATCGTGATATTTACATTTTGGGCTTGGAAAATTGGGTCCATCAACAAAAAAGTAAAAATCGCTCGAAGTCTCCGAAATTTTTTTCCTCTCCTCTTAAAGACGAATCTCTTTTCATGCAACCTAGTGACTTACTCAATTTGCCCAATACAGAAGATCCAAAACGCACTTTAGAAAAAGCAGCCCAAAATAAAGAGCAAGAAAGAGAACAAGAAGAAAGTGTAGATGATTTATTGGCTCAACTCAACGAATTGACTGGGCTTCAAAGTGTCAAAGACGATGTCAAAAGCCTTATCAATTTATTGAAAATTCGACGTATTCGCAAAGAACGTCAAATGAAAGATATTCCTGTTTCAATGCATTTGGTCTTTACAGGAAATCCTGGAACGGGAAAAACCACTGTGGCTCGTTTGTTGGCTAAAATCTACCACGCTTTGGGCGCTTTAAGTAAAGGACAACTTGTAGAAGTAGATCGTTCTGAACTGGTTGGAGGATATGTGGGCCAAACGGCTATTAAAACTCAAGAAGTGGTAAATTCTGCTCTTGGAGGCGTTCTTTTTGTGGATGAAGCCTATGCTCTTACCGCAGGAAAAGATAAGCACGATTTTGGCTATGAAGCTGTCGATACGCTTTTGGTGGAAATGGAAAACCATCGAGACGACTTGGCTGTGATTGTGGCGGGATATCCCGAACCCATGAAAGAATTTTTGGGTTCTAATCCAGGATTAAAATCGCGTTTTAATAAATTTATCGATTTTCCAGATTATAAACCAGAAGAACTCATGGCCATTTTTGAAGGAATGGTTTCAAAAAACGGCTATCGTCTTTCGGATGCGGCCAAGGAGAAAGTAAAAGCTATTTTCCAAACATTGTACGATCAACGGGATGAAAATTTTGCCAATGGACGTACCGTACGCAACTTTTTTGAGAAGGTGATGATTCATCAAGCCAACCGTTTAGCCACGCTCGATGATTTAAGCGATGAACAACTGGAAACACTTGAAGAAAGTGATTTGCCTATTCAATTTATGAGCTGGACTTCAGAAATTTCTTCTCATTCTTCCCAAAAGATCTCTACTTCTTCTAAACCTTTTATTCCTTGGTCCTCCTCCCAAAGCAAGGAGACCTCATGAAACCTTTAGTATCTGTGGATTCCTTTGAGCCAATTAAAGAAAAGATTTGTAAAGATTTATGTTGGTATTTGGTCTATGAAGCCGTACGAGATGCAAGAGAACAATTGCATATTGAAGGGGAGGCTAGCGATTTACCAGAAAATAAAAAGGCTTTATATGAATATGCTTTGAGAGTGTATTTAACCCGAACCATGGAAGCCCATATCTTTTTAGGCTGTGAAGTAGAGGTCAGTAGCCAAGCCTTACAAGAAGCACTTGACTATTTTGCCTTGCAAGTTCCTCTAGTTCCTACTTTTCAGCTCAGTTTGTATCTCAATTATTTAGAAGGATGGGCCCATCTTCATCCTGATTGGACGCAAGAAAGTCCAGCCGCCTTTGAAAATCTGGAGTTTGAATTTCTTGGTTAAAAAATTAAAGAAAACTTGATTACTCCAGAACATGGAGAAAAAACAGAGTTTTAGACTAAAACTCTGTTTTTTCTTATCTATCGATATGGAGAGATGGATATAGAGAAAATCTTTTAAGTCTTTTTAAATAAAAAAGAAGGATAATTAAATCTCTTTAAAAGGATTCGATTCATTTGGATAATTTAAAATTGACCATTCCAACCATAAATCTCAAACTTAAAAAGTAAAAATTTAATATATTATTTAGAAGCACTTAAGTGTAAAATTATAATTCTCTTTATCACTTAAAAATAGATTGACGAATGAAAAAAGAAATTCTTCGAAAGAAAATGAGAAATAAAAAGCAGAATTTGGCTCCTCAAACTCTGCTTAAGACTGTTCTTAGTCAATGACACTATATCAATATAGAACTTAAAATTAAAAAAATTTCCTCTAAATCGAAATAGAATGGTTCAAAATCATTTGTATTTTCTAAATGAAAGTTTGAATTTTGATGTTCTATTTTACAATCAATTCCTTCAATCACTCTACCATCCATATTAAAGAAAGCACTCAAGTCGATTAGATAATTTAAAATATCATATTTTTTAAATAATGCAATCGCTTCTTGGTCACTTATTCCTTTAGTAAAGGCATATCCCGAAATAAATAAAGGAAGGCTTCCAACGAAATCTGCTTTAAACATTGTTTTATAAAGTTCTAATTCTTCATCGATTACAACTTCCCCTTCCTCTTCATCTAATAATTCATAGTTTATTGGATAAGGAATTGGGTCAATATACTCAGGTGTACTCTCCACTTCATCCATAAACATTTTTTCGAAGGATCCATAGTCTATTTCTCTAAATAAATTTCGAGCAATCCATGGATTAGAGCTTGAGGCTACATTGTAGAGTTCTTGGTAAAGTGATTGATAAGTATCAGAATCATAAAAACGCAACATGACTTCTATAAATCTTTTTTTATCATCTTTAATGATCGAATTCACCATATCCTCTATTCTCAAAGCAAGTCTATTGCGTACCTCCGCTTCAATATATTTGTTTTGATATTCCTTATTTTTAACTAAAGAAATGACTTCTAGAGCACTTAATCCTTTATAGGAGCCATACCTTTCAATTCTTAGTGGAAGAGCTTTAAAATCTGGAAAGTAATATCCAGCTTTTTTATTTATCTTCATTTGTTTTAACATTTCATCTAATAATTCATAATTTATTTGATAAGAAATGGAGTCACTGGAAGAAATTTCTAATTCATCTATAAATAATTTTTCAAAAGGCTTAGAGTCTACTTGAGAAGGACGATTAGAGTTCAACAGCTCCTCATAAAGCGATCGATAGGCTTTAGAATTGTAAAACTGAAGCATCACTTCTATAAATCTTCTCTTATCCTTTTTGATGATGGAATTTATAATACTAGTTGTATTAAAAGCAAGATTCCTTCTCACTTCCCAATTGTGAACCTTATCAACCACAAAATCATCTCCTTATCATCTTCTATGGAGCGCTTTTTCAATTATTTGAGTTATGAGCCTTCGATCTGCCTCTTAAAGTCCCTATAAGAGTATATAAAGAACACTTCACAGCCGTTTCATGAATTGTTCTAAGTAGAGTAAATAGGCCTGTTTTTTTATGCCAATCTCATCTTCTTTTGAAATAAAGAATTTAATCTTTATAGATTTTCTCAAAAAAAGAAAAAAAGTACAAAAGATGGAATAGGATGGCCTAATCGGTCTTTAAGCTGTCTATTTTGGAAGAGTATTTGAAAGAAAAGATGAAAAGGCTTACACTAGAAACCATGCAGGGAAAGGAGTGGTTTTTATGAAAAGCAATGTCGCCAACATCATCCAACAACAAACCAAATCTTCTTTCCAAATAAAGCTGGGTCCTGTTTTGGTGAAGCGCGTCCAAATAGAAAGCACGCTTCCTATTTTCGACCCGGCTTTTTGATGCTTATTTTTAGGAGGATAAACTCAATGGATCAGAATTTTAACAAAGTATTCTGGGACTCCTGTGCAAACGGTGATTTTGCCTTGGCTGCCGGACAAATTCGTGCTGGGGCGGACGTAAATTATGCCAATGGCGATGGAAGAACCGCATTAATGCGCGCAGCCAAACGCGATCGCAAGGATATCGTAAGACTTTTGATTGACAATGGAGCAGATGTCAATGCCACGGATAATGCTGGAAAAACTGCTTTAATGGGAGCAGCAAAAAAAGGAAATCGGACTATCTGTAAAGCTCTAATCGAAATGGGTGCGGATGTGAACGCCAAAGATGACAATGGACGTACTGCTTTAATGCGTGCGGCTTTGTTAGGACAAGATCGCTGCATCCAATTGCTTTTGGATTCAGGGGCAGACATCAATGCTCAAGATGAAGTTGGCCGTACTGCTTTAATGGAAGCTTGCATCGCCTTCAAACGCGATACCATCAACATGCTTTTGGATCGCAATGCCGATGTTAATTTGTTTGACAACAATGGTTGCACAGCCTTAATGCGTGCAGCGTATGGTGGCTATCCATCCTTAGTGGAAAAGCTTTTAGTGTATGGGGCTGATAAAGACATGACAGACAAACAAGGTCGTAAAGCCCTCGATTATGTAAGAGAATACTGCCGAGCCCAGCTTGAACCGCTATTGGCGATCTAGAATAAGGAAATCATATTATGAGAGACTATAATAGCAGCGAAGTACGCAATGTCAGTGTCGTAGGCCATTCCGGCGCTGGCAAAACCTCTGTTTTAGAAGCGATGTTGTACTATACAGACGCTACAGATCGTTTTGGCAAAACGTCTGAAGGGTCTTCCTTAATTGATTTTGATCCCGAAGAAATTGCGCGTGGTACTTCAGTTTACACTTCAATTGTTCCCATTGAATGGGATGAATGCAAAATTAACTTCATCGATACTCCAGGATATTTGGACTTTGCGGGAGAAAAAGCCGCTGGTTTGGCCGCTGGCGACTCTGTTCTTATCGTGGTAAACGCCAAAGATCCTCTAGAACCGGGTACAAAATTGGCTTTCAAAGAAGCTACTGAATCCGGTAAACCCGCCATTTTCTTCATCAATCGTTTGGATGAAGAACATACATCCTTTGATGAAGCCTATTCTCGCTTACATGAAGAATTTGGAAAATCTGTTATTCCTTTTGAAGTGCCTATCATCGAAGATGGAAAATATGTTGGTACCGTCAACATCTTGAAAAACAAAGCTTGGTATCACAAAGGGCCTAAGGCTTCTGACTCTGTGGCCCAACCCATCCCCGAAAGCATGGCTGAAGAAATTGCCATGTACAAAGATCAAATCGCGGAAGCCGTAGCGATGGGTGATGATGAACTTATGGAAAAATTCTTCTCGGGTGAAGAATTTACCGATGCAGAACTCACGCGTGGAGTACGTATTGGGGTACGTTCTGGAGAAATCATTCCAGTTTTCTCTGGGTCTGCTATTGAGTCCCGTGGAATTGGACGCTTAATGGATTTAATTGTCACCTATTTCCCCGCTTATTCCGAGAAGGGTTTAATCACCCTTAAGACCCCAGAAGGCGAAGAAGTCGAACTTCTTACCGCAGAAGAAGAAACCATGACGGCGCAAGTCTTCAAGACCATCATGGACCCCTTTGTCGGCCGTATTTCCTATGTTAAAGTTCTCTCTGGGGTCCTAGCTTCTGATTCCCAAGTCGTCAATGGCAACAATGGAAAACCGGAGAAACTAGGAAATCTCTTTACCATTAAAGGTCGTCACCAAACTGCAGCCGGAAAACTCTTTACAGGCGACATTGGAGCGATTTCTAAACTTCAAAACACGCGGACCAATGATACCCTTTGCGCCAAAGGAACGCGTTTAATCAATGATCCTATCGTCTTTGATGAACCACTTTTTGGACAAGCTGTAGAACCCAAAACAAAAAACGACGAAGATCGTCTTTCTACTGGTTTAAACCGTATCGTAGAAGAAGATCCAACCTTCCGTGTTGAAAACAATCCTGAAACACGTGAAACCGTCATTTATGGCATTGGGGATCAACACTTAGATGTTGTCGTCAATAAATTAAAAAATAAATTCAAAGCCAACGTCAATCTCAAAGATCCAAAGATTACCTATCGTGAAACCATCACAAAAACCGGCATTGGAGAAGGCCGTCATAAAAAACAATCTGGTGGACATGGCCAATTCGGTCACGTCTTTGTGGAATTTGCGCCCAATCCCGATGAAGAAGAACTCGTCTTCGAAGAAAAAGTATTTGGTGGAGCCGTACCAAGACAATACTTCCCCGCAGTTGAAGCCGGATTACGCGATAATTCCTTAACGGGTCCATTAGCTGGTTATAAAATGGTTAACGTGAAAACGACTTTATTGGATGGAAAATATCACGATGTGGATTCCTCCGAAATGGCCTTCAAAATGGCAGCTCGTTTAGCGTTCAAAGATGCGATGAGTAAAACCCGTCCTATCTTGTTAGAACCCATCATGAATATCACCGTAATCGTTCCAGATGAATACACAGGCACAATTATTGGTGATTTAAATAAACGTCGTGGAGCCATCTTAGGGATGGAACCCGTTGGCGATACTCAAGTCATCCAAGCGCAAGCTCCGATGATGGAACTCGCTCGGTATGCTATCGATTTGCGTTCGATGGCCCAAGGTCTTGGATCCTATACCATCTCTATGGATCGTTACGATCCAGTTCCCGATAATATTGCTCAACGTATCATCGCTGCGGCAAAAAAAGACGATTAAAAAACAAAAGACAGACAATTTT